>NZ_CP023702.1:5712500-6033333 GCF_008704555.1 Streptomyces nitrosporeus
CCAGCGACCCCCGGTAGGGGGTGCCGAGGGTGATCACGCGCCGGGTGACCTCCGCGCCGCCGCACCGCTCGACGTACTGGCGGGTGACGAGGCCGCCCATGGAATGGCAGAGGAAGACCACCCGGGCCTCCCGCCGGTCCGCCCGGGACCCCCGCCAGCGGCCGAGCTCCTCGCTCACGGTGGCGGCCAGCCGGTCCGCGTTGTACCGGCAGGAGAGGCGCCAGTCGTACGCGAAACCGACCAGGTTGACCGGTGTGCCGGGGGCGTCGCCCGAAAGGCGCCGCCGGAGGGTGAAGTGCCGCTCCAGCCAGTCGAGCAGTCCGCTGTACCCGTCGACCAGGGCGCCGACGCCGGGCAGCGCGTGCAGATCGCGCATCAGCCCGACGGGCCGCACCCCGTCCCCCGGATGGGCGTCGCCCAGGTCCCGGGGGAGCGTGAGGCCGGTGACGGACCTGCCGAACGTACGGATGCCCCGGAGCAGGGGCGCGCCGGACAGCCCCCAGACCTCGTGGCCGCCCGCGTCCGCCAGCCGGCTGCCCAGAATGCCCGGCACGACGACCACCATGTCCTCGACCCGGCTGCGCTGTGTCATACGCCCTGTCCCCCCGTCACCGCCGCTGGAGACAGCAGGCTACTGAGCGGCGGGGACACCACGGGCCCGATGAGCCGATATCCGGCTCACCGGGCCCGTCCGGTCCGCCCGCCGCGACGCCTACGGCAGCGCCAGCATCCGCTCCAGCGCCAGCTTGGCGTACTTCTCCGTCTCCGGGTCCACCTGGATGCGGTTGACCAGGCTGCCCTCGGCCAGCGACTCCAGCGTCCACACCAGGTGCGGCAGGTCGATGCGGTTCATCGTCGAGCAGAAGCAGACCGTCTTGTCGAGGAAGACGATCTCCTTGTCCTCCGCGGCGAAACGGTTCGCCAGCCGGCGTACCAGGTTCAGCTCCGTACCGATCGCCCACTTCGAGCCGGCCGGAGCCGCCTCCAGGGCCTTGATGATGTACTCCGTGGAGCCCACGTAGTCCGCGGCCGCCACCACCTCGTGCTTGCACTCCGGGTGCACCAGCACGTTCACGCCCGGGATCCGCTCGCGCACGTCGTTCACGGACTCCACCGAGAAACGCCCGTGCACCGAGCAGTGGCCGCGCCACAGGATCATCTTCGCGTCACGCAGCTGCCCGGCGCTCAGCCCGCCGTTCGGCTTGTGCGGGTTGTAGACGACGCAGTCCTCCAGGGACATCCCCAGATCGCGGACGGCGGTGTTGCGCCCCAGGTGCTGGTCGGGCAGGAAGAGGACCTTGCCCGCCGAGGGCTCCCTCTGCTCGAAGGCCCACCCCAGCGCCCGCTCCGCGTTGGAGGAGGTGCAGATCGTGCCGCCGTGCCGGCCGGTGAAGGCCTTGATGTCGGCGGAGGAGTTCATGTACGAGACCGGGACGACCTGGTCCGCGACGCCCGCCTCGGTCAGCACGTCCCAGCACTCGGCGACCTGCTCGGCGGTGGCCATGTCGGCCATCGAGCAGCCCGCCGCGAGGTCCGGGAGCACGACCTTCTGGTCGTCACCGGTCAGGATGTCCGCGGACTCGGCCATGAAGTGCACACCGCAGAAGACGATGTACTCGGCCTCGGGCCGCGCCGCCGCGTCCCGCGCCAGCTTGAAGGAGTCGCCGGTGACGTCGGCGAACTGGATGACCTTGTCGCGCTGGTAGTGGTGTCCGAGGACGAACACCTTGTCACCCAGCTTCTCCTTCGCGGCACGGGCGCGCTCCACCAGGTCCGGGTCGGAGGGGGAGGGCAGGTCACCGGGGCATTCGACGCCGCGCTCGCTGCGCGGGTCGGCCTCGCGGCCGAGAAGCAGCAGCGCGAGGGGGGTCGGCTGGACATCCAGGGACTGGGCGGTGGTCACGACACGCACCCTTTCTTGTCATCGATACACGCGGCGAAGCCGCTCGGTGGAGCAGGGCCCGCGCCGTAGCGCCTTTTCGTCTATTTGACGTTATCTATCATAGCCGCTGCACCCACGGCTTGACGATGCCGATAGCGTCGATGTGACGCATCCCCCGCCCGGGCGGTGTGCGAGCATGAAGACACAAGTGACGCGCCCGGCCCGGAATGAATCCGCGGCTCCGGCGGTTGCACCGTCGGCAACCAGTCCGTACAACCCGGGAGAGAAGCAGATGTCCGTATCGGACGAGACCACCACCGTGAGCGACGGCATCCTCCTGTCCGACGCCGCCGCAGCCAAGGTCAAGGCCCTGCTGGAGCAGGAAGGCCGTGACGACCTCGCGCTGCGCGTCGCCGTCCAGCCCGGAGGCTGCTCCGGCCTGCGCTACCAGCTCTTCTTCGACGAGCGCTCGCTCGACGGGGACGTCGTGAAGGACTTCGACGGCGTCAAGGTCGTCACCGACCGGATGAGCGCCCCCTACCTGGGCGGTGCCTCCGTCGACTTCGTCGACACCATCGAGAAGCAGGGCTTCACGATCGACAACCCGAACGCCACCGGCTCCTGCGCCTGCGGTGACTCCTTCAGCTGAGCCGCACACCCGCGACGACGGCGGCGGCGCCCCCCACCCCGGGGAGCGCCGCCGCCGCCGTACCCCCGCGCGTCAGCCGCGCGGGATCTCCGCGCCGGTCACCGCGTCCACGACCTTCCGGCCGTCCAGCGGCGCGTCCAGGGCCACCGTGCGGGTCAGCTCCTTCGCGACGAGGATGCAGGGCCTGCCGGGCTCCCGCTCCGACTCCGTGATCCGGACCCGGACCGCGGAGGCGTCCTCCTCGGCCTCGGCCGTGTACGTGCTGCACACCCCGCCCCAGAAGGTCACGTCCAGCGTCCGGCCCTCCGCGCTGTAGGCGAGCACCCGCCGCTCCCCGGAACCGGTGTCCCCCGTGCCCGAGGTGGGCTGCGGCGCCGGGGTGCGCTCCCGCTCCAGGTGGGCGGGGTCCACCGCCACCCGCACCACCGTGCCGGCGGCACCGCCCGGCTCCTGCCGGACGGAGAAGATCCACGACGGTACGAGGACCTGCCGCCCGTCCGCGTACTGCGCGGAGAGCCCGAACACCGCCTTCTCGACCGCCACGGTGACCGCCTCACCGCCCCCGTCCGCCGGCCCGGTGCCGCAGCGGGCCGGGGGCTGTCCGCCCTCCTGGTGCGGTACTGGGGTCGCGCAGCCGCCGATACCGGTCTTCGCGCTCCGCCGGCTCTCCGCGTTCAGCTGCTCCAGCGCCTCCCCGGCACCCACCACGGGATAGTCGTCCGCCTTCTCCAGGGCCTTCAGGCTGCCGCTGCCGCCGACGACCTCGCCGTCCGGACCCACCTGGATCCCGGTCGTCCAGCCGTACGTGGGGAGCCCGCCGACCACCGGATCGGCGTTCACCACCCGTACGGAACCCATCAGCTGCCCGGCGTCCAGGGCCGCCCCCTCCTGGCCGACGGCCTCCAGCACCGGGGCGGCCGCGGCCTTCGCCTCCTCCTCGCCGACCGGGGACCCGGTGGCCGGACCGCGGTCCCGCTCGCCGCAGACGGCGCCGGGCTCGCAGGCGTCCGGCCCGCCGGAGGCGTACCGGGAGAAGGACCAGGTGCCCGGCGCCTCCTCGGACACCCGCAGCAGCGGCCCGGAGCCGTCCCCGCCGGCGCCCACCTTCCAGCTCGCACCCTCGGCGCGCGGGGTCCCCGGGAGTCCGAGGGCCTTCGCCAGGCGCGCCACCTCGTCCGCGGTGACCGGGCCCCCGGCGCGGTACACACCCGCCCTGCCGGGCCCCTCCGGCAGCTCACCCACCGCGCGGTGGACGACACGGCCGCCGCGCGGATCGGGCTCACCGGGGGCGATGCCGGGCGGGGCCGAACCGTCCGCCGCGACGTCCAGGGCCAGGGGCGAAGGGGCCGTGGCGCCGGTGCCCCCGGGGGCGGCTTTGCCCGGGGTGTGCGACGCCCAGAAGGCGACGCCGCCGCCCGCCAGCAGGACGGCCGCCGCGACCGAGGCCACCACCAGCGGTGAACGCCGCCGGGAGCCGGTCACATCGTTCTCGGGTTGCTCGGTGTCCACCGGATCTCTCCTTCGGCCGCGTCTCCTGGCCCCCCAGCGGGGACGACGGTGGGACGGGGCGAGGGAGCGTGCGGTTCCACCGCGCGGGTGCGGGGCGGTGACCGCCCCGCACCGGGGAGCGGGTCAGTTCCCGTAATCGGACATGGCGTCGACCATCCGTGCCGAGGAGGGCGGGACGGTCACTCCGTGGATACGGGACGGCGCCACCGGCTCGGAGCCGGCCTTCGCGGGTACGACCCAGTGCGGTGCCATCCGTGCGCAGTCACCGCGCAGTTCGGCCAGGTTCAATTCGGACTCACGCGGAGCGATGTTGTTCGACATGCCCGCACCGTATGCACGACAGCACTCGACTGGTAAGCCCTACTATCGGGTAGTTTTCACCTTTTCCTGTGCATGGCGCCACCGGGTAGCGTGAACTGTCATGCCGTCCCGGAGGGCGCCCCGCGCCCCCCTCCTTCTCCCGCAGGAGCATCCTCCCCGTGCGTATCGCAGTCACCGGATCCATCGCCACCGACCATCTGATGACCTTCCCCGGCCGCTTCGCCGACCAGCTCGTCGCGGACCAGCTGCACACGGTCTCGCTCTCCTTCCTGGTCGACAACCTCGACGTACGCCGCGGCGGGGTCGCCGCCAACATCGCCTTCGGTATGGGCGTCCTCGGCACCCGGCCGATCCTGGTCGGCGCCGCCGGGGCCGACTTCGACGACTACCGCGCCTGGCTCGACCGGCACGGGGTCGACACCGGTTCGGTCCGTATCTCCGAGGTCCTGCACACGGCCCGCTTCGTCTGCACCACGGACACCGACCACAACCAGATCGGCTCCTTCTACACCGGCGCGATGAGCGAGGCCAGGCTGATCGAGCTGCAGAGCGTCGCCGACCGGGTGGGCGGACTGGACCTGGTCTCCATCGGAGCCGACGACCCCGAGGCGATGCTCCGGCACACCGAGGAGTGCCGCGTCCGCTCCATCCCGTTCGCCGCGGACTTCTCGCAGCAGATCGCGCGCATGGACGGCGACGAGATCCGGATCCTGCTCGACGGCGCCACGTACCTCTTCTCCAACGAGTACGAGAAGGGGCTCATCGAGACCAAGACCGGCTGGAGCGACGAGGAGATCCTCGCCAAGGTCGGCCACCGGGTCACCACCCTCGGCGCCCGCGGGGTCCGCATCGAGCGCACCGGCCACGACCCGATCGAGGTCGCCTGCCCGGAGGAGGAGCGCAAGGCCGACCCCACCGGCGTCGGCGACGCCTTCCGGGCCGGTTTCCTCTCCGGCCTCGCCTGGGGCGTCGGCCTGGAACGCTCCGCCCAGGTCGGCTGCATGCTGGCGACCCTGGTCATCGAGACGGTCGGCACCCAGGAGTACACCCTGCGGCGCACCCACTTCATGGACCGCTTCACCAAGGCGTACGGCGACGAGGCCGCGGCAGAGGTCCGCACGCACCTCTCCTGACCCGGCGCCCCCGGGGGCTCACACCAGCCGGCGGACCACATGGGCCGAGCCCCGGTCCGCCGGCTCCTCGCCGACGTACTCCTGCTCGCGCATCTCGCACCAGGCGGGGATGTCCAGGCGGGCCGCCTCGTCGTCGGCGAGGACCGTCACCGTGCCGCCCACCGGTACCTCTCCGATCACTTTTGCGAGTTCGATCACCGGGACCGGGCAGCGCCTGCCCAGCGCGTCGACGACCAGGGGGGCCTCCCGTGCGGGAGAGGGGGACGCGGCCGCCGGGGCGCCGAGCTTCTCCCGTACCCCCGCCACCACCCCGGGCAGCACCTCCAGGAAGCGGCCGACGTCCTCCCGGGTGGTCCCGTCCGGCAGGGACACGCGGATGTTGCCCTCCGAGAGCACGCCCATCGCCTTCAGGACGTGACTCGGCGTCAGGGTGCTGCTGGTGCAGGAGGAACCGGACGAAACGGAGAAACCAGCCCGATCCAGTTCATGGAGAAGGGTCTCCCCGTCGACATAGAGACAGGAGAAGGTGACCAGGTGCGGCAACCGCCGCACCGGATCGCCCACCACCTCCACATCGGGCACCAGCCGGGGCACCTCGGCGCGGATGCGGTCCACCAGCGCGCGCAGCCGGGCGTTCTCGGCCCCGGCCTCCTCGCGCACCGCGCGCAACGAGGCCGCCGCCGCCACGATCGCCGGAAGATTCGGGAAACCGGCGGCCCGGCCCGGTCCGCGGTCACCGGCCGGACCCCGGGGTGCGAACCGCACGCCCTTGCGGACCGCGAGCAGACCGACCCCGGCGGGCCCGCCCCACTTGTGGGCACTGGCGGCCAGCAGCGACCAGCCGTCCGGCACGGGTCCCCGGCCCAGCGACTGCGCGGCGTCCACCAGGAGCGGAACGCCCGCCGCCGCGCAGAGCGCGGCCACCTCGGCCACCGGCTGCTCCGTCCCGGTCTCGTGGTTGGCGGACTGGAGGCAGGCCAGCGCGGTGTCCGGCCGCAGCGCCCGGCCGAACGCGGACGGGTCCACCGCCCCGTGCCGGTCCACCGCCACCTCGGTGGACGTCCCGCCCTCCGCCTCCAGCGCCGCGGCCGCGTGCAGCACCGACGAGTGCTCGACCGCGGACAGCGCCAGATGGCGTCCGACACGCCGACGGCCGGAAAGAGCGCCGGAGATTCCGGAGTGCACCGCCTCCGTCCCCGACGAGGTGAAGACGAGCTCGTCCGGCCGGCATCCGACGGCCTCCGCGGCGGCCTCCCGCGCGGCGGCCAGCAGCATCCCGGCCCGCCGCCCCTCCCGGTACAGCCGGGCGGGATCGGCCCACCCCTCGTCCAGCGAGGCGAGCAACGCCTGGCGGGCGACGGGGTGGAGGGGCGCGGAGGAGGCGGCGTCGAAGTAGGGCACACCGCCACGCTAGCCCGCGTGAAGGTCCCGCCCGGGCCCCGGGCCGCCGTGGCGGCGGGGAGAGGAGGCGTCAGATGGCGGCCGGAAGGCGGGATTCCACCCCTTCGGGGAGTCGGGCGGCGCGTTGGGCACCCTCCCCGCGCGACCCCAAATAGCGTCCAGTAGGGTTTGGTCCGCATAAACATCCAAACCCCTGCCCGCGTCAGGGCCGGCGACCGACCAAGCGAGACGGCCGCGCCGAACCGTGCGGGCGAGACTCTCGGGAAGGCGCTACGTGAGTCCCAACGGCTCCGACCGCTCGTCGCGGCGCCCGATGCGGCGGAAGCTGCCGCAGGTGCTGACTGCGGGCCTGATCCTGGCGACGGCCTCCGGTTGTTCATACAACTGGGAGGATTTCCCCCGCCTCGGAATGCCCACACCGGTAACGGAGGAGGCTCCCAGGATCCTCTCCCTCTGGCAGGGCTCGTGGGCGGCAGCGCTCGCCACGGGTCTCCTCGTCTGGGGGCTGATCCTGTGGAGCGTCATCTTCCACCGGCGCAGCAGGACCAAGGTGGAGGTACCTCGGCAGACCAGGTACAACATGCCCATCGAGGCGTTGTACACAGTGGTCCCCCTCATCATCGTCTCGGTGCTCTTCTACTTCACCGCGCGCGATGAGTCCAAGCTCCTCTCCCTCGAGGAGAAGCCCACCCACACCATCAACGTGGTCGGCTACCAGTGGAGCTGGGGCTTCAACTACATCGAGAACGTGGAGGGAGCCCCCTCCGCCGGCAGCGAGATCCCGAAGGAACTCGACGCCATCCCCGACAAGTACCGCAAGGACTTCCCGGCGGACGCCAACGGCGTCTACGACGTGGGCATCCCCGGTACGAGGAACCCGCAGAACGGCAACCCGGGCCCGACCCTGTGGCTGCCGAAGGGCGAGAAGGTCCGTTTCATCCTGACTTCGCGTGACGTCATCCACTCCTTCTGGGTGGTGCCGTTCCTCATGAAGCAGGACGTCATTCCGGGCCACACCAATGCTTTCGAGGTCACTCCGAGCAAGGAGGGCACCTACATGGGTAAGTGCGCCGAGCTCTGCGGCGTCGACCACTCCCGAATGCTCTTCAACGTCAAGATCGTTTCTCCGGAGCGTTACCAGCAGCACCTCAAGGAGCTGGCGGAGAAGGGTCAGACGGGCTACGTGCCGGCAGGCATCGAGCAGACGGACCCGGCCAGGAATGCGGAGACGAACAAACTGTGAGCATCCTCAACACATCCCAGGGTGCCGCGGCAGCAGACGACTCGTTCGAGGACGAGCTGCCGGTACGGCGCAAGCAGCCGGGGAGCGTCGTCATCAAGTGGATGACCACCACTGACCACAAGACGATCGGCACGCTCTACCTGGTCACCTCGTTCGCCTTCTTCTGCATCGGCGGTCTCCTGGCGCTCTTCATGCGCGCCGAGCTGGCCCGCCCCGGCACGCAGATCATGTCGAACGAGCAGTTCAACCAGGCGTTCACGATGCACGGCACGATCATGCTGCTGATGTTCGCGACGCCGCTGTTCTCCGGTTTCGCGAACTGGATCATGCCGCTGCAGATCGGCGCGCCCGACGTGGCGTTCCCGCGGCTGAACATGTTCGCCTACTGGCTGTACCTCTTCGGCTCGCTGATCGCGGTGGCCGGGTTCCTCACCCCGCAGGGCGCGGCCGACTTCGGCTGGTTCGCCTACTCCCCGCTGTCGGACGCGGTCCGCTCGCCGGGCGTCGGCGCCGACATGTGGATCATGGGTCTGGCCTTCTCCGGGTTCGGCACGATCCTCGGTTCGGTCAACTTCATCACCACGATCATCTGCATGCGCGCACCCGGCATGACGATGTTCCGTATGCCGATCTTCACGTGGAACGTCCTGCTGACCGGTGTTCTGGTCCTGCTCGCTTTCCCGGTTCTGGCCGCCGCGCTCTTCGCGCTGGAAGTCGACCGTAAATTCGGCGCACATATCTTCGACGCGTCCAACGGCGGCGCATTGCTCTGGCAACACCTCTTCTGGTTCTTCGGACACCCAGAGGTGTACATCATCGCCCTGCCGTTCTTCGGAATCGTCTCGGAGATCATTCCGGTGTTCAGCCGGAAGCCGATGTTCGGATACATCGGCCTCATCAGCGCGACGATCGCCATCGCCGGCCTTTCCGTGACGGTGTGGGCGCACCACATGTATGTGACGGGCGGGGTACTCCTCCCGTTCTTCTCCTTCATGACCTTCCTGATCGCCGTACCCACCGGGGTGAAATTCTTCAACTGGGTCGGAACGATGTGGAAGGGGTCGCTGTCCTTCGAGACACCGATGCTCTGGTCCGTCGGCTTCCTCATCACCTTCCTGTTCGGTGGTCTGACCGGCGTGATCCTGGCCTCGCCGCCGCTGGACTTCCACATCTCCGACTCGTACTTCGTGGTCGCGCACTTCCACTACGTCGTCTTCGGCACCGTGGTCTTCGCGATGTTCGCCGGGTTCCACTTCTGGTGGCCGAAGTTCACCGGCAAGATGCTGGACGAGCGCCTCGGCAAGATGACCTTCTGGACGCTGTTCATCGGCTTCCACGGCACCTTCCTCGTGCAGCACTGGCTCGGCGCCGAAGGCATGCCGCGCCGCTACGCGGACTACCTGGCCGCCGACGGATTCACCGCGCTCAACACGATCTCGACGATCTCCTCGTTCGTGCTCGGCCTGTCGATGCTTCCCTTCATGTACAACGTCTGGAAGACCGCCAAGTACGGCAAGAAGATCGAGGTCGACGACCCGTGGGGCTACGGCCGTTCGCTCGAATGGGCGACGTCCTGCCCGCCGCCGCGGCACAACTTCATCAGCCTGCCGCGCATCCGCTCGGAATCCCCGGCCTTCGACCTCCACCACCCGGAGATCACGGCGCTCGAGCAGCTCGACCACGTGTCCGAGGGTGACAAGGTCCTCGCCGGTGGCAAGGAGGACGTCAAGTGAAGATCCAGGGCAAGCTCTTCATCTGGCTGAGCGTCTTCCTCCTGATCATGGCCGTCACCTACGGTGTCTGGTCCCGGGAACCGGTGGGCACCACCGCGCTGGTCCTCTCCTTCGGACTGGCCATCATGATCGGCTTCTACCTGGCCTTCACGGCCAACCGGGTCGACGCGATGGCCCAGGACAACAAGGAAGCCGACATCGCGGACGAGGCCGGCGAGGTGGGGTTCTTCTCCCCGCACAGCTGGCAGCCGCTCTCCCTGGCCCTCGGGGGCGCGTTCCTCTTCATGGCCGTCGCCTTCGGCTGGTGGCTGGCCTACTTCTCGGCCCCCCTGCTCCTGATCGGCCTCTTCGGCTGGGTCTTCGAGTACTACCGCGGTGAGAACCGCACCCAGTAGCAGCACAGCGGCACCTTGACGGGGGTGCGGCCCGCTCGGCGACGAGCGGGCCGCACCCCCGTTTGCAGTCACTGCGCGCGCTGGATCGGATGAATCTTCTTAGCGTGGCTTCATGAACGACACGCCCCGCATCCGTACCGTCGTGAGCTGCACCGCGCTGGCCGTCACCCTGGTAGCGGGTGTGACCGCCTGCGGCGAGCCCGACGGACATCCGCTGTCCCTGAAGCCGTACGACGCCGCCGAACTGGTCTCGTTCAACGGCCCCGCCGAGGGCAGGAAGGCCGACCCCGGCAAGCCCATAGAAGTCACCGTCAAGGATGACGACGCGCGCATCACGGACGTGACGGCCGTCGATGCCGAGGGCCGTCACCTGGCGGGCGAGCTCGACGCCGACGGCAGGCGGTGGCACTCCACCACCTCACTCGCGGCCGGCACCCGGTACACCGTCAAGGTCTCCACCGAGAACGGCGACGGCGCGCCCGGCAGCCGGACGTACTCCTTCGGCACCGAAGCGGCGGAGAAGTTCCTCACGGTCTCGTTCGGGCCCCGGGCGGGCACCTACGGGGTCGGGCAGCCCGTCACGGCGGAACTCAGCGCTCCGGTCACCGAGAGGGCCGCCAGGGCCACCGTGGAGCGCGGCCTCCAGGTCCGCTCCACCCCCGCCGTCACCGGGTCCTGGCACTGGGTCGACGCCAAGACCCTGCACTACCGCCCGAAGGAGTACTGGCCCGCCGACGCCTCCATCGACGTCCGCAGCAACCTCATGGGCATAAAAGTGACCGGCGCCCTCTACGGGGCGGCGGTCAAGCCACTGAAGCTCACCACCGGTGACCGGATAGAAGCCGTCACCGACGCCGCGGAGCACACGATGACGGTCCTCCGCAACGGTGAAGTGATCAACACCATGCCGGTCACCACCGGCAAACCCGGCTTCGACACGCGCAACGGCATCAAGGTCGTGCTGGCGAAGGAGCAGTTCGTCCGGATGCGCGGGGAGAGCATCGGCATCGCGGCCGGCTCGTCGGAGTCCTACGACCTGGACGTCTACTGGGCCACCCGGGTCACCTGGAGCGGCGAATACGTCCACGCCGCCCCCTGGTCGACGGGCTCGCAGGGCAACGCCAACGTCAGCCACGGCTGCACCGGCATGAGCACCGCCGACGCCGAGTGGTTCTTCGAGACCGTACGCGAGGGCGACATCGTCAAGGTCGTCGGCAGCCAGGGCGAGACGATGACACCGTTCGACAACGGCTTCGGGGACTGGAACCTGTCCTGGGAGGAGTGGCTGGAGGGGAGCGCGCTGCACAGCGGCGCCCCGGACTCCGGTACGGACGTGGAAGCCGCCCGGCTGCGCCCGCAGGTCTGACCGGGCACAAGGCCCCCTGGGCGGCGCAACCGGGCCCTGAGAGGCCCTCAGGCTCCCACGGAGAGCCTCTGGCGCAGCAGACCGGCCAGGGCGTCGGCGAAGTCCACGGGGTCCACCGGATGCGTCACAGCGGCTTCGGCGCGGCTCCAGGTGGCCAGCCAGGCGTCCTGGGGCCGCCCGATCAGCAGCAGCACGGGCGGGCAGTCGAAGATCTCGTCCTTGATCTGCCGGCAGACGCCCATACCGCCCACCGGTGCCGTCTCCCCGTCCAGGACGCACACGTCGATCCCGCCGCGGTCCAGGGCGCTCAGCACCGCCGGCAGCGTGGCGCACTCCAGGAACCTCACCTCCGGCACGTCCGCCGCGGGCCTGCGCCCGGCAGCCAGCCTCACCTGCTCACGGGTGTTGGCGTCGTCGCTGTAGACCAGGACCGTGGCGGTCGGCTGCATTGTTCCTCCGTGACATCTGTGTCTTCGGGGCTCTCAGGGCATGAACCGATGGGCGGATCGTACTCCGCCGGACAGCCTGTCAGCACCGGTAATGACAGCGTTTCGCTGGGCTGTTCGGTGAGGACACACCCCACTGACACACCGAACAGCACCCCCCGGAGTGAGGGCGGGATAAGCGACCGACATAATGTCGGTCGTGGCGACAGCAACGACAGTAGAAACCGGGCACGCGCACCCGTCGGTCAATCGACCGAACCTCACCAGCGTCGGAACCATCATCTGGTTGAGTTCCGAGCTGATGTTCTTCGCGGCCCTCTTCGCGATGTACTTCACCCTGCGATCGGTGATGGGACCCGACCACTGGAAGGAGATGGCCCACCATCTGAACTTCCCGTTCTCGGCGACGAACACCACGATCCTGGTGCTTTCCTCTCTCACCTGCCAGCTCGGCGTTTTCGCCGCGGAGCGGGGCGATGTGAAGAAGCTCCGCGCGTGGTTCATCATCACGTTCGTGATGGGTGCGATCTTCATCGGAGGCCAGGTCCTGGAGTACACCGAGCTGGTCAAGGAGGCGGGTCTCTCGCTCTCCTCCGACCCCTACGGCTCGGTGTTCTACCTCACGACCGGCTTCCACGGTCTGCATGTGACAGGCGGTCTCATCGCCTTCCTGCTCGTCCTGGGCAGGACATACGCAGCCTCGAGGTTCACCCACGAACAGGCCACCGCCGCCATCGTCGTGTCCTACTACTGGCACTTCGTCGACGTCGTCTGGATCGGTCTGTTCGCCACGATCTACATGATCAAGTAACCGGGCTCGCACCCACCACCATCGACGCAGAAGATCCTGACACCGGGGTAATCCGTGAAAAAGCTCTCCGCACGACGACGCCATCCGCTGGCGGCGGTCGTCGTACTACTCCTCGCGCTGGCGGCTACCGGGGGGCTGTACGCCGCGTTCGCGCCTGCGGGTAAGGCGCAGGCCGACGACACCGCCCAGTCCCTCGCCATCGAAGAGGGCAAGAAGCTCTACTCCGTGGGCTGTGCCAGCTGCCACGGATCCGGCGGTCAGGGCACCACCGACGGGCCGCAGCTCGTTGGCGTCGGCTCCGCCGCCGTCGACTTCCAGGTCGGTACCGGACGTATGCCGGCCCAGCAGCCGGGCGCCCAGGTACCGAAGAAGAAGGTCATCTACACCCAGGCCCAGATCGACCAGCTCGCGGCCTACGTCGCGTCGCTGGGCGCCGGCCCGATCACGCCCACCAAGAGCCAGGTCGACCCCTCGGGCGCCGACGTGGCCAAGGGGGGCGAGCTGTTCCGCACCAACTGCGCCCAGTGCCACAACTTCACCGGCAAGGGCGGTGCGCTCACCGACGGCAAGTACGCCCCGGCGCTCGACGGCGTGAGCCCGAAGCACATCTACGAGGCCATGCAGACCGGCCCGCAGGCCATGCCCGTCTTCCCGGACAGCACCCTGCCGGAGCAGCAGAAGAAAGACATCATCGCGTACATCAAGACCGTGAACGGTGACGAAACCGCGAGCCCCGGCGGGCTCTCGCTCGGTGGCCTCGGTCCCGTCAGCGAGGGTCTCTTCGGCTGGATCTTCGGACTGGGCGGTCTGATCGCCATCGCCGTCTGGGTCGCGGCCCACACCGCTAAGGCCAAGAAGTCATGAGTAGCCAAGAGATTTCAGAAGAGGGCCTGCCCGCAGAGCAGGACACCGCGCACGGCGCGGTCACGGTCGCGGACGACCCGTTCGCCGACCCCGGGCTGCCGGCCCACAAGCCGCGCATCCAGGACATCGACGAGCGGGCCGCCAAGCGGTCCGAGCGCACGGTCGCCCTGATGTTCACGCTGTCCATGCTGGCGACGGTGGGCTTCATCGCCTCGTACGTCATCTTCCCCGTGGACAAGATCGTCTACATCTGGCCGTTCGGCCATGTGAGCGCGCTCAACTTCTCCCTGGGCCTGACCCTGGGGCTGGCGCTCTTCCTCATCGGCGCGGGGGCCGTCCACTGGGCGCGCACCCTGATGTCCGACGTGGAGGTCGCGGACGACCGGCACGCCATCGAGGCGACGCCCGAGGTCAAGGCCAAGGTCATGGCCGACTTCGCGGCGGGTGCCAAGGAGTCCGCGATCGGGCGGCGCAAGCTGATCCGGAACACCATGTTCGGCGCACTGGCCCTGGTGCCGCTGTCCGGTGTGGTGCTGCTGCGCGACCTCGGTCCGCTGCCGGAGAAGAAGCTCCGCAAGACGCTGTGGGCCGAGGGCAAGCAGCTCGTCAACATGAACACGATGGAGCCGCTGCGTCCCGAGGACGTCGTCGTCGGTTCGCTGACCTTCGCCATGCCCGAGGGCCTGGAGGAGGACGCGCACGACTTCCAGACGCAGATCGCGAAGGCCGCCCTGATGATCGTCCGCATCGAGCCGGACGACATCAAGGACAAGCAGTCGCGTGAGTGGGCCCACGAGGGCATCATCGCGTTCTCCAAGATCTGCACCCACGTCGGCTGCCCCATCAGCCTCTACGAGCAGCAGACGCACCACGTCCTCTGCCCGTGCCACCAGTCCACCTTCGACCTCTCCGACGGCGCCCGCGTCATCTTCGGCCCTGCCGGTCACCCCCTTCCGCAGCTGCGGATCGGCGTGAACAGCGAGGGCAACCTCGAGGCGCTCGGCGACTTCGCAGAGCCCGTCGGTCCTGCCTTCTGGGAGCGCGGATGAGTACTGCGACAGACACTGCGGAAAACACCCAGCGCAAGGCGCCCGCCGGTGAGCGGGTCGCCGACTGGGCGGACGGCCGGCTGGGCATCTACGGCCTGGCCAAGGCCAACATGCGCAAGATCTTCCCGGACCACTGGTCCTTCATGCTGGGCGAGATCTGCCTCTACAGCTTCATCATCATCATCCTCACGGGTGTGTACCTGACGCTGTTCTTCAACCCGAGCATGAACGAGGTCGTGTACCACGGCTCGTACGAGCCGATGCAGGGCATCCGGATGTCCGCGGCCTACGCGTCGACGCTGGACATCAGCTTCGACGTCCGCGGTGGTCTGCTGGTCCGCCAGATCCACCACTGGGCCGCGATCGTCTTCCTGGCCGGCATGTTCGTGCACATGTTCCGGGTGTTCTTCACCGGCGCGTACCGCAAGCCGCGTGAGATCAACTGGCTGTTCGGCTTCCTGCTGTTCGTCCTCGGCATGTTCACCGGGTTCACCGGCTACTCGCTCCCGGACGACCTGCTCTCCGGCACGGGTGTGCGCTTCACGCAGGGCGCCATCCTGTCGATGCCGATCGTGGGTACGTACATCTCGATGTTCCTGTTCGGCGGGGAGTTCCCGGGGACGGACATCATCTCGAGGTTCTACTCGATCCACATCCTGCTGCTGCCGGGCATCATGCTCGGGCTCGTGGTCGGCCACCTCATCCTGGTGTTCTTCCACAAGCACACGCAGTTCGCGGGTCCCGGCAAGACGAACAAGAACGTCGTCGGCATGCCGCTGCTGCCGGTCTACATGGCCAAGGCCGGGGGCTTCTTCTTCCTGGTCTTCGGCTTCATCGCGATCCTCTCCGCGATCGCCACGATCAACCCGATCTGGGCGCTCGGCCCCTACCGTCCCGACCAGGTGTCCACGGGCGCCCAGCCGGACTGGTACATGGGCTTCGCGGAAGGCTTCGTCCGTGTGATGCCGGGCTGGGAGATCAACCTCTGGGGCCACACACTGGTCCTGGGTGTGCTGATCCCGCTGGTCCTGTTCGGTGCGGTACTCGGGGCACTCGCCCTCTATCCGTTCATCGAGTCCTGGATCACCGGGGACAAGCGCGAGCACCACATCCTGGACAAGCCGCGCAACGCCCCGACGCGTACCGCGCTCGGTGTCGCCTGGGTGACGATCTACTTCGTCATGCTGATCGGCGGCGGCAACGACATCTGGGCGACCCACTTCCACCTGTCGCTCAACGCGATCAGCTGGTTCGTGCGCATCGCCTTCTTCGTCGGCCCGGTCCTGGCGTTCATCGTCACCCGGCGGATCTGCCTCGGCCTCCAGCGCCGGGACAAGGAGAAGGTGCTGCACGGGCGGGAGTCCGGCATCATCAAGCGGCTGCCGCACGGTGAGTTCGTGGAGATCCACGAGCCGCTCAGCCAGGAGCAGCTGCACACGCTCACGGCGCACGAGCAGTACAAGCCGCTCGAGATCGGCCCGACGGTCGACAAGAACGGCGTCGAGCGCAAGCCGTCGGCGCTGCAGAAGCTGCGGGCCAGGCTCAGCCGGAGCTACTACGGCGAGGGCAACCAGATCGCCAAGCCCACGGCAGAGGAGTACAAGGAGATCACCAGCGGCCACGGCCACCACTGATCCCGTCAGCTGACCGCCACAGCGGGAGCCCCGTCCATTCGCCGGACGGGGCTCTTCGCTGTCCCGGGCGCTGGATAGGGTGGGGGGCGGAACATCTTTGTCGGCTATGGACCCTGGAGCGGACCATGAACGTTGTGACCCGGGACGGCGGCGACAGCGTGGCGGCCCGGTCCTGGCCCGGCGTGCTGACCCCCCTCCTGCGCGGTGAGGACCTGACGGCCGAGGACACGGCGTGGGCCATGGACCGGATCATGAGCGGTGAGGCCACCGACGTGCAGATCGCCGGATTCGCCGTCGCGCTGCGGGCCAAGGGCGAGACGGTCGGCGAGGTCACCGGTCTGGTCCGCGCGATGTACGGCCACGCGCACACCATCCACGTGCCGGGCCGCACCGTCGACATCGTCGGTACCGGCGGGGACATGGCCAAGACCGTCAACATCTCCACCATGTCGGCGATCGTCGTCGCGGGGGCCGGGGCCAAGGTCGTCAAGCACGGCAACCGCGCCGCGTCCTCGGCGAGCGGGGCCTCCGACGTCCTGGAGAAGCTCGGCGTCAACCTCGACCTCACGCCGCAGCGCGTCGTCGAGGTCGCCGAGGAGGCGGGCATCACCTTCTGCTTCGCCGTCAAGTTCCACCCGGCCCTGCGGTATGCCGCCCGGGCCCGCAAGGAACTCGGCACGCAGACCACCTTCAACATCCTCGGCCCGCTCACCAACCCGGCCCAGGTGCGTTCCCAGGCGATCGGTGTCGCCGACCCCAGGATGGCGCCCATCGTGGCCGGGGTGCTCGCCGAACGCGGGAACTCGGCGCTGGTGTTCCGGGGGGACGACGGGCTGGACGAGCTGACCACCACGGCCACCTCCCGGGTCTGGACGGTCCGGGACGGCGAGGTGCGCGAGGAGGCGTTCGACCCGCGCGACGTCGGCCTGGAACTGGTGCCCGTCGAGGCGTTGCGGGGGGCCGACGCCTCCTACAACGCGGATGTGGCCCGCCGGCTGCTGGACGGCGAGCGGGGACCGGTCCGTGACGCGGTGCTCCTCAACTCGGCGGCCGCGCTGGTCGCGCTGGAGGGCGGGGACGGCACGCTGAACGAGCGCATCGCGGCTCAGATCGCACGGGCCGCCGAATCGATCGACTCCGGTGCCGCCAAGCGCGCGCTGGAGCGCTGGGCGGCGGCCAGCAACGCCTGAGCCGAACCGGTGCGTACGAGGGCGCGGTCCGCATGCCGGACCGCGCCCTTGCGTATGCGCGGACGTGTGGCAAGATGCTCCCAGGTCATGAGTGACAGCGACTACGGCCCCGGCCCGCTGTCCGGCAACCCTCCGTCCGTGGCGGGGTGCCCCGGGTGAAGACCGGGCCGCAGGCAGCGAGGTCTGCGGCAAGCGCGGGCCCCTCGGCGTCGTCTGACGACTGCCAGCCCCCGGGGTCCTGGTCCCTAGGGAGCCTTTTGTGAGCAAGCGAATGCGATAGGGCGTCCCGCCCTTTCCCGCACCTTCTTCCCCCTTGTCCCGCGCTGTCGCCTGCCCGCCGGCGCGTGGATTTCGCCTGTCTCTTCCAGGAGTTCGCCATGTCTGCACCCACCGCTGCCGCCGACCAGTCGCTTTGTGCCCCTCTGCCGGTTCTGGGATCCGATGTCACGGTTCCGCTGGTCACCGGAGGAGATGTCACCTATGCCGCCCTCGACTACGCGGCCAGCGCCCCGGCGCTGAAGCGGGTGTGGGACGACGTGGCGGCGTACGCCCCCTACTACGGCAGCGTGCACCGCGGCGCCGGGTACCTCTCGCAGCTCTCCACCGACCTGTTCGAGAACAGCAGGGCGACCGTCGCGGAGTTCCTCGGATGCCGGGCCGACGACCAGGTCGTCTTCACCCGCTCCACGACGGACTCGCTCAACCTGCTGGCCGCCGTACTGCCCGCCGGCTGCCAGGTGTTCGTCTTCGAGACGGAGCACCACGCCTCGCTGCTGCCGTGGCGCGACGCGCGGGTCACCTGCCTCGACGCCCCGCGCACCCCGGAGCAGGCCGTGGCCACGCTGGAGCGGGCACTGGCCGGCCGGGAGCCCCACGGCCCCGCGCTGGTCTGTGTGACCGGCGCGTCCAACGTCACCGGTGAACTGTGGCCGGTACGGGAACTCGCCGCCGCCGCCCACGCGCACGGGGCGCGGATCGTCCTGGACGCGGCGCAGCTGGCGCCGCACCACCCGGTGGACATCGCGGAACTGGACGTCGACTGGGTCGCGTTCTCCGGCCACAAGCTGTACGCGCCCTTCGGTTCGGGCGTGCTCGCGGGCCGGGCCGACTGGCTGCGCGAGGCGGAGCCCTACCTCGCGGGCGGCGGTGCCTCCCGGCAGGTCACCCGGCGCGCCGACGGCGGGGTCGACGTCCAGTGGCACACCACCGCGGCCCGCCACGAGGCCGGTTCGCCCAACGTCATCGGCGTCTACTCCATCGCCTCCGCCTGCCGTGCGCTGACCGAGGCGGGCTTCGCGGACCTGGTCGCCCGGGAGCAGGCACTGGTGGCCCGGGTCCGTGCCGGGCTGGCGGAGGTCCCCGAGGTGAAGGTGCTCTCGCTGTTCGGCGACGACGCCCCGCGGGTCGGCGTCATCTCGTTCGTGGTCGAGGGCTGGAACAGCTCCCACTTCGCCGCGGCGCTCTCGGCCGAGTACGGCATCGGGGTGCGCGACGGGCTGTTCTGCGCCCACCCGCTCGTCCGCACCCTGCTGGGCAGCGAGCCCCAGGAGCCGGGGGAGTGCGGGGCGCCGGAGGCCGCGCCGGGGGAGAGGTCGCTCAACGCGGTCCGGGTCAGCTTCGGCGCCGGCACGCCCGACGAGCACATCGAGCGCTTCCTCGGCGCCGTACGCGAACTGGTGACCTCCGGGGCGCGCTGGAACTACCGCACGGAGGACGGCCGCTGCGTCCCCGACCGGGGCGCGGCGCAGGTCTGAGCCGCCTTCGCCCGCCGGTCCGGTCCGGACGCGGCGGGCGGTTTCGGCGGGTCCCGGAGCCCCGGGTGGAAGGGGCGCCGGACGGAAGGGGCCCCGGGCTCGCAGGGGCCGGGCCCCCTTTCCGGCGGGGGCCTCAGGCGTCGAGGCCGATGGCGAAGGCCGCCTCGAGGTCGTGCTGCGAGTACGTACGGAAGGCGACGTGCGTGTCGGTCGCCTCGACCCCCTCGATCTTGCTGATCCGGCCGGGGATGACGTCGGCCAGGTCGTCGTGCCGGGGCACCCGGACCATGGCGATCAGGTCGTACGTGCCGGTGACCGAGAAGACCTCGCTGACGCTGTCCAGCGCGGCGATGGCCTCGGCGATCTCGGGAATCCGGTTCACGCTGGTTTTGATGAGCACGATCGCGGTGATCACGGCTGGCTTTCTCCCTCGGTGGCCGTGGCTGGAGTCTTCACCCTAACCCCACCCCGGTAGCGTCCCCAGGCGCAGAGGAAGCCCGCGGCGAAGCCCGCGACGTGCGCCAGGTACGCCACGCCCGGGCCGTCGCCCGCCTCCCGCGCCGCCAGCCACTGCAGGACGAACCAGAAGACGAGCACGAACCGGGCGGGGAGGCGCAGCGGCAGGAAGAAGAGGAACGGGAAGAGGCTGGTGACCCTGGCCCGGGGGAACAGGTACAGGAACGCCCCGAGCACCCCCGAGATGGCTCCCGACGCGCCGACCAGCGTCTGGCCGGAGCCGGCGTGCGCGAGTGCGTGGACGACCGTGGCGAGGTAGCCGCAGCCGAGGTAGAAGAGGAGGAACCCCGCCCGGCCCATGCGGATCTCGGCCATCACGCCGAAGACGTACAGGAAGAGCAGGTTGCCCAGCAGGTGGAGCCAGCTGCCGTGGACGAACAGCGCTGTCAGCGGGGTCAGGGCGGCGCGCGCGGAACCGTCCAGGAGCTCGCCGGGAATCACCCCCCAGCGCTCGAAGTACCCGGCCCGGGCGGCCAGCAGGACGTCCGCGGAGCGGCCGTAGGAGGGGTTCAGCCCGGAGACCGGGCCGAGCAGGAAGACCGCGCCGCACAGCACGATCAGCCCGTACGTGACCGGGGCGCCGCCCGGAGCGGCCGCCGCCCGGGTCCTCCCCGGCCACCGCCGCCGGCCGGACGCCCGCCCATCGGTCACGTACAGAGCATGACGTACCGGGAAGAACGGGACGGACCGCATCGCCGTGTCGGCGTGGCGCGCCCAGGCCGTAGGGTTACCGCAGGACATTCGCAGTTCGACGGCGCACCGCGAGATCGACGACCCGGGCCCCGCGGGGCCCGGCGGACGACGGAAGAGGACGCAAGGATGACTACGGTTCCCCAGCCGACGGAGACGACCCGCTGGCGCTGCACGCTCTGCGGCAACCTGACCCGCTTCGACGTGACACGGTCCTCCAAGGTCGTGGAGTACGTGCATCTCGACCTGGCCGGTGAGTCGAGTGTCGAGGAGCGCGAGGTGGTCAGTGAGACCATCGAGTCGGTGCGGTGCCGTTGGTGCAACGCGGTGGACCAGATCGAGCTGGTCGACAGGCCGGGCGCCGAGTCCTGAGAGCCGCGGTCGGACAGACAACTTTGGGGTGATGGATGGTGGAGCAGCCGGCAGGCGGCGCCGAACCGGCCGATACGGCCGAGGGCGCTGCGGAGTCGCTCGACCGCCCGCTGCCGGAGAGCGTGCGCCGCAAGGTCGTCGCGCTGGTCTCGGACGCCTTCGGCGGGCTGACCGTCGGCGAACTCCCCGCCCAGCTCAGGCAGTACGCCCGCTTCACCCCGACCCGGCGCGCCAAGTTCGCCGGGAACGCCATGGCGGCCGCCCTGGAGAGCGACGCCGTCTTCCGCCGGCGCATCGGCGAGCGGCTCGGCCGCAGCCAGCCGGAGCTGGCCGCCGCCCTGGAGTCCGGGGCGCCCCCGGCCGCGGCCGACCCGGTGGACGTCGCCGCGGCCGCCTACGTGCTGCGGCCGGCCGGCTGGGCGAAGCTGGTCGCGGCGGTCGGTGAGGAGGTCCAGCGCGCCGACGCCGAACGGGCGGACGAGGAGACCCGGCACGAGCTGGCGAGGCTGCGCGAGGAACTCGCGCACTCCCGCGACCGGACCAGGGCCGAGACCGAGCGGCTGCGCACCGAACTGGAGGCGGCCCGCAAGGAGACCGACTCCCTCCAGCGCAAGCTGCGCAGCGCGCTCAACGAGGTGAAGCGCGGCGAGGCGGCCCTGCGCAAGGCGGGCGCGGAGACCGAGACCGTACGCGGTGAGGCCGCCGCCCAGGTCTCCGCCGCCGAGAGCGAGTCCCGCCGGCTCAAGGCCCGGCTCGCCGAGGTGGAGACCGCCCTGGAGACGAGCCGCCGGGCCGCCCGCGAGGGGCGTTCGGTGGAGGACATGCGGCTGCGGCTGCTCCTGGACACCGTCCTGGACGCGGCCCAGGGACTGCGCCGTGAACTGGCCCTGCCCCCGTCCTCGGTCCGCCCCGCGGACAGCGTCGACGCGGTGGAGCCGGGGCGGATGTCACCCAAGGACATCGCGGCCAGGGCCCTTTCGGAGACCGACCCGGCACTGCTGGACCAGCTGCTCGCCCTGCCGCAGGCGCATCTGATCGTGGACGGCTACAACGTCACCAAGACCGGGTATCCCCAGATGCCCCTGGAGAAGCAGCGGTTGAGGCTGCTGGGCGGCCTCTCGGCCCTCGCCGCCCGTACGGGTGCCGAGATGACCTGCGTCTTCGACGGGGCGGAGCTGGCCGCCCCGGTACTGCTGGCCCCGCCGCGCGGGGTGCGGGTGCTGTTCAGCAAGGCGGGGGTCACCGCCGACGAGCTGATCCGGCAGCTGGCACGTGCCGAACCGCCCGGCAGACCCGTCGTGGTGGTCTCCACCGACCGCGAGGTGGCCGACGGGGTGGCGAAGGCCGGCGCCAGACCCGTCGCGTCCGCCTTGCTCCTCAAGCGGCTTTCGCGCGTCTAGCGTGTCTTGCGTGGCATGGGGCGCTTGCCGGGTTTCATGGAACGGTCCGTCAAACCACCGCTACACGCTGTGGGATGAAAGCAAAGAAGTGCCTGGTGTGACGAGTTTTTTCCCGCGAGGATTTGAACTGATCACAAGATGGTCACTAGGGTCAGGCCACGAAACCTTCGCACGGTTGATCGCCCACCCGGGGTGACGGCGAAGGAACCGCCGAGTCCGTGACGTGCACGGAGCCGGGGACCCGCTCCCCCCACCAGCCCGGTAGGCGGCTCGAGGAAGAAGGAGCTCGCCTTCGTGGCGTCCCACCGTCGTCCCAAACCGCCGAGCCGCACCCGCGTGACCGTGCTCACCGCGACCGCCGCCGCAGCCGTTGCCCTGTCCTCCCAGGCGGCGCACGCCGACCCGAAGCCGACCACGGAAGAGGTCAAGGCGAAGGTCGACAAGCTCTACCACGAGGCCGAGGTCTCCACCGAGAAGTACAACGGCGCCAAGGAGCAGCAGGACAAGCTCAAGAAGCAGGTCGACGCGCTCCAGGACAAGGTCGCCCGGGGCCAGGACGAGCTCAACACCCTGCGGGGCGAACTGGGTTCGCTCGCCACCGCGCAGTACCGCTCCGGTGGTCTCGACCCCTCGCTCCAGCTGATGCTCTCCTCGGACCCGGACGACTTCCTCGACCAGGCATCCGCCCTGGACCAGCTGACGGCCAAGCAGGCCGAGTCGCTGGAGAAGATCCAGTCCAAGCAGCGGGCCCTCGCGCAGCAGCGCAAGGAGGCCCAGGCCAAGCTGGGTGACCTCGCCGACGTCCGCGAGGCGCTGGGCGAGAACAAGAAGAAGTTCCAGGGCAAGCTGGCCGAGGCCCAGAAGCTGCTGAACACCCTCACCGCCGCCGAGAAGGCGAAG
The DNA here is from genome assembly GCF_008704555.1 of Streptomyces nitrosporeus. NCBI lineage: Bacteria > Bacillati > Actinomycetota > Actinomycetes > Kitasatosporales > Streptomycetaceae > Streptomyces > Streptomyces nitrosporeus. Next base: position 5,735,759 of record NZ_CP023702.1, read on the forward strand.
CTGGCCCAGGAGGAGCAGCGCTCCAGCCGCGCCGCCAGCGACCGGGTCGAACTCGGCAACGAGGTCTCCGCCTCCGCCCGCGGTGCCGCGGCCCTCGCCGCCGCCGCCTCGAAGGTCGGCACGCCGTACGTCTCCGGAGCCTCCGGACCCGGCTCCTTCGACTGCTCGGGCCTCACCCAGTGGGCCTACGCCCAGGCCGGTGTCCAGCTCACCCGCACCACGTACACCCAGATCAACGACGGCCCGCGGATCGGCCGCAGCGCCCTGCAGCCGGGCGACCTGGTCTTCTTCAACAACACCTCGCACGTGGGCCTCTACGCGGGGAACAACCAGGTGCTGCACGCCCCCTACCCGGGCAAGTTCGTCCGGTACGAGTCGATGGAGTACCTCGGCTCCTTCCAGTTCGGCGTGCGCCCCTGACGCCCTGACGGGCACGTTCGCACAGACGTCCGCCCCGCCGGCGGCCTTCGGGCCGCCGGCGGGGCGCCGCCGTCCCCCGGCCCGCCCTCCGGGGCACCGGCCGCCCGCGGGTGACCGTACGATCGGCTGGATGACTGTCCGGACGCAGGACGCGCGGCGGGAGCGCACCCGCAGAGGGAGCACGGCGGGCGCCGTGCTCGCCGGACTGCTCCTCGCCGGCGCGTGCTCGGCGCCCGCCGGTACCCCCGCCGGCCTCACCCCGGGAGAGCTGGGCGTCGTCCTGGACCGGCGCGCCGCCGCCGTCCTGGCCCATGACACCGAGGCATACCTGGCCCCGCTGGACCCGGCGGCGGCCGCCTTCCGCGCGCAGCAGCGCACCGAGCTGGACAACCTGGCCGGTGTGCCGATCGGATCGTGGGAGTACCGGGTGAAGGATCTGACGGGGGAGGGGGACGGCCGGGCCGGGGCCGAGGTGGACCTGCTCCACCGGATCGAGGGATACGACAGCGCCCCGGTGACCTCGCCCCGCACCCTGGAACTGGTGCGGCGCGGCGACAGCTGGTACATCGCGGGGGAACGGGCCGCCGAGGGCGCCCCGGAACTGCTGTGGCACCAGGGCGGCATCGACGTCGTACGCGGCGCGCACAGCCTCGTCCTGGGCGTCGGGCGCCCGGAGGAGGAGCTGCGGCGCCTCGCGGAGACCGCCGACCGGGCGGTCCCGGCCGTCGGGGAGTCCTGGCCGCGGCCCTGGACGGGACAGGTGATGGTGCTCGCCCCCGCGTCCGTCGAGGACATGGCCGGCCTCCTCGACGGACCCGCCTCCAGCTACCGGGGGACAGCCGCGGTGACCACCGGCGAGGTCGGCGGCGGCCGCCGCCGGCCGGCGGACCGGATCGTCGTCAACCCCGCCGCCTACGGTTCGCTCGGCGAGTTCGGCCGGCGGGTCGTCCTCACCCACGAGACCACGCACGTCGCGACCCGGGCCGACACCACCGCGGCCACCCCCGTCTGGCTCTCCGAGGGCTTCGCCGACCTGGCCGCCTACCGCCGCGAGAACCGCACCGCCCCGGAGCTCGCCCCCGGACTCGCCGCCGCCGTCCGGCGGGGCGAACTGCCCGCCCGGCTGCCGGCGGACGAGGACTTCGCGTTCGACGAGGACCCGGAGGGCCTCGCACGGGCCTACGAGGGCGGCTGGCTGGCCTGCGAACTGATCGCCGGTGAATGGGGCGAGGCAGAGCTGATCGCCTTCTACCGGGCCGTCGGGGCGCACCCGGGCCGGGACGGCGCGGTGGAGCACGCCCTGCACAGCGTGCTCGGCACGACCCCGGAGGACTTCACGGCGCGCTGGCGGGAGTATCTGCGCGAGCGGCTGGGCTGATCTCCCCCGCGTCCCGCCCGGCACCCGGTCCGGGCACGCACGCCCGCCACAGCCGCCACGAAGCCGTCAGCGCCGCCGCCAGCAGCAGCCCGTTGCGTACGGCCATCAGCGCCACCCCCTGCGCGTCGCTCGCCACGACGTGCGCGAAGCCCAGCGGGAACTCCAGCACCGTCACCCCGGTCGCCACCAGCACCAGCCACGCGCAGGGCACCATCCGGGTGCCCCGGAACACCAGGCACACCGCGGCGAGCCCCACCAGCCACACGAGGTACTGGGGGCTGACGACCCGGCTGGTGACGGTGAAGAGCAGCACCGCCGTGAACGCCGCGTCCGCCGCGGTGTGCACCGCGAACGTCCGGGCCCGCAGCCGCCACACCAGCAGCCAGCCGAACGCGAGCACGCTCAGCCACAGCACCACGGTGCTCACCAGCGCCACCTGCGGGCCGGTGAACTCCATGGACCCGTAACGCAGTTCGATCCCGCCCTGCCAGCCGTACTGCCGGGCCACATGGAAGACCAGCGCCGCCGGGGACTCGATCTCCAGGCCCCGGTCGCGCTGGAACGTCAGGAACGCGAACGCGCCCGGCATGGCCACCGCCGCCACCAGCGACAGCGCCCCCGCCGTCACCGCGGCGGCCGTCCAGGCGCGCCGGGTGGCCCGGCCCTTCGCCGTCCCCACCAGCACCAGCACGGGCCACACCTTCAGCAGTGCGCCGAAGGCGGCCAGCGCCCCCAGCACCCGGGGCCGGCGCACCCCGGCCAGCAGCGCCGCGACCGCGACGGCCGTCACCATCAGGTCGTACCGGGCGTACACCGTCGGGCCGAGCAGCGGCACCCCCGCCACCCACATCCACGCCCCCGCCGGGCGGGTGCCGGGCCGCCCGGACGCGTACAGCAGCAGGGCCAGCACCAGCGCGTCGCAGAGCAGGACCAAGACGAAGAACGCCGACGCGTACTCCAGGAACGGCAGCAGGGCCGGGGAGGCCACCGCGAGCGCCGCGGCGGGCGGGTACTGCCAGGTGACGTCGTCCAGCGGGTACGAACCGGTGCGCAGCACCTCGTACCAGTTCCGGTAGATCACCGAGACGTCCACCGTGACGTCCAGGCCCGGCATCTCCAGCACCTTGAAGACCCAGAGCAGCAGCACCGCCCGGGTGAGTGCCCATACCGCGAGGGCCGCGCCCCGGCCGCCCGCTCCCGTCCACACCGTCATGGACGCAATGATGCAGGCCGGTCCGGTGCGGGAGCCGTCAGGCAGGGCCGTACGGCCGCCCGGTACTGTCGGCGGCGATGGACAAGACCCTGATCGTGACCAACGACTTCCCGCCCCGCCCCGGGGGCATCCAGGCATTCCTGCACAACATGGCGCTGCGTCTGGACCCCGCACAGCTCGTCGTGTACGCCTCCACCTGGAAGCGCGGCGAGGAGGGCGCCCGGGCCACCGCCGCCTTCGACGCCGAACAGCCCTTCACCGTCGTACGCGACCGTACGACGATGCTGCTGCCCACCCCGGGCGCCACCCGGCAGGCGGTGCGGCTGCTGCGCGAACACGGCTGCACCTCCGTGTGGTTCGGCGCGGCGGCCCCGCTCGGACTGATGGCGCCCGCGCTCCGCCGGGCCGGGGCCCGCCGGATCGTCGCCACCACCCACGGGCACGAGGCGGGCTGGGCCCAGCTGCCCGCGTCCCGGCAGCTGCTGCGCCGCATCGGCGAGGGCACCGACACGCTCACCTACCTCGGCGAGTACACCCGCTCCCGGATCGCCGCCGCGCTCACCCCCGAGGCGGCGGGCCGCATGGCGCAGCTGCCGCCCGGCGTCGACGAGCGGACCTTCCACCCCGGTTCGGGCGGTGACCGGGTCAGGGCCCGGCTCGGCCTCGCGGACCGGCCCGTCGTGGTGTGCGTGTCCCGGCTGGTGCCCCGCAAGGGCCAGGACACGCTGATCCTGGCCATGCCCGCGATCCTGGCGAAGGAGCCGGACGCGGTCCTCCTGATCGTCGGCGGAGGCCCTTACGAGGGGCGGCTGAGGAAGCTGGCCGCCGAGACCGGTGTGCGGGACTCGGTGCTCTTCACCGGGCCCGTGCCCTGGGAGGAACTGCCCGCCCACTACGGCGCCGGTGACGTCTTCGCGATGCCCTGCCGCACCCGGCGCGGCGGCCTCGACGTCGAGGGCCTCGGCATCGTCTACCTGGAGGCGTCCGCGACCGGGCTGCCGGTCGTGGCGGGCGACTCAGGCGGCGCCCCGGACGCCGTGCTCGACGGTGAGACCGGCTGGGTCGTGCGCGGCGGTTCGGCCGAGGAGACTGCCGACCGGATCACCACCCTGCTCGGCGACCCCGGGCTCCGCCGGCGGATGGGGGAGCGGGGCCGGGCCTGGGTCGAGGAGAAGTGGCGCTGGGACCTGCTCGCCCGGAGGCTCACCGCACTGCTGTGAGCGACGGGAGGGGGCCCGCACACCGTGTGCGGGCCCCCTCCCGTCGCGGCCGGACGCCTCCGGCTCAGCCGCGGTAGATCGACTCGACCTCGTCCGCGAAGTCCTTGGCGACCACGTTGCGCTTCAGCTTCAGCGACGGGGTGATGTGCCCCGCCTCCTCGGTGAACTGGGACGCGAGGACACGGAACTTGCGCACCGACTCCGCCTTGGAGACCGCCGCGTTGCCGTCGTCCACCGCCCGCTGCACCTCCGCCAGCAGATCGGCGTCCTCACGCAGCGACACCGCCGTCGAACCGGCGGGCTTGCCGTTCTCGTCGGCCCACCGGGAGAGGAACTCCTCGTCCAGCGTGATCAGCGCGCCGACGAACGGCCGCCCGTCGCCGACCACCATGCACTCGGCGACCAGGGCGTGGCCGCGGATGCGGTCCTCGATCACGGCCGGGGCGACGTTCTTGCCGCCGGCGGTGACGATGATCTCCTTCTTGCGGCCGGTGATGGCCAGGTAGCCGTCCTCGTCCAGCGTCCCGATGTCACCCGTGTGGAACCAGCCGTCGGCCAGCGCCTCCGCGCTCGCCGCCTCGTTCTGCCAGTACCCGGTGAACAGGTGCTCGCCGTGCAGCAGCACCTCGCCGTCGTCGGCGATACGCACGACCGAGCCGGGCAGCGGCTGGCCGACCGTACCGATCTTCTGCCGGTCCCACGGGTTGAAGGCGGTCGCGGCACAGCTCTCGGTCAGGCCGTACCCCTCCAGCACCGTGAAACCGATGCCGCGGAAGAAGTGGCCGAGCCGCTCGCCCAGCGGAGCGCCGCCGGAGATCGCGTACTCGCCGCGGCCGCCGAGCACGGCCCGCAGCTTGCCGAAGACCAGCTTGTCGAAGACCCGGTGCTTGACCCGCAGCCCGAACGACGGGCCCTGGGGGGTGCCCAGGGCCCGGCTGTAGGCGATCGCCGTGTCCGCGGCCCGGTCGAAGATCCTGCCCTTGCCGTCGGCCTGCGCCTTGGCGCGCGCCGAGTTGTAGACCTTCTCGAAGACCCGGGGGACACCGAGGATCAGCGTCGGCCGGAAGGACGCCAGCTCGTCGGTGAGGTTCTTGATGTCCGGCACACAGCCGAGCCGGATCGGGGCCATCACCGAGGCGACCTCGACCAGGCGCCCGAAGACGTGCGCGGCCGGCAGGAACAGCAGGACCGAGCACTCACCGGTACGGAAGAGCGGCTTCAGCCGCTCCACCACGTTGCCGCACTCCGCGAAGAAGCTGCGGTGCGTCAGCACACAGCCCTTGGGGCGGCCGGTGGTGCCCGAGGTGTAGACGATGGTCGCCGGGTCGTCGGCCCTGGCACTGCGCATCCGCAGGTCCAGCGTCCCGTCCGGGACCCCGGCGCCGGACGCGGCGAGCTCGGGGACCGCGCCCTTCTCGATCTGCCACACGTGTTCCAGGGCCGGGAGCCGGTCGCGTACGGCGGCGACGGACGCCGCGTGGGCGTCGCTCTCCACGACCACCGCGACCGCGCCGGAGTCACCGAGGATCCACTGGATCTGCTCGGGGAGCTGGTCTCGTACACCGGTACGGTGACCGCGCCCGCGCTCCAGATGGCGAAGTCCAGCAGCACCCACTCGAAACGGGTGCGCGACATCAGGGCGACCCGGTCACCGGGCTGCACGCCCGCCGCGATCAGGCCCTTCGCGGCGGCGGAGACCTCCGCCAGGAACTGCGTGGCGTCCACGTCCGTCCAGACACCGGCGACCTTGCGGCTCATCACCGCGACATCGGGATGCTGAGCGGCGTTGCGGCGGATGAGATCCGTCAGGTTGCCGTCCGTGGGGACCTCGTACAGGGCCGGAAGGCTGAACTCGCGCAAGACTGCTGCTCCTCATCGGGCTCCGGTTCCACGACTCTGTGTGACGCACCGGATGCGGTCCAAGACTGGCAGGTGCTCCGTGGGGTGAGCACGACTGGACTGCCCGGACGTTACCCACCGGTACTCGGTTCCGGATAGGGGGACCGGGGTAGATGTCTTATGCATCACACATCCCTGCGGCCCTGACCGGCACAGTAGTGCACGCGGGCCCCGGCCCGGGAGTAACCGCAGGTCCGGCGGGCTCTACCGGCGGCGGTCCCGGAGACCTAGGGTGACCTCCATGCGAGGCAGCGGACCGCAGGACCCGGATACGGGCACCGCCCGGAAGACGGGCACGCGTGTGCACGTGGTGAGCGACGTGCACGGCAACACGGAGGCGCTGGCGCGCGCCGGGGACGGCGCCGACGCCCTGGTCTGCCTCGGTGACCTGGTGCTCTTCATCGACTACGCCGACCACTCGCGCGGCATCTTCGCCGATCTCTTCGGCGCGGAGAACACCGGCCGCCTCGTCCGGCTGCGCACCGAGCGGCGGTTCGAGGAGGCCCGGGCCTTCGGCAGAGGGCTCTGGGCGGGCCTCGACCGCGACGCCGCCGTCCTGGGGGCGGTACGCAAGCAGTACGCCGAGATGTTCGCCGCCATGCCCACCCCCACCTACGCCACCTATGGCAACGTCGACGTGCCCTCCCTCTGGCCCGAATACGCCGGATCCGGTACGACCGTGCTGGACGGCGAGCGTGCCGAGATCGGCGGCCGCGTCTTCGGCTTCGTCGGCGGCGGGCTGCGGACCCCGATGAACACCCCGTACGAGATCGGCGACGAGGAGTACGCCGCCAAGGTCGAGGCGCTCGGCCCGGTGGACGTCCTGTGCTCGCACATCCCGCCCGAGGTCCCCGAACTGACCTACGACACGGTGGCCCGGCGCTTCGAGCGGGGCAGCCGCGCCCTGCTGGACGCCATCCACCGCACCCGCCCCCGCTACGCGCTCTTCGGCCACGTCCACCAGCCGCTGGCGAGCCGGATGCGGATCGGCGCCACCGAGTGCGTCAACGTCGGCCACTTCGCCGCGACCGGCCGGCCCTGGGCCCTGACCTGGTGAGGAGCCGCCGCCCGGCCCCCGCCGGGCGTTCCGGGACCGGCCGGGACCCGGTGGGCGGCGGTTCCCGGGAGCCGCGGACGGCGGGCGGCCGGGGAAGGCCCCGGGGCGTGGACGGGGCCGGGACGGGCACGCGATAGCCTGCACACGGCAGGTCACTGCCGAACGCGACCGGTACACCGCACTGGAGGGCCACGGCGATGGCTGAACACACCAGCTCGAGCATCACCATCGAGGCGGCGCCGGCCGACGTCATGGAAGTGATCGCCGACTTCGCCCGCTACCCCGAGTGGACCGGCGAGGTGAAGGAGTCCGAGATCCTGGCCACCGACGACCAGGGCCGCGCCGAGCAGGTCCGCCTGGTGCTGGACGCCGGCGCGATCAAGGACGACCACGTCCTCGCCTACACCTGGAACAGCCCCTACGAGGTCGACTGGACCCTCGTCAAGTCCCAGATGCTGCGCGCCCTGGACGGCTCGTACGCGCTGGCGCCGCTGGGCGACGGCGACCGCACCCAGGTCACCTACCGGCTTGCCGTGGACGTCAAGATCCCGCTGCTGGGCATGATCAAGCGCAAGGCCGAGAAGGTCATCATCGACCGCGCCCTGGCCGGCCTGAAGAAGCGCGTCGAGTCCGTCTCCCGGGGCTGACCCGGTGCGTACGGTCCTCGTCACGGGCCCCGGCGGCGCCGGCCGTACGACGCTCGCCGCGGCGAGCGCCCTGCACACCGCCCGCGGCGGCCGGCGCACCCTGCTGGTCACCGCGGACCCCGTCCCCGGCTTCCCCCGCGCCGCCGCCGGGGAGGACGTCGAGGTCACCGCCGGCCTCCACCACGTCCGTACCGACTCCGCCGCGCACTTCCGCGCCGAGCTCACCGCCCTCCAGGACCGCGCGTCCGGAGTGCTCGACCTGCTCGGCGCGCACCGGATGGACGGCGAGGAGCTCACCGAACTGCCCGGCGCCCCCACGCTCGCCCTCCTGCACACCCTGCACCGCGCCGCCGCCGGGGACTGGTCGAAGGACCTCTACGACGTCCTCGTCGTCGACCTGCCGCCCCTGGCCGAGGCGCTCGCCCTGCTCGCCCTGCCCGGACAGCTGCGCCGCTACCTGCGCCGCCTGCTGCCGCCCGAGCGGCAGGCGGCCCGCGCCCTGCGCCCGATGCTCGCCCAGATAGCCGGCGTCCCGATGCCCGCCCAGTGGCTCTACGAGGCCGCCCTCCGCAAGGACGGCGAACTGGCCGCCGTCGAGGGCCTGCTGCGGGACCGCTCGACGACCGTACGGCTGGTCGCCGAACCCGGGCCCGCCGCCGAGGAGGCGCTCTCCCGCGCCCGTACCGGACTCGCCCTGTACGGACTGGGCACCGACACCCTCCTCGCCAACCGGATCCTGCCCCGGCACTCGGCGGACCCCTTCCTCGCCGGCCTCGCCGCCCGCCAGGACGCGTGCCTGGAGCACTGGCGCGCGGACCCCGCCCCGCCGGCCGAGATCGCCCACCTGGGACGGGACCCCCGGAGCCTGGAGGACCTCCTGCTGCTCGGCGAGCACTGCGCGGTGGACGACCGGGCCCCCGGGCGGGCGGACGACCCGTGGTGGACGGAGGACACCGGCCGGGCGGAGGACGGCGGCCGGCTGCTGACCTGGTGCCTGCCGCTGCCCGGAGCGGTCAGGGAAGAGCTCCGGCTCGTCCGGCGGGGCGACGAACTCCTCCTGACCGCAGGGGAGTTCCACCGGACACTGCGCCTGGAGTCCGCGCTGCGCCGGTGCACCGTTTCCGGGGCGGCCCTCACCGACGGGGTGCTGCGCGTCCGGTTCACCCCCGATCCGGACCTCTGGCCGCGTACCCGGTGAACGGTCCCGGCGACCGGGCCCGGTCCCGGCCCCCGTTCGGGTAACGTCGGTAGCAGGTGGCCTGGCCCGCACGGCCACCGCAGCGACCGCGCGCAGGAGCCCGCCATGAGTGAAGCCACCGATCGTCCCGCCGACGACGACGCGTGGGCTCAGGCCTGCGCCGAGGACCTCCAGGCCGAGAAGGCCCGCCGGAAGGCGCAGTACGGGCCGCAGCCCGGATCCGCCGCCGAGGAGCTGCGCAGGCTCTTCGACGCGGTCGCCGACAAGGTCACCTCGCTCCAGGGCCCGCTGCTGGGCGCGGCCGCCCAGGGCACCGTCCAGCAGGTGATCCGGCAGGCCAGGTCCGCCGTCGGGCCCGTCATCGAGCGCAACCCCGGCGTCTTCGACCACCTCGCCGCCGCGGGCGGCGAACTCCTCGCCGCCTACCGCTCCGCCGTCGAGGGCCAGGAGAGCCGCTGGACCCGGGGGGACACCGGCACCGACACCTCCACCGGCGCCCCGGAGGCCGCCGGAACGGCCCGCGAGGCCGCCGCCGACCCCTCGGACCCCCGCGGTGACGGCCCCCGCGAGGAGCGGCGCCCGCGCGACGAGGGCACCGGCGGCGGCGAACACATCGACCTGGACTGACCCCGAGCCGGAAATACCGGCCTCCGGCTCGGGTACGGTTGGCCTTAGCGGGGCTCGACCGAAACTGAGGGATTCATGGGACTCACCATCGGCGTCGATATCGGCGGCACGAAGATCGCGGCTGGAGTGGTCGACGAAGAGGGCCAGATCCTCTCGACGTTCAAGGTACCCACCCCGCCGACGGCCGAAGGCATCGTCGACGCCATCAGCGCGGCCGTGGCCGGAGCGAGCGAGGGGCACGACGTCGAGGCGGTCGGCATCGGTGCCGCCGGATACGTCGACGACAAGCGGGCTACCGTCCTGTTCGCACCGAACATCAACTGGCGGCACGAGCCGCTCAAGGACAAGGTCGAACAGCGCACCGGCCTCCCGGTCGTCGTCGAGAACGACGCCAACGCGGCGGCCTGGGGCGAATACCGCTTCGGTGCCGGCCAGGGCCACGACGACGTCATCTGCATCACGCTCGGCACCGGCCTCGGCGGCGGCATCATCATCGGCAACAAGCTGCGCCGCGGACGGTTCGGCGTGGCGGCGGAATTCGGCCACATCCGGGTCGTCCCGGACGGCCTCCTCTGCGGCTGCGGCAGCCAGGGCTGCTGGGAGCAGTACGCCTCCGGACGCGCACTCGTCCGGTACGCGAAGCAGCGCGCCAACGCCACCCCCGAGAACGCCACGATCCTGCTGGCGCTCGGCGACGGCACGGTGGAGGGCATCGAGGGCAAGCACATCAGCGAGGCCGCCCGGCAGGGGTGCCCGGTCGCCGTCGACTCGTTCCGGGAGCTGGCCCGCTGGGCCGGAGCCGGACTGGCCGACCTGGCCTCGCTCTTCGATCCGTCGGCCTTCATCGTCGGCGGCGGTGTCTCGGACGAGGGCGAACTGGTCCTCGGCCCGATCCGCAAGTCGTTCCGGCGCTGGCTGATCGGCGGGGAGTGGCGCCCGCACGCCCAGGTGCTCGCCGCCCAGCTCGGCGGCAAGGCGGGACTGGTCGGCGCCGCCGACCTGGCCCGCCAGGGCTGACCGCCCACCGTACGGCCGACGCCCGCCGCGCCCTTCCCGGGAGCGGCGGGCGTCCGCCGTATCCTGCACCCCATGGCCACCCTCCGGACGCCCCTGCCCGACCCACGGACCGAGCCGGACGGTTCGGCCGTCGTCCGGGTGCTCAGCTACAACGTCCGCTCCCTGAAGGACGACACCGGGGCGCTGGCCCGGGTCATCCGCGCCTGCGCCCCCGACCTGGTGTGCGTCCAGGAGGCCCCGCGCTTCTTCCGCTGGCGCAAGGCGGCGGCCCGCCTCGCCGCCATGACGGACCTGGTGATGCTCTCCGGCGGGGCCACAGCGGCCGGACCGATGCTGCTCTGCTCGCTGCGCGCCGGGGTCGAGCACACCGAGGACGTCCTGCTGCCCCGCACCCCCGGGCTGCACCGGCGCGGACTGGCCACGGCCGTCGTACGCGTCGCCGGGGCGCGGCTCGGCGTGGTCAGCTGCCATCTGAGCCTCCGGGCCGAGGAGCGCCGGGCCCAGGCCGGGATGCTCCTGGACCGGCTGGACGGCATGGGCGTACCGCACGCCGTGGTGGGCGGGGACCTCAACGACGTACCCCGGGGGGCGGCCTTCGGGCAGCTGGCCGGGAAGCTCCAGGACTGCCGGGCCGTACGCCCGTGGGGCGGTGAGGCGACCTTCCCGGCCGAAGCCCCCCGCAAGCGCATCGACGCGGTGTTCGCCACCGGCGGGATCGAGGTGCTGGGCTGCGGGGTGCCCGAGGACCTGCCCGGTGTCACCGGCGCCGACCTGCGGGCCGCCACCGACCACCTGCCGGTCCTGGCCGCCCTGCGGGTACCCGCGGGCGGCTGAGACGGGCCAGGAGGAGCCCCGAGGCCGGTGCCGGTGCCTTGGTCGGACGTCCGCGCCGCTCCCGGGGCCGGAGCCCCGGTCAGACGACCGCGCCGCTCCCCGGGTCGGGGTCCTCCTCGTCGTCCGAGGGCATCCGCGCCACCAGCGTCACGAACCCGCCCAGGAAACCGCCGATGCACAGCGTGGTGAGCCACCACGTCATCTCCCACCGCATCAGCACCGCGAGCAGCATCAGCACCGGGCCGCCGATCACCGCGAGCCACGCGAACTTCGCCGTGACGTCGGCCTCCGGGAGCGGCGGGGGCTCCGGAGGAACGAAATGCCCCTCCTCGCCGTCGTCCGGGTCCTCGGTGCCGTCGTCCTTCGGTTCCGCCAGGCCGTAGTCGCGCGGACCGGCGACCCCGGGTGCGAAGGCGATCGAACTGCCCAGCGGCTTCGTGGCGGCCGGAGAGCCGGACGCCGGGGCCTCCTCCTCGCCGGACCCGTCGCCCGCACCCGGCACCGTGTTGACCTGATCGTCCTCCAACGAGGCCAGCGCCTCGACCGACTTGAACGGCTTCGCGCCCGGCGGGTCCGGCGGCTCCTCGCCGTATCCCGCGACGATCGCCTCCCAGGCCGCCGCCTCGTCCAGCCGCGGCGCCCCGTCCGCGCCGCCGGGGGCGGCCGTCGTCTCCTCCGTGGGGCGCGGCTCGCGCTCCTCGTCGCTCCCCGCCCGTTCCGCGTCGTGCTCAGCCACCGGACACGCTCCCCTTCTTGCCGACGCCAGGTGCGAGGCGGCCGATGAACCGGTAGCTCTCCTCGAAGATCCGCTCCGCGTCATGGTCCAACGTCGCCACGTGGTAGCTCTGTTCCAGCAGGATCTCCTCGACGTCCGTCGAGGACACCCGGCTCAGGATCCGCGCGGAGTCGGCGGGCGGCACCACATGGTCCCGCGGACTGCGCAACAGCACCAACGGCTGGGTCACCTGAGGAAGTTCCGCGTCGACCAGCCGGAAGAACCTCCGCAGCGAGTGCGCGCAGTGCAGCGGGACCCGGTCGTACCCGACCTCCCGGGCACCCTCCAGCGCGATGTCACCGGCCACGCCCTTCGTCGTCCGCACCAGATGCCGGGCGACCGGCAGGGCGTACGCCGACAGGCCGTGCACCTTGTTCGCCGGGTTGACCAGCACCAGGCCCGCCACCGAGTCCCCGTGCTTCGCGGCCAGCCGCAGCGCCAGCGCGCCGCCCATGGAGAGGCCGACGACGAAGACCCGCGCACAGCGGTCCCGCAACGCCCGCAGCTCCCGGTCCACTTCCGCGTACCAGTCCTGCCAGCCCGTGACCGCCATGTCCTGCCAGCGGGTGCCGTGCCCGGGGAGCAGGGGGAGGGAGACGGTCAGGCCGCGGTCCGCGAGGTAGCCGGCCCAGGGGCGCAACGACTGCGGCGAGCCGGTGAATCCGTGACAGAGGAGGACGCCGGCCTCTCCGCCCTCGTGGCGGAACGGCTCGGCTCCAGGCAGGACCGGCACCAAGGTCTCCTGTTCGTGAGCGGGCGTGGGCGTGCGGAGCTGTGCCCAAGGATGTCCTCACCGTACGCGACCGGACCGACACCGACCAGGGCCGTCGCGGCCGGTGCCGTGGTGCCGCCCGGGGAAGACGACGGGGGAGGGCACCGTCCCGCGCGGGGCGGAGGGGGGCCGGGCAGGACCCGGCCACAGGCTAAGGTCTGACCGACAGCACACAGGAGGCACCCGAGTTGATCTACGGCGCGATGAAGTTCTCCCTCGGCGGCTCCCTGAAGATCGCCTTCAGGCCCTGGGTGGAGGGCCTGGAGAACGTTCCCGCGCGGGGCCCGGCGATCCTCGCGAGCAACCACCTGTCGTTCTCCGACTCCTTCTTCCTGCCGGCCGTCCTCGACCGCAAGGTGACCTTCATCGCCAAGGCCGAGTACTTCACCGCCCCCGGGATCAAGGGCAAGCTCACCGCCGCCTTCTTCAAGGGCGTCGGCCAGCTCCCGGTGGACCGCTCCGGAGGCCGGGGCGCGGGAGAGGCCGCGATCAGGGCCGGCATCCAGGTCGTCGAGAGCGGCGGCCTCTTCGGCATCTACCCGGAGGGCACCCGGTCGCCAGACGGCCGGCTCTACCGGGGCAAGCCCGGCGGCCTGGCCCGGGTCGCCCTCGCCACCGGCGCCCCCGTCATCCCGGTCGCGATGATCGACACGGAGAAGATCCAGCCGCCCGGCCAGGTGGTGCCCAAGCTGATGCGTCCGGGCATCCGCATCGGCGAACCTCTCGACTTCTCCCGCTACCAGGGCATGGACGGCGACCGCTTCATCCTCCGGTCGGTGACCGACGAGGTCATGTACGAGATCATGAAGCTCTCCGGCCAGGAGTACGTCGACATCTACGCGACCGCCGCCAAGCGGCAGATCGCCGAAGAGGCGAAGCGCAAGGCCGAAGAGGCGAAGAAGAAGGGGACGGAACGGTCCGGCGGCTGACCGCCGGCGCCGTTCGGTCCGGACCGGGGGAGAGAGCATGGCCACGCGCGAACGGGTCGTACGGATGTCGGTCGAGCAGCCGATGTGGCGCGCGCTCGCGGGGTACCGCGTCCTGACCCTGCTCTACGCCGTCTTCCTCGGCTTCCTGCGCCGGGACACCTACGAGCGCCCCTGGGTGGCCATCGCCTTCCTCGGCCTCCTCGCCGTCTGGACCCTGGCCACCCTGCCCAGGGTCGCCGGCGCCCGCAGCTGCACCGGACGCTTCCTCGGCACCGACCTCACCGTCGCCCTCGCCGGGATCCTCCTCACCCCGCTCGCCGACTTCCAGGCGCAGCAGCAGGACGGCTCCACCCTGCCGTCGATCTGGACCGCAGGGTCGGTCCTCGCGTTCGCGCTCAAGGGCGGCTGGCGGTGGGCCGCCTTCGCCTCGACGCTCGTCGCCGCCGCCAACATCGTCGAACGCGGCGAACCCAGCCGGGACACGCTCCACAACGTCCTGCTGGTCTGGGTCGCCTCCATCGCGATCGGCTACGTCGTCGAGGTCGCCCGCGCCAGTGAACGCACCCTGGCCCGCGCCCTGGAGATCGAGGCCGCCACCCGCGAACGGGAGCGCCTCGCCCGCGACATCCACGACAGCGTCCTCCAGGTCCTCGCCATGGTGCAGCGCCGGGGCACCGCGCTCGGCGGCGAGGCCGCCGAACTCGGCAGGATGGCGGGGGAGCAGGAGATCGCCCTGCGCTCCCTGGTCTCCAGCGGCCTGGTGCCCCCGTCCCGGGCCACCGAGGACGCGGCCGGGGGCGCCCTGGTCCGCGCGCGGGACGACGGCGACGGGCGGGAGTCCGACGGGACGGACCTGCGCGCACTGCTCGCCCCGTACGCCGGGGCGCGGGTCGATCTCGCCGGGCCCGGCACACCGGTGACGATGCCGGCGCCCGCCGCCCGCGAACTCGCCGCCGCGGTGGGCGCGGCCCTGGACAACGTCCGGGCCCACGCGGGGGCCGGGGCGCGCGCGTGGATCCTCGTCGAGGACGAGCCGGACGAGGTGATCGTCACGGTCCGCGACGACGGGCCGGGCATCCCGGAAGGCAGGCTGGCCCAGGCGGAGGGCGAAGGACGGCTCGGCGTCGCCCTGTCCATCCGCGGCAGGCTGCGCGACCTGGGCGGCACGGCGGAGCTGCTCTCGGTACCCGGACAGGGCACCGAGGTCGAGTTGAAGGTACCGAAGGTTTCCCGGGGGAAGGCAGGAACGGCCCGATGAGCACACCGAACACACAGGAGTCCGCCGAGCGGCCCGTCAGGGTGATGGTCGTCGACGACCACCCCATGTGGCGCGACGCGGTCGCCCGCGACCTGGCCGAATCCGGCTTCGACGTGGTGGCGACGGCCGGCGACGGCCCGGGAGCGGTGCGCCGGGCCCGTGCGGCCTGCCCCGACGTGCTCGTGCTCGACCTCAACCTGCCGGGCATGCCGGGCGCCCAGGTCTGCAGGGAACTGGTCGGCTCGCTCCCCGGGCTGCGGGTCCTGGTGCTCTCCGCCAGCGGGGAGCACGCCGACGTGCTGGAGGCGGTGAAGTCGGGAGCCACCGGCTACCTGCTCAAGTCGGCCAGCACCCAGGAGCTCGTGGACGCCGTGCACGCCACCGCGGCCGGCGACCCGGTCTTCACCCCCGGCCTGGCCGGACTCGTCCTCGGCGAGTACCGAAGACTCGCCGCCGACCCGGCCCCGGCCGCCCCCGACGTGCCGAAGGCCCCCCGGCTCACCGACCGGGAGACCGAGGTCCTGCGGCTGGTCGCCAAGGGACTGTCGTACAAGCAGATCGCCGAGCGCCTGGTCATCTCCCACCGCACCGTGCAGAACCACGTCCAGAACACCCTGGGCAAGCTCCAGCTGCACAACCGGGTGGAACTCGTGCGGTACGCCATCGAGACGGGCCTGGACGACGCCTGACACCCGGCGGCGGCCGGCACGGTACGGCGGCACCCCGGCGGGACATGACGGGACGGCAACCCGGGAAGAGGCGGTACGGGACGTATATTCACCAGGGCCCGTCCCCCCGACCCGGGAGCTGTCGTGGAAATCCTGGCATTCGGCGTGCAGTCCGACGAGAAGCCGCTGATCGAGAAGGCGTTTCAGGGCCGGCACGAGGTCCGCTGCCTGGACGTCTTCCTCACCGCGGACACCGCCCCGATCGCCGCCGGCTACGAGATCATCTCCACCAGCGTCAACGCGGACCTCGGCGGCCCGGTGCTGCAGACGCTGGCCGCCGGCGGCACCCAGATGATCGCCCAGCGTTCCACCGGCTTCAACAACATCGACCTCGACGTCGCCGAACGCCTCGCCCTGCGGGTCGCGAGGGTCTCGCACTACTCGCCCCAGTCGGTCGCCGAGTTCGCCTGGGCCCTCGCCCTGGCCGTCAACCGCCACATCCCCCGGGCCGCCCGCCGCAGCCGGGACTTCGACTTCCGGCTCGACGGGCTCCTCGGCCGTGACATGCACGGCCGCACGGCGGGGGTGGTGGGCACCGGGAAGATCGGGGCGGCCTTCGCCCGGATCGCCCACGGCTTCGGCATGGAGCTGCTGGGCTGGGACGTCGCCGAGAACCCCGCCTGCACGGCCCTGGGCATGAGGTACGTCGAGAAGGACCGCCTCTTCGCCGAGTCCGACCTGATCAGCCTGCACGTCCCCCTGCTGCCCAGCACCCGGCATCTCGTCGGAGCGGCCGCGCTGGCGGCGATGAAGGACGACGCGATCCTCCTCAACACCAGCCGGGGCGCCCTGGTCGACTCCGCCGCCCTCGTCGCCGAACTGCGCGCCGGGCGGTTCTCCGGGGTCGGACTGGACGTCTACGAGGCGGAGGCCGGCCTCTTCTACACCGACAAGTCGCTCCAGGGCACCGACGACGACACCCTGGCCAGGCTCGTCACCTTCCCGAACGTCATCGTCACCTCCCACCAGGCGTACTACACGCACGACGCGGTGGCCCAGATCATCGACGCCACCGTGCGCAACGTCGACGACTACCTGGCCGGGCGGCGCGGCGAGAACGTCCTCGTCCCCGCCGCGCCGTCCGGTCCGTGACCGCTCGACCCGCGCCGTCCGGTCCGTGACCGTCCCACCCGGTCAGGGGCGCCCCGCCGGCAGCGCCGTCAGCAGCCCGGCCACGATCGCCGAGCCGCGCAGCGTCAGCACCGACTCCGGGTGGAACTGCACCGAGGCGAAACCCCGCCCGCGCAGCGCGTGCAGTTCACCGGTGTCCTCGTCCCGGCTCACCTCGACGCCGTGCGCCGCCAGTTCGGCGGCGGCGGCCTCGTCGCACCGCGCGGTGAAGCTGTTGTAGAAGCCGACCGTCTCCGGCCGCCCGAACAGCTCGATACGGGTCTGCGCCCCCTGGTACGGCACGGCCTTGCGGACGATGTCCAGCCCCAGCTCCGCCGCGATCAGCTCGTGCCCCAGGCACACCCCCAGCAGTCCGTACCGGTGACCGCGCACCAGCTCGGCGGTGAGCCCCCGCAGGAACCGCATCTTCGGGTCGCCGCCGTCGCCCGGGTCGCCGGGGCCGGGGCCCAGCACCACCGGGCCCCGGTGCGCCAGGGCCGCCTCCCGCAGCCCGGGTTCGTCGTACCGGCGGACCGAGACGGCCAGGCCCGAGGAGCGCAGCAGATGGGCCAGCATCGCGGTGAAGGTGTCCTCGCCGTCCACCACCAGCGCGTGCCCCTCCAGATCCCGCGCGCGCTCCTGCATCCGCAGCCAGAACGGGGCGAGGGAGCCGCGCCGGCCGTCCAGCGCCTCCCGCACCCGCGGATCGGACCCGAGCCGCGGCAGGCCCGCCTCCGCCGCGGGCCTGCCCGGCCGCACCCCGAGCGCGCTGAGCACCCCGGCGGCCTTCGCGTGCGTCTCGGCGACCTCGCCGTGCGGGTCGGAGTGGCGTACGAGCGTGGCACCGACCGGGACGCGCAGCCGGCCCGCGGGGGAGACGTCCGCGGTACGGATCAGGATCGGCGAGTCCAGGCTCTGCGCACCGCCCGGCTCCCGGCGCAGCAGGGCCAGGGCGCCCGCGTAGTAGCCGCGGCCCCCGCTCTCGTACCGCTCGATGACCCGGCAGGCGTTCTGCACCGGCGAACCGGTGACCGTCGCCGCGAACATGGTCTCCTTCAGGACCTCGCGCACGTCCAGACTGGAGCGCCCGCGCAGTTCGTACTCGGTGTGCGCGAGATGGGCCATCTCCTTGAGCCGGGGGCCGACCACCACACCGCCCATGTCCCCGACGGTGCACATCATCTTGAGCTCCTCGTCGACGACCATGGAGAGCTCCTCGGTCTCCTTGCGGTCGCCGAGGAAGGCCAGCAGCCCCTCCACGGTCGGCTCCCCGTCCGGGTAGCGGAAGGTCCCGCTGATCGGGTTCATCACGACCGTGCCGCCGGACATCCGCACATGGACCTCCGGACTGGCGCCCACCAGCGTCCGGTCGGGGGTGTGGACGACGAACGTCCAGTACGCGCCGCGCTCCCCGGCCAGCAGCCGGCGGAACAGCGCCAGCGCGTCGGACCGCCCGAAACCGGGGATCTCGCCCTCGAAGGTCCGCCGGATCACGAAGTTCGCGCCCGCGCCCTGCCCGATCTCGTCCCGGATCACCCGCCGGACGATGTCCGCGTACTCCTCGTCGGGCACGTCGAAGGCCCCGTCCCGGACGCGGACCTCGTGCGCGGGCAGCGCCGCGCACACCTCCTCCAGCGGGAACTCGCCGTACTCCGCGGCGCACAGCACGGCCAGCGGGGTGCCGTCGTCCCGGACACCGAAGCCGCGCTCGGCGATCTGCCGGAACGGCACCAGCGCCAGCGAGGGCATCTCGCCGACGGGGAGCGCGGCGAGCCGGTCCACCTCGCGCACCTCTCCGGTCAGGATCTCGACGGTGTCGTGGTCACGGCCGGGCGTACGTCTGCGCAGCAGCGCGAACGGCGGGGCGTCGTCCCGGAGCAGCCGGGCGAGGAGAGCGGTGAGACGGTCGGACATGGGCGTTCCTTCCGGAGGGAGGAACGGCCCCCGGCGCCGGAACGCGGAGAAGGCCGCCCCTCGGGCGGCCTTCGCGAATTCTGTACGCGCGATGTGTCAGCGGGCCGCCGGATGAGCGGTCCACCACCAGTTCTGGGTCGTCTGCGCGAACATGGCCCGAACCCTAGCGGACGCGGGGAGCGCGCGGGGCCCGTGTCTCACTTTCTGAGCGCGGGGGTGGGCGGGGCCCCGGACCCCGTACTGTTGGTGAGGTGACCGTGAACGCCAATACCTCCGTCGCCGGTGGCCACACCTGGCGAGACCTTCCCGCGGCGCAGCAGCCCGAGTACCCCGATGCCGAGGCCCTGCGCGATGTGCTCGCGGACCTCGAGTCGTATCCGCCGCTCGTCTTCGCCGGCGAGTGCGACCAGCTGCGTGCCCGCCTGGGAGCCGTCGCCAAGGGCGAGGCGTTCCTGCTCCAGGGCGGTGACTGCGCCGAGGCCTTCGACGCGGTGTCGGCCGAGCACATCCGGGCCAAGCTGAAGACGCTGCTCCAGATGAGCGCCGTCCTGACCTACGCGGCCTCCGTGCCCGTCGTCAAGATCGGCCGGATCGCGGGGCAGTACTCCAAGCCCCGGTCCAAGCCGACCGAGACCCGTGACGGCGTCACCCTGCCGACGTACCGCGGCGACTCGGTGAACGGTTTCGCCTTCACCGAGGAGGCCCGGATCCCGGACCCCGAGCGGCTGAAGCGGATGTACCACGCCTCCGCCTCCACGCTGAACCTGG
Source organism: Streptomyces nitrosporeus (assembly GCF_008704555.1). NCBI lineage: Bacteria > Bacillati > Actinomycetota > Actinomycetes > Kitasatosporales > Streptomycetaceae > Streptomyces > Streptomyces nitrosporeus. The sequence goes on from NZ_CP023702.1 coordinate 5,755,523, forward strand.
TCCGCGCCTTCACCACCGGCGGGTACGCCGACCTGCGCCAGGTGCACGCCTGGAACCAGGACTTCGTGAAGTCCTCGCCCTCCGGCCAGCGTTACGAGGCCCTGGCGCGCGAGATCGACAACGCGCTGAACTTCATGAAGGCCTGCGGCACGGACCCGGCCGAGTTCAAGGCCGTCGAGTTCTACGCCTCGCACGAGGCCCTGCTCCTCGACTACGAGTCGGCGCTCACCCGCACCGACTCGCGGACCGGCCAGCTCTACGACACCTCCGGCCACATGGTCTGGATCGGCGAGCGCACCCGCCAGATGGACGGCGCCCACATCGAGTTCGCCTCGAAGGTCCGCAACCCCATCGGCGTCAAGCTGGGCCCGACGACCACCGGTGACGAGGCGCTCGGCTACATCGACCGGCTCGACCCGGACCGGGAGCCGGGCCGGCTGACCTTCATCGTCCGCATGGGCGCCGACAAGGTCCGCGACAAGCTGCCCGAGCTGGTCGAGAAGGTCACCGCCTCCGGCGCCTCGGTGGTCTGGGTGACCGACCCGATGCACGGCAACACCTTCGAGGCCGCCTCCGGCCACAAGACGCGCCGCTTCGACGACGTCCTGGACGAGGTCAAGGGCTTCTTCGAGGTGCACAAGGGGCTGGGCACGCACCCCGGCGGCATCCACGTCGAGCTGACCGGTGACGACGTCACCGAGTGCGTCGGCGGCGGCGACGAGATCTTCGTCGACGACCTGCACCAGCGCTACGAGACGGCCTGCGACCCGCGGCTCAACCGCAGCCAGTCCCTGGACCTGGCCTTCCTGGTCGCCGAGATGTACCGCGACCAGTAGGTATTCCCCGGCCGACGCGTCTGTGGGGCACGGATCCATGTGATCCGTGCCCCACAGCCGTGCCGGGGCTTCTCCGTACCAGGGGCGACGGGTAAGGTTAGGTTTGCCTCACCGGACAGTCGGGACGGGGCGGATATCGACCCCGTCGGGAGGTGGGCCGCGTGTACGTCTGCTCCTGCTTCGGCATCACCGAGCAGCAGGTCAAGCAGCATGCGGACGCCGGCGCCTGCACGCCCCGCCAGATCGCCTCGGTCTGCAAGGCCGGGACCGACTGCGGCGGCTGCGTCCGCCGGATCCAGGCGCTGCTCGGCCGGGGGGAGTGCCCGCGCCGCGAACTGCTCGCCGGACGCGCCGCGCACGGCGAGCCCCTCTCCTCCGCCGCGGACGTCCGGTTCCCCGACGCCGCCTGAGCGAAGGCCCCGCCCCGCGGATCAGCTGTCCGGCTGCTCGATGACCTGGGCGATGTAGAGCGGCTCCCCCAGCTTCTCGACGAGGTCCAGCTGGGTGTCGAGGTAGTCGATGTGGTGCTCCTCGTCCTCCAGGATCTTCTCGAAGATGTTCGCCGAGGTGATGTCGCCCTTGGCCCGCATCAGCTCGATCCCGCGCTTGAGCCGGTCGATCGCCTCCACCTCGACCTGGCGGTCGGCCTGGAACATCTCGGTGACCGTCTGGCCCACCCGCACGTGGAACAGCCGCTGGTAGTTCGGCAGGCCGTCGAGGAAGAGGATCCGGTCCGTGAGGATCTCGGCGTGCTTCATCTCGTCGAACGACTCGGCCCGGGTGTACGCGGCGAGCTTGGTCCAGCCGAAGTTCTCCTGCATCTTCGCGTGCAGGAAGTACTGGTTGATGGCGGTCAGTTCGGCGGTCAGCTGCTCGTTCAGGAACTCGAGGACCTCGGGGTCGCCCTGCATCGTCAAGGCTCCTTCCAAACGGTGAACGGGGCACGTGTGCGCGCATCCTCGCACCGCGCTTCCTGGATCGTCCAGTAAGTGCACACTTAGTATGAGTTGTCCGAATCTTCGTGGCCCTGGTCATGACCACCCCTGCCTGTCTGTCACCATGGAGGCATGGGTCAGCCGGAGAGCCGGGAACGCGGCACAGCACAGCAGCCCGGCCTCCCCCCGGGGCAGCGGCTGCAGCGCGGATGGCCGGTCACCCATTACGGGCCGGTGCCCAGGTTCAAGCCGGACCGCTGGGAGTTCCGGGTCTTCGGCGCGACGGCCGACGGCGGCAAGCACTGCTGGAACCACCGCGAGTTCTCCGCCCTGCCGTTCTCGACCGTGGTCGCCGACCTCCACTGCGTGACGAAGTTCAGCATGCTGGGATCCGAATGGGGCGGGGTCCCCGCCCACGAGATCGTGGAGCTGGCACCGCCCGCCCCCGAGGTCACCCATGTGATGGTCTGGGCCGAGTACGGCTTCAGCTCCAACCTGAGACTGGACGACTTCCTCTCCGAGCGGACGCTCTTCGCCACCCACAAGGACGGCGAGCTCCTCACCGCCGAACACGGCTTCCCGCTGCGCCTGGTCGTGCCCCATCTGTACGCCTGGAAGGGCCCGAAATGGGTCCGGGGCATCGAGTACATGACCGCCGACCGCCGGGGGTTCTGGGAGGAGCGCGGCTACCACAACATCGGCGACCCGTGGAGCGAGCAGCGCTACTCCTACCAGGAGGAGCCCGGGGACGGCCCCGAGCTCTGACCCCCCCTGCCGGGTCCGGCCCCCGGGCCGACGGCGCCGCCTCCGGAACACGCCCTGAGGGCGGCACCGCCAAGGACTACGGGACAGCCCTCAACCGGGAAGGGAGTCCCGGAGCGCCTTCAGCCGGGCCACGTCCGCCGCGTGCCCCTCCTTGCCCCCGGGGGTCTCGATGACCAGCGGTACGCCGTCGGTCGCGGGATGCGAGAACAGCTCCCGGAACGGCTCGGCCCCGATGTGGCCCGCCCCGATGCCGGCGTGGCGGTCCTTGTGCGCGCCCACCACGTCCTTGGAGTCGTTGGCGTGGATCAGTTTCAGCCGGCCCTCGCCGACCGTCTCCACCAGCAGGTCCAGGGTCTGCCGCATGCCCGCGGGACTCGCGAGGTCGTGCCCGGCCGCGTGGATGTGGCAGGTGTCCAGGCAGACACCCAGCTTGGGGTGGGAGTCCAGGGCCTCGAAGTACGGACCGAAGTCCCAGGTCCGCGAGCAGATCGAGGAACCCTGCCCGGCGGTCGACTCCAGCAGCAGGAACGGGTCGTCGTCACGGGTCAGCTCGTCCAGCAGCGGCCTCATGTGCGTACGCACCTGGGCCAGGGCCTCGGCGCGCGGCCGGCCGCCCGTCGCCGAGCCGGTGTGCACCACCACGCCGAGCGCCCCGATCGCCCTGGCCCGGCGCAGGGAGTGCCGCAACGACCGGACCGAGGACTCCACGGTCGCCTCGGTGTGCGAACCGAAGTTGATCAGGTACGGGGCATGGACGTACGCCGGTACCGACAGCGCCGCGCACTCGGAGCGGAACAGCTCGTCCTGCGCCGGATCGCCGGACGGGGTCGCCCAGCCGCGCGGATTGGCGACGAAGACCTGCACGGCCTCCGCCCCCGTCTCCCGGGCGTAGGCCAGGCCGGTCTTGGCCAGACCGCCCGCCACGGGAACGTGCCCGCCCACCGGATTACGCATGATGTGCCCACGCATGACGTGCCCTAGAAACCCTTGGTCCTGACGGTGATCCTGGAACCCTCGGCGGCCTTCTCGCCGCCCTCGACCGACTGGCTCGCGACCGTGTCGCTGAAGGAGAGGAACGGCCGGTCGACCTTGACCTCGAAGCCCGCGTCCTCCAGTGCGCTCCGGGCCTCGCCGACACTCCTGCCGGTCACGTCGGGAACCTCGATCATGCGCGGCCCCTTGGAGAGGGTCAGCTCCACGGTGTCCCCCTCGGCGGCGTGGGCCCTGGCGCCGGGCGACTGCCGCGCCACCTCGCCCGCGTCCTCGGACGCGTTGATCCGCTCGGGCAGCACCTTCGCCTTCAGCCCCGCCTCCTCCAGCTTCGCACGCGCGTCCTGGGCATCCAGCCCCGTGACGTCCGGGACGCCGACCGGGGCGCCCTTGCTGACCACCAGGGCGACCGCGGAGCCGACGTGCCGCTCGGTGCCGACGGCCGGGTCCGTGCGGACGATCTCGCCCCGGGCGACGTCCAGGCTGAACTCCCTGGTCACCATCCCCGCCTCGAACCCGGTCGCCTTCAGCTCGCGCCGGGCGTCCGGGAGCGGCAGACCCTCCACATCGGGCACCCGCATGGTCTCCGGGCCGCGCGAGACGACCAGCGTCACCGCGTCGTTGCCCCGGATCCGCTCACCCGGAGCCGGATCGCTGCTGATCACCGTGTCGCGCTCGACCGTGTCGCTGTACGCGCGCCGGACCGCCTTCACATCGAGGCCCGCGTCCTCCAGCCGCTTCTCCGCGTCGGTCTGCGTCTTGCCCAGCAGCGCCGGAACCCGGGTGAACTGCCCCGAGTTGATGTACCAGACACCCGCGCCCGCCCCCAGTACCAGCAGCACGGCCGCCAGCACGGCGACCAGCACACGCCGGGGCGCGGCGAGCAGCCCCGCCCCCCGCCACCACGGCCGCGGCACAAGCTCCGGCGGGACCTCCAGCCGGCTGGTGTGGTGCGCGGTGCCCTGGCCCTCCGGGAGCACCCGCGGGATCACGCTCGTACGGTCCTCGGCGCCGTCGCGCGCGTCCGCCACCGCCTGCGGGGGCATCGCGTCCAGCTGCTCCCCGGTGAGCGCGGCCCGCACCTCGCGGGTACGGGCGAACAGCGCCACCGCGTCCGTGGGCCGCAGCTCCGCCGCACGGGCGGTGGCCTCGGCCACCAGCTCGTCCAGCCCGGCCGCGAGACCCGGCACGGCGGCGGACGGAGCCGGTACGTCCTCGTTGAGGTGCTGGTAGATGACCTGGGCGGCGGTGTCCCCGGCGTGCGGCTTGGAACCGGTGAGCATCTCGTACAGCACGACACCGCAGGCGTACACATCGGCACGGGTGTCGGCGGTGCCGTGCTCGATCTGCTCCGGGGCGAGGTAGGACACGGTGCCCAGCAGCGACCCGGTGGTGTCCGTGACGGTGCCCACCGCCCGCACGAGACCGAAATCGGCGACCTTGACCCGGCCGTCGTCCCCGATCAGGACGTTCTCCGGCTTCATGTCGCGGTGCACGAACCCCGCCCGGTGGGCGGCGCCCAGCGCGGCCAGGACCGGCTCCAGGATGTCCAGCGCGGCCCGGGGCTGGAGGGCGCCCCGCTCCCGCAGCACGTCACGCAGGGTGCACCCGGCGACGTACTCCATCGCGAGGTACACGTACGCGCCCTGGGCGCCCTGGTCGAAGACGGCCACCACGTTGGGGTGCGCGAGCCGGGCCACCGACTTGGCCTCCCGGATGAAGCGCTCGACGAACGCGGCGTCGGTCGCCAGCGCCGGATGCATCACCTTCAGGGCGAGCACCCGGTCCAGCCGCGTGTCCGTGGCCCGGTAGACCGTGGCCATGCCGCCGACGGCGATACGCGCGTCGATCCGGTAGCGGCCGTCGAGCAGCTGCCCGACGAGGGGGTCCTGGAGGGTCGTGTCCACGGGACGAGTCTACGAGCCGCCACGGACATCCCGGACGCGTCCGGGGCCGTCTGCGACGGACCCGTGACAGGGGAGCGCGCGGGCCGTGACCTGCGCCACCTTCGGACGCGGCCCGCGCGGGACCCCGGGGCGCGGAGCCGGGCGGGCGGTCCGGGCCCCCTCCCGGGAGGCGCCGGACCCGGTCCTGGCGCGGCCGGGCGCCCGGCTCCCCCTCAGAAGGCCGGGCGCTCCGGGTCCAGGGCCGCCCGGCCCTCGACGGGGGAGGACGCCTCGGCGAAGTGCCGCCGGGGGATCCGCCCGGCCCGGTACGCGAGACGCCCGCCCTCGACCGCGTGCCGCATCGCCGCGGCCATCAGCTCCGGCTCCTGCGCCCGGGTCACCGCCGAGGCGAGCATCACCGCCGAGCACCCCAGCTCCATCGCCTGCGCCGCGTCCGAGGCGGTGCCCGCCCCGGCGTCCAGGATCACCGGAACCGCGGCCTGCTCGGTGATCAGCTGGAAGTTGTGCGGGTTGCGGATGCCGAGCCCCGAACCGATGGGGGAGCCGAGCGGCATGATCGCCGCGCACCCCACGTCCTGGAGCTTCCGGGCGAGCACCGGGTCGTCGTTGGTGTACGGCAGGACGGTGAAGCCGTCGTCGACCAGCGTCTCCGCCGCGTCCAGCAGCTCGATCGGGTCGGGCAGCAGGGTCCGCTCGTCGGCCACGACCTCCAGCTTCACCCAGTCCGTGCCGAGCGCCTCCCGGGCCAGCCGGGCGGTCAGCACGGCCTCGCCCGCGGTGAAGCAGCCCGCGGTGTTCGGCAGGACACGGATGGAGAGCCGCTCCAGGACGGTCAGGACCGAACCCCGCACCGTCGGGTCGAGCCGGCGCATCGCGACCGTCGCCAGCTCGGTGCCGGAGGCGACCAGGGAGCGCTCCAGCACCTCCAGGCCGGTGGCCCCGCCGGTACCCATGATCAGCCGGGAGGAGAAGGCGGCGGACCCGAGGGTGAACACGTCGTCGGACACGGTCAGCCCCCCTGGACCGCGGTGAGGACCTCGACACGGTCGCCCCCGGCGAGCACCACGGAGGACCACCGGCCCCGGGGCACGACCGTCTCGTTGAGCGCGGCGGCGACACCGGAGTGCGCGGAGGTCAGGGTCGCGACCAGGGCCTGGAGCGAGGTTCCGGCGGACACCGTCCGCCGCTCCCCGTTGACGAGGACGGGGACGGACCCGGGTGCGGACGCGGACGTGGGTGCGGACGCGGACGTGGGAGGGGCTGCGGACTCGGTCATACGGTCTGCTCCTGGTGCGTGCGGTCGGAGGCGGAAGCGCTGCCGGAGGCGGAGGTGCCGCCGGAGGTGCCGGACAGCGGGGCGCCGGGGGAGGGGGCGAAACGGTCCGGCCCGAACGGGCGGGCCACCTCGGGCAGTTCGCCCGTGGCCAGTACCTCGCCCATCACGTCGCCCGTGACGGGCGTCAGCAGCACCCCGTTGCGGTGGTGGCCGGTCGCGAGGTGCAGCCCCGGCAGCCGGGCCGGACCCAGCAGGGGGGCGTTGTCCGGGGACGCGGGGCGCAGCCCCGCCCGGCTCTCGGTCAGCGGCAGCTCCGTGATGCCGGGCACCAGCTCATGGGCGTCACGCAGCAGTTCGTAGACCCCGCCCGCCGTGACCGTGGTGTCCCAGCCCATCTCCTCGGTGGTGGCGCCGACGACCAGCTCGCCGTCGGCACGCGGCACGAGATAGACATGGCTGCCGCGCACCAGGGCCCGTACGGTCCGGCTGAGGAAGGGCGCGTACACGGGCGGGATCCTCAGCCGCAGCACCTGCCCCTTGACCGGCCTGACCGGCACCGCCACGGACGCCGGCAGTCCGGGCAGCCGGCCGCTGCGGCTCCCGCCCGCCAGCACCACCTGGTCCGCGGCCAGTTCCGTACCGTCGGCCAGCACCCCGCCGGCGGCCCGGCCGCCCGACACCGTCAGCCGCTCCACCCACGCCCGGCGGAAGGCCACCCCGGCCCGCTCGCACGCGACGACCAGCGCCGAGGCCAGCCGCCTCGGGTCGATCTGGTGGTCGCCGTCGGCCCGCAGCCCGCCGCGCACACCGGGCGCCAGCATCGGCTCCAGCCGGCGGCACTCACGGCCGCTCAGCCACTGCGAGTCCAGCCCCGACCGCTGCTGGAGCGCGTGCAGTTCCCGCAGATGGGCGCGGTCGTCGGAGTCCAGCGCCACCGACAGGGTGCCGCAGGTACGGAAGCCGGTGCCCTGCCCGCTCGCCTCCTCCAGCTCGGCCACGAACGCCGGATAGCGCCCGGCCGAGGCGAGGTTGAGGCCGAGCAGCGCCTGCTCGCCGTAGTGCAGTTCGGTGACGGCCGCCAGCATCCCGGCCGCCACCCCGGCGGCGCCGCCCCCGGGCTCCGGGTCGGCCACCGTCGTACGCAGACCCCGCTGCGCCGAACGCCAGGCCGTGACCAGGCCGATGATGCCGCCGCCGACCACCAGGACGTCGGATCCGTCCTCGGAGAAACGCATGGGCTTCCAGCCCCTCCCTTCGCCGGCATGACCCGGATCAGGTTGTTGACGGTCGGAGGCCGGCCAGCCTCCCTCTCAGCCCGGTCCGTCCGGGCTCCCGCGAGTGCCTTACGTTGGCCACCCTAAGCCCCCGTCCCCGCCCACCGGCAAGGGAGTCTCCACCATGGCCCGCTCACTCGACGGACTCGTCCTCTCGCCCGTCGCCGACCAGGCGCCCGGCCAGGTCGGCACCAGGACCCGCTTCACCTACCACGAGCGGGACGGCCGGATATGGGCCGAGTACGCGGGCGGCGACGTCGTGCGGGGCCACCTCGTGGGCACCCGTGAGGCGGACACCCTCGACTTCCGGTACGTCCAGCTCAAGCAGGACGGCACGACCTCCAGCGGCCACTGCCGCTCCACCGTCACCGAACTCGCCGACGGGCGGGTGCGGCTGGACGAGCGCTGGGCCTGGGAGTCCCAGGAGGGCAGCGGGACCAGCGTGGTGGAGGAGCTCCCGGCCTGACGTGCCGCCGGCCGAGGCGGTCCGGCGGACCCGGGCCGGGCAGCCCTTAGGGTGGGCGGGTGAGCGAGCAGACGCAGGAACGGCAGCCGCACCACGTCGTGGTCGCGGGCGCGGGCATGGCGGGCGTGCAGACGGCGCTCGCCCTGCGCGAACAGGGGTTCACGGGTGCCGTCACCCTGATCGGCGCCGAACCCCACCGGCCCTACGACCGGCCCCCGCTGTCCAAGGCGGTCCTCCTGGGCAAGGCCGAGGACTCCGCGTTCGACGTGGACTTCGAGGCCCTGGACATCACCCTGCGCCTCGGCGTGGAAGCGACCGGGCTGCGCGCCGCCGCACACGAACTGGACACCGGGCAGGGGCCCGTCGCCTACGACACCCTGGTCGTGGCCACCGGCGCCGGGCCCGTCGTCCTCCCCGGTACGGAAGGCGCGCCGGACGTCCACCTGCTGCGCACCCTCGACGACGCCGCACGGCTGCGGCCCGTCCTGGACCGGGGCCACGACGTGGTGGTCGTCGGAGCCGGCTGGATCGGCGCCGAGTTCACCACTGCGGCCCGCGCCGCCGGCTGCGCCGTCACCGTCGTCGAGGCGGCCGGCCGGCCCCTCGCGGGCGCCCTGCCCGCGGAGGTGGCCGCTCCCATGGCCGCCTGGTACGCCGAGAGCGGGGCCCGGCTCCTCACCGGCGCCCGGGTCGCCCGTGTCGAACCCGGCGCCGTCCACCTCGCGGACGGCCGGACGGTCCCCGCCGGAGCCGTCGTCGTCGGCATCGGCGCCCGGCCGGCCACCGGCTGGCTGACCGGTTCCGGGATCGCCCTCGGACCGGACGGCTCGGTCACGGCCGACGCCGCCCTGCGCACCTCGCTGCCCGACGTGTACGCGGTCGGCGACTGCGTCTCCTTCCCCTCCGCCCGCTACGGCGAACGGCTCGCCGTCCACCACTGGGACAACGCCCTCCAGGGCCCCCGCACGGTCGCCGCGGACATCGTCGACGGCCGGGCGCCGGCCTACGACCCGGTGCCCTACTTCTGGTCCGAGCAGTTCGGCCGCTTCGTGCAGTACGCCGGCCACCACACCGGCGCCGGCACCCTGCTGTGGCGCGGAAGCCCCGACGACCCGGCCTGGACCGCCCTCTGGCTGCGCGAGGGCGTCCTCGCCGCCGTGCTGGCCGTGGGCAGGCCGCGGGACCTGACACAGGGCCGCAAGCTGATCGAGGCGGGGGCGGCCGTCGATCCGGTGACGGCCGCCGACCCCTCCGTACCGCTGAAGTCGGCGAGGCGGTAAGGGGCGGCCGGCGCCGTCCCGGGCCGTGGTCCGCCGCGCGGCTCCCCGCGGGCACCGCCCGGCACGCGCCCCGGACAGTCGGCCCGGCTACCGGCTGACGGTCCAGGATGGCAGGCTTGTCCCCGTGACCGAGATTGACGCAAAGACCGATGCTCTCGTCCCCGCCTGGCTCCACCTTCCCGACATCGCCGAAATGCTCGGTGTCGAGGTGACGCGCGTACGGCAGCTGGTCAAGGAAGGCCAGCTCATCGCCGTACGCCGTGGTGAGAACCGGGCGCTCCAGGTGCCCGCCGCCTTCATCGACGGCGACAAGGTGGTCAAGGGCCTCTCGGGGACCCTGACCCTCCTGAGGGACGACGGCTACTCCGACGAAGAGATGCTGGAATGGCTCTTCACCCCCGACCCGACCCTGCCCGGGACCCCCGCCCAGGCACTGAGCGAGAATCGCGGTACGGAGGTGAAGCGCCGGGCCCAGGCGCTCGCCGTCTGACCGGACGGCCGTGACAGGGGCGCGGGCCGTGGCTCCCACGGCCCGCGCCCCGCTGTCCACCGGCCGTCCCCGCCCCGGCCCGCCGGCACACCGCCGGGCGGGCCACCGACACACCCACGGGGGGAACTCCTCATGTCCACGCCTCGCAGCCGGCTGGCCGGCGCCCGGCTCTACCTCTGCACGGACGCCCGCAAGCGGCAGGGCGACCTCCCGGAATTCCTGGACGCCGTGCTCTCCTGCGGCGTGGACATCGTCCAGCTGCGGGACAAGGGCATGGAGGCGGCCGAGGAACTCGACCACCTCGCCGTGTTCGCCGACGCCTGCGCGCGCCACGGGAAGCTCCTCGCCGTCAACGACCGGGCCGACGTCGCCCACGCGGCCGCCTCCGACGTGCTCCACCTCGGACAGGGCGACCTCCCCGTGCCCGCCGCCCGCGCGGTCATCGGCGGTGACACCGTGATCGGCCGCTCCACGCACGCGGAGGCGGAGGTCGACGCCGCCGTCGCCGAGGACGGCGTCGACTACTTCTGCACGGGCCCCTGCTGGCCCACCCCCACCAAGCCCGGCCGGTACGCGCCGGGCCTCGGCCTGGTCCGGTACGCCGCCTCGCTCGGTACGGCCCGCCCGTGGTTCGCCATCGGCGGAATCGACGCGGACAACCTCGACGAGGTCCTCGACGCGGGAGCGCGCCGGATCGTGGTCGTACGGGCGATCACCGAGGCGGAGGACCCCGCGGCCGCCGCCGCCGGGCTGGCGGAGCGGATCGCGGCCCGCCCGCTCTGACACGGCCCGCCCGCTCCGGCCCGTCCGCCCGCACCGCCCCCCGCCGCCGGTGTCCTGCCCGTCGGCACCGCCTGCCGTCCGCGCCCGGTCCGCCCCGCCCGGTACCCGGTACCCGGTCCACGGATACCGGTCCGGGTGTCCGAAGGATGGACAAGAACCGCATCATCGAGGACAAAACGGTCCGTCCGGTTGGGGTACCGCCGAGCCCTGGTTAACCTCGCGTCATGGCCCTTGGTACAGCTTCCACCTGGACGGATCACGCGCGCACCGTGCGTGAGATGCTCGCGTCGGGCAAGACGTCGTACTCCTTCGAGTTCTGGGCGCCCAAGACCGAGAAGGGTGAGCGGAACCTCTGGAACGCGCTGCGCCGGGTCGAGGCGGTGCGCCCCACCTTCGTGTCGGTGACGTACGGGGCGGGCGGCTCCACACGGGCCGGGACGGTGCGGGCGACCCAGCAGATCGCCGCCGACTCCACCCTCACCCCGGTCGCCCACCTCACCGCGGTCGACCACTCCGTCGCCGAACTGCGCAACATGATCGGGCAGTACGCGGACGCGGGCATCCGCAACATCCTCGCGGTGCGCGGCGACCCGCCGGGCGACCCGATGGGCGAGTGGGTCGAACACCCCGAAGGCGTGCGGTACGCCGCCGACCTCGTCCGGCTCATCAAGGAGTCCGGCGACTTCTGCGTGGGCGTCGCGGCCTTTCCCGAAATGCATCCCAGGTCGGACGGCTGGGACGCGGACATCCGCCATTTCGTCGACAAGTGCCGGGCCGGCGCGGATTACGCGATCACCCAGATGTTCTTCCAGCCGGAGAGCTATCTCCAGATGCGTGACCGGGTGGTCGCCGCGGGTTGCGAAACCCCGGTCATTCCCGAGGTCATGCCCCTGACCAGCGTCCGGCAGCTGGAGAGATTCGCGAAACTCAGCAACGCGTCCCTGCCTTCTTCACTGAAAGACCGCATCCTCGCAGCCGAGGACGATCCGGCCGCTGTACGCTCCATTGGCATCGAGTTCGCAACGGAGTTCTGCGCGAAGCTGCTCGCCGAGGGTGTACCGGGCCTGCACTTCATCACGCTCAACAACTCGACGGCAACGCTCGAGATCTACGAGAATCTCGGACTGCACAAGCAGTCCTGACCGGCCGTACCCGCCACCGACCGGGGCGGCCGCAGGAGGGGGCGGGCGTGGGCTGGACGGTCCTCTACATCGCATTCGGCGTTGTGGCGCTGTGGCTGCTGGGCGAGGTACTGCTGCAGTACAAGGCGCGGTTGCGCTGGAGGCTGCTGGCCTTCAGCGGCTTCCTCGGCGTGGTCATCGGGGTGCTGGTCCCCTCCGTGCCGGTGATCGCCCTCGGGACGATCGCCTTCGCGACAGGCCAGACGTATGTGACGCTCTCCTTCCGGCGGGGCTTCTCCACCGGCTGGGCGATCGGCGGCAACCCCGGGGCGAGCCGCCGGCGGCGCGGGGCCGGGGAACCCGCCGTACGGCAGCCCACCCTGGAGGTCACCGGCGTCGAGTACCAGGAGCACACGCCGGCCGCAGCCGCGGAGGATCCCTTCCCCGCGGTCCACGAACCGCAGCCGATGCCCGACGACACCGGGCAGTACGGCGTCTACACGGACGCGGCCCGGGAGCCGTACGGCACTCACGCCGACGGCCGGGGCCAGGACGGCTACGACGGCCGGAACAGCTACCCGGGCCAGGAGTCCTACCAGGGCCAGGAGTCCCACCAGGACGAGAGGCCCTATCAGGACCAGGGCGGATACGCCGCCGCGGGCGCCTACGGCCAGGACTACGGGCCCCCCCGCCAGGAGGACCCCGCCCACGCCGGTTCCCCCGCCCCGGCCGGCGCCGGGGGGTACCCCGCGTACGACGGTTACGGCAACGGCGGTGACCACGGCTACGGTTACGGTTACGACGGCAGCGGCTACGGCGGACAGCAGCAGCACGCCGACCCCTACGCCGGGCAGTACGCCTCCGACACCCCGCCGGGCGGGGTCTGGGTGCCGCACCAGCGCGAGAGCGGGCAGTACCCTCCGCTCCCGCCCGAAGCACCGGCTCCGTACGGCAACGGCTACCCCACCGGCTACTCCGGCTGACGGACGGACGGGCGGACGCCGCCGTCCGGACGGTGTCCGGGCGGCCACGGTCCGGGGGACGGGGCAGGAGCCGGGGTCCGGGCGGTCAGCGGGAGCCGCGGAAGCCGTCACCCTCCACGACGAGGCCGGCGACCAGGGCGCCCGACATCCCCGCGTGGGCCGGTCCGCCGCCCGGATGCGCCCAGCCGCCCGCCAGGTACAGACCCGGCAGCGCCGTGCGGTTGCCCGGGAGCAGGAAACCGCCGGACGCCCCGGCCAGCGCGGGGGCAGGCACCGACCCCCCGGCCGCACCGGTCTCCGCCTCGGTCTCGGCCGGGGTACGGATCTCGGTACGGAGTATCCGCTCGCCCAGGCCGGGCACCGCCCGGGAGGCCCGCGCGGCCAGCACCCCGGCGTACCGCTCGCGCAGCGCCGGGTCCGTCCAGTCCACCGGGCCGTGCGGGGCGACCGTCGCCGTGAGGGTCACCGCCTCGTGCGCCTCGTCGGGGCGGGTGGCGGGATCGTCCGGGCGCACCACGGTCACCGTCGGGCACTCCGCGACCCGCCCCCCGAACACGGCGTCCTGCTCGGCCGGCCCGTCCTCGGTGTGCACCACGGTGCGGTGCACCGCACCGGCGTCCCGGGCGCCGCGCAGCGACAGCATCACCACGAAACGCCCCGGCGTCCGCGCCGGTGCGGCGTCCGGGTGCCCGGCCGTCCCCGGTGCCAGCTCCGGGGACGGCCGGGCACCGACGACGACATGGCCGGCCTCGGCGGTCGTCCCGTCGGCCAGTTCGACGCCCGCCGCCCGGCCGTCCTTCTCCACGGTCCGCACCACCTCGGCGCCGAAGACGAACTCCACCCGGCGGGCCAGGCACCGCTCGTACACCGCGTCGGCGAGGGCGCGCATGCCCCCGGCGACGTACCAGCTGCCGAAGGTCTGCTCCATGTAGGGCAGGAGAGCCGCGGCCGCCGGAGCGCGGCGCGGGTCCAGGCCGTACGACAGGGCGTACCCGTCCAGGAGGGCCGCGAGGCGGGGATCGGACAGCTCCCACGCACCGATCCCGGCGAGGGTGGACGCCTGCCGGGGGGAGCGCAGCACCCGGCGGCGGCGCACCGCCGGGTAGGGGTCCCGGGCGAGGACCCCGGGGTCCTCGGGCAGCGGCTCCTCCAGCAGGGGCCTGCGCGACCGGTCCCAGGCGGTGCCCGCCCGGTCCAGGAAGCCGGCCCACCGGGCACCGGCGCCCGCGCCGAGGGCCCCGTCCAGCGCACCGGTGACTCCGGCACGGCTGGCGTTCGGCAGGGACACCACGGTGCCGTCCGCGAAGAGATGGCGGCTCGCCGGGTCGGCCTGGGTGAGCGTGACACACCGCTCCAGCGGCTCCTTGCCCGTCTTCACGAACAGGTCGCGGTAGACCGCGGGCAGGTGCAGCAGTGAGGGACCGGTGTCGAAGACGAAGCCGTCCCGGGCATGCCGCCCGAGCGAACCGCCGTACGTCCCCGAGCGCTCGTACACCGTCACCCGGTGGCCTGCCACGGCGAGCCGGGCAGCGGCCGCCATCGCGCCCAGTCCGGCGCCGATCACCGCAATTCGTGCCATGCCAGTGACCTTAAGGGGTGCCGCCGACAGCTCATCCGGGAGGCCGGTACCCCGCGGTCCCGGCCGGCCGGCGGGCCTCGCGCCGCCGCGCCCTCCGGCGCAGGAACCTCCTGATGCGCGAGGCGAGGAGGACCACGACGGCGATGCCGGCCAGCAGCAGGGCCCCGGCGACCACCGCGGCCGCGACCGGGTGGAACACGGCGAAGACGATGACCGCCGCGACCCCGAGATCCTCCGCGACGCTGACACCGATGTTGCTGAAGGGCTCAGGCGAGGTGTTGACGGCCATCCTGGTACCGGCCTTGACCAGATGGCTGACCAGCGCCGTCGACCCGCCGACCGCGGCGGCCGCGAGCTCCGGCAGTGAGCCGCTCCCGCCCGCCAGCAGCGCGGCGACCACCGCACCCGACAGCGGGCGCACCACCGTGTGCACGGCGTCCCAGACCGAGTCCACGTACGGGATCTTGTCGGCCACCACCTCGCACAGGAAGAGCACGCCGGCCACCACCAGCACGTCGGTGCGCTGGAGCGCTTCGGGCACCTCGTCGGACAGGCCGGCCGCACCGGACACGCCGAGGAGCAGGATCACCGCATAGGCGTTGATCCCGCTCGCCCAGCCGCTCGTGAAGACCAGGGGGAGTACGGACACGGACGTGATCGTAGCCAGCCGGGACGGGGCGCGGGTGAGGACGGGAGCGCCGTTCTGAGTACCCCTACTCAGACCCGCGGATGAGTACGGCAGCGGATGGGCCCCCGCCCGGGCGGGCGGAAGAGTGGGGGACACGGAAAAGGCACGGCGCCCGGACCGCCGGCACGGGGCGGCGGAACGGGCGCCGTACCCGGACGTGACGGGGGCGCAGGACGGCAGGCCCGGGGACCACGGGGGAACGAGGTCACGGGGGAGGGCCCGCCGGACCGTACAGGACACCGGGCCGGTGGTCACCGAGGGGGATTCGGTGACCACCGGCCCGGCGTCCGTGTGCGTCCGGGGCGGCCGTTCCGTGGCCGCCGAGGCGGGGACGTTCCGCGACCGCTCCACCGGGCCGTTCCGTGACCGTCCCTGTGGGGCTGTTCCGTGTGGGGCTGTTCCGCGATCGTCCCGGCGGTCGCTCCGCCGGGCGGGCCCGGCCACGGCCCGCACGCGGCAGCCGTCAGCGCCCGCTGACGCGTCCGTGCAGCAGCAGGGAGAGAGCCGAGTGCACGTCGTCGAGCGTGCGTTCGGGCTGGAAGGCCTGCCAGTCGAGAGCCGCCACCAGCACCATGCCGACGAGGGCCGCGGCAGTGAGCTGCACGTCGATCTCCTCGCTCAGCTCACCGCCCGCCACCCCCTCCCGGAGCACTTCCTCCACCACGGCGACGGCCTCCTGGCGCAGTACCAGGAGGGTGGACTGCCAGGCCCGGTTGGTGCGCCACAGCTCGGCCACGTACAGCTGGGTGAAGGCCGGGTAGCGGTCGATGAACACCAGACCGGCCCGGATCATCGCGTCCAGTGCCTCCACCCGGCTGCCGCCGCGGGCCCCGGTCTCCGTCGCGGCGGAGCGGAGCGACTGGGTGAGCAGGCCCACCCCGTGCCGCAGCAGTTCCTCGAAGAGCTCGGTCTTGCTCTTGAAGTTGTAGTAGACCGTGCCCTTGGCGACCCCGGCGCGATCGGCGATCTCGTCCACCGTCGTCGCGGAGAACCCCTTCTCCGCGATGAGGGTCACCGCCGCCTCGTAGAGTTTCTGCCGGGTCGCCCGGCGACGCGTGCTGCTGCTGTCCATGTCCCCGATTCTCACAGGTCCCGCCGTGCTCACAGGCTGAGCTCCGGGTGCAGCCGGGACGGCGTCCACATCTGCTTGCGGCGGGCTGCCAGGGCGGTCAGCGCCAGAGCGGCCGCGGTGAAGGCCGCCAGCACCGCGCAGGCCTGCCAGACCGGGCCGGGGTCCCCGCCCGTGATCAGCCGGCGCAGCCCCTCCACGACGTAGGTCATGGGCAGGTAGGGATGGATCGCCCCGAAGAAGCCCGGGCTGGTCTGGACGGGGTAGGTGCCCCCGGCCGAGGTCAGCTGGAGCATCAGCACCGCCAGCACCAGAATCCGGCCGGCCGCCCCGAACCGGGCGTTGAGCCACTGCACGATCGCGGCGAAACAGCAGGTCACCAGGGACAGGAAGCCGATCGTCCCGGCCGCGTGGGCCATCTCCAGACCCAGCCGCCAGTGCAGCACGGACATCAGGGCGACGACCTGGAGCAGCCCTATCGCGGCGACCGGCAGCCAGCCCGCGAACGCGATCCGCCAGGCCGGGGCCCCCGCCGCGAGCGCCCGCCGGTTCAGTGGCTGGACCAGCATGTACGCCACCATCGCGCCCACCCAGAGGGAGAGCGGGATGAAGTACGGGGCGAAACCGGTCCCGTAGTCCGGTGCCGCGTGCAGGGACGAGGAGGCCAGCCGGACGGGGTCGGCCATGACACCGGTGCGGGCGTCGCGGTCCTTCTCGTCGTAGTCGGGGATCTCGCCGGCACCGTCGTTCAGCCCCTGGGCCAGGGTCGCCGAGCCGTCGCTCAGCCTGTACAGCCCCTCGTCCAGGTCGCCGGCGCCCGTCCGCAGCTTCTTCAGCCCGGCGTCGACGTCCCCGGCACCGGTCTTCGCGGTACCCAGGCCGGTGCGGAGCGCGCCCGCACCCTCGGCGACCCGCTGCGCCCCGCTGTCGAGGGCGTCGATCTTCGCCACGGCCGTCTCCAGATCGGTGTCCAGGTGCGGCGCGCGCTCGGCCAGGGCGTTCGCCTGCTTCTCCAGGGCGGCCAGCCGGGTGCGCAGCGCGGCGAGGTCCCCGTTCCCGTCGGAGACCAGCGCGCTGACGCCGTCGGCGACCGCCGCCACCTCCGAGGCCGCCTCCACGGCACGCCCGAGCTGCGGGCACACGGCGGGGTCGGGCGGTGTGTCCCCCTCGCAGCGGGACCGGTGGACCCCGGCCAGGTCGTCGTACGCGGTGTGCGCCGCCGCCGAGGCCGTCGGGGCCGCCTCCACGAGCAGACCGAGGTTCTCCCGCACCGCCTTCGAGGAGTCGGCGACCAGCCGGGCGGTGTCCCCGATCGCCTTGCCGCCGTCCTTCAGGAACGGCCGTACGCCGGCGGCGGCCCGGCCGGCCTCCCCGGCCAGCGCGCGGGTGCCGTCGGCGACCTGCCGGGAGCCGGTGGCGAGGTCACCCGCCCCCTGGTCCAGCTTCTCGAGGCCCTCGGCCAGCCGGCCGCTGCCGGACTCGGCCTCCTTGAGCCCCGCGACGAGGTCCTCGGAGCCCTTCTTCGCCCGGGTGATACCGCTTTCGAGGTCGTCGGCGCCCTCGGCGGCCTTCTCCGTGGCGTCGTGGATGCCGGAGAAACTGATGAAGATCCGGTCCAGGAAACCGCGCGATGCGCGGGTGGAGGCGGCGCTGCGGACCTCGGCGAACACCGTCCGGGATATCTGCCCGACGATGTAGTTGTTCGCGTCGTTCGTACGGACCTGGAGGGCGCCGGCCGCGGGGGAGTCCCCGCTGCTGGACGCGATCCGCTCGCTGAAGTCGGACGGCACGGTCAGCGTGAGGTAGTAGGTGCCGTCCTCCAGCCCCCGCTCGGCCTCGTCCCGGCCCACCCGGTGCCAGTCGAAGACCTTCGAGGCGAGGAGCCTCTTTGAGATCTCCTCCCCGGCCGCCAGCCGTTCGCCGTCGGCACTCGCGCCCTTGTCGTCGTTGACGAGCGCCACGGGGATGCGGTCGAGCCGGCCGTACGGGTCCCAGAACGACCAGAGGTAGAGCGCTCCGTAGAGGAGGGGCAGCAGGAGGAGCGCCACCAGGGCGGCGCGCGGCAGCCGCCCCCTGCCGAAACGCCTCAGCTCAAGCGCGGCCAGTCCCGGCGATCGCATCGTCCGCCCCCTTCCCGTCCGCCGCCGTGGCCGTGCCGCCGTTTCCGGTCGTGGTGCCGTGCCTGGTCGTGGTGCCGTCCTCGGTCGTGGTGCCGTTTCCGGTCGTGGTGTTGTGCCCGGTCGTGGTCCCGTGCCCGGCTGTACCGTCGTCCCCGGCCGTACGGTCGTCCCCGGTCGTCCCGTCGTCCCCGGCCGTCCTGCCGTCCGCCTCGCCGGTCCTGTCCGCGGCCGTGTCCTCATGCGGGGCGGTGGTGTCCCGGGACCCGCTCCCGGTGCGTACGGTCAGCACGTCTTCGGGGGCCTCGCTGCACACCGCGAGCACCGTGGTGCCGCCGTCCGCGACGGAGCGCAGCAGGGCCCAGGCATCGGCCCGTTCGGCGGCGGACAGCTTGAGGTCGGTGTCGTCGACGGCGAGCAGCCGCGGGCGGCCCATGAGGGCCAGCGCCAGGGAGAGCCGCAACGCCTCCAGCCGCTCCAGGTCCCGGACCGGGGTGCGCTCGGCCTTGGGGAGGGCGGCGGGGTCCAGACCGACGGCGTCCAGAGCCTCCTCCACCGAGGCCCGTACGGCGGCGCGCGCCGCGCGGGGCCGGAACAGGGCGCTCGGCGAACCGTCGAAACGGCGCCGCAGCAGGGCCCGCTCGCGGAGGTGCTCGGCGACCGTGAACGCGGGATCGAGTTCGTTGACTCCCGGGACCGGGCCCAGAGCGCTGATCGCCCGGACCGCGCCGGCCCGCCGGGGCAGAGGCAGTCCGTCCACCTCGGCACGGCCCCGGCCGGCACGCATCCGGCCGGTGAGTGTCAGCAGCAGACAGGTGCGCCCCGATCCGGACGGCCCTTCGACGGCCACGAGCGAGCCGGGAGCCGCCGTCAGGGACACCCTCTGGAAGACCCACCCCCGGGGTCCCTTCAACCCGAGGTCCCCGGCGCTCACCGCCGCTCCTCGCGCACTCTCCACGGCCTGCCCCATTCTTTTGAACTGACTGGTCAGTGCAAAAAAGTAGCGGCCCTGGACACGGAAGGCAAAACCGCAGACCAGGGCCGGTTTCAGGTGGATTGTCAGTGGGGGCCGTCACGATGGACACATACGGCTACGCAGCCGTCACCCGACGACAGGAGGTTCGTCATGGCCAGCTCGTCCGCAGCCGCCGCACCGCGGCGCCGCGCAGGCAGCCCTGCCCCCTCACTGACCGGTCCGGCAACCGACGTCCACCCCGTACCCCGCCGTGCCGCGGCGCCCCCCGCAGCCCTCGACCTGCTCGCCCTGGCCCGCGACGGCCTCGAAGAAGCCCGCGGGCTCGACGTGCCCAACGAGCGGTACGCCACCGCACACCTCGCGGCCCTGCGTACCGCGGCCGCGGTGCTCGCCGCCCGCGCGCGGCCGGAGGCCGGCGGACGCCGCCGGGAGAAGATCCGCAGCGCCTGGGAGGTCCTCCCCGAAGTCGCGCCGGAACTCGCCGAGTGGAGCGCCCTGTTCGCCTCCGGAGCCGAGCGGCGGGCCCGCGCCGAAGCCGGTATACAGGGCGCCGCCGACCACCGGGACGCCGACGGACTGCTGCGCGACGCGGCCCTGTTCCTGCGTCTGGTCGAGCGGCTGCTGGTCCTCCGGCCGGTCCTCCCGCGCCAGCCCCGGGACCGGCCGGCGTAGCGGCAGCCGGACGGCGGAGGCGTGCCCGGAGGCCGGTGCCGGCCACGGGTGACCTGGGCGGCGGCGGGAGGCAATAGGGTGGAGAGCACCGAACCACCTGCACCGTTCACGCTCCGCCGTCCGTGGCGGCACCGTGCCGAGGAGTCAACTGCCGTGTCGGACCAGCTGCGCCCCCGCGCCTCCCTCCGTACCGCCGTGGTCTGGGAGGTCCTCAAGGACGCCCTCGAACGCCGCGTCGAGGCGACCGGCAGGGATGCCCTGGACGTACTGGACACCGGTGGCGGCACCGGGAACTTCGCGGTGCCCGTGGCCCGGCTCGGCCACCGGGTCACCGTCGTCGACCCCAGCCCCAACGCCCTCTTCGCCCTGGAGCGCCGGGCCGCCGAAGCGGGGGTCGCCGACCGGGTCCGCGGTGTCCAGGGCGACATCCTGGGCCTCTTCGAGGTGGCGGACCGCGCCGGATACGACGCCGTGCTGTGCCACGGCGTCCTGGAATACGTCGACGACCCCGCCGAAGGCGTACGGACCGCGGCCGGCGCACTGCGCCCGTCGGGTGCGCTCAGTCTCCTCGGCGCCGGTCTCGGCGGCGCCGTCCTGGCACGGGCCCTCGCCGGGCACTTCGCGGAGGCCCGCCAGGCGCTCCAGGACCCGTCGGGACGCTGGGGCGAGGGCGACCCGGTGCCGCGCAGGTTCACCGCGGAGCAGCTGACCCGCCTGGTGGAGGCCGCCGGGGTGGAGGTGGGCGCCGTGCACGGGGTGCGCGTCTTCGCCGACCTGGTCCCGGGTGCCCTGGTCGACGCCGAACCGGGCGCGATGGAGGCACTGCTGAGCCTTGAGGCGGCCGTCGCGGAACTGCCCTCCTTCCACGCCGTGGCGACCCAGCTGCACGTTCTCGGCGAGAAGCGCGCCTGACACCCCGCACCGGGAGGCCGGGGCAGGGCCGGAGAACGGCCGCAGCGTTGCTGATCAGCAACGCAGCCGCAGACGGAGTAGCGTCCGGAACACCCGATCGGGGCTCCGGCCCCGTATGATCGGGTGACACCATCCGGCATGACGGATCGGAGGTCGGGGAATCTACGCCTCAGCAGCCGAGCCGGCATGACGGTCCGGACTGGCTAGGGCTAGAGGGCGGGTTTCACGGGGGCGAATCCCTGCCTATCCTGGAAGGGCCGCATAACGGTCGCCCCCCGCGGCCGACGACGAGGAGGACTCCGTGCCGCTCTCGGAGCACGAGCAGCGCATGCTCGAGCAGATGGAGCGAGCGCTGTACGCCGAAGATCCCAAGTTCGCGACAGCGCTTGAGGGAAGCGGGCTGCGCAGGTACACCCGGCGACGGGTCTACCAGGCGGTGGCCGGTTTTCTGGTGGGTATCGCGCTCCTCATGGCCGGAATGGTCGCCCAGCAGATCTGGATCAGCGTGGTGGGGTTCCTCGTCATGCTGGGCTGTGCCGTGCTGGCGGTCACCGGATGGCGCAAGGCGCCCAAGCCAGGTGAGCAGCAGCAGGCAGGGAGCGGGGGAGGCGGCGACAGCCCGCATCCCCGGCAGCGTCGCTCGGTGATGAACCGGATCGAGCAGCGGTGGCAGCGACGCCGGGACGAACAGGGCCAGTGAGCGTGGCACCGCCTCGGCGGTGCCGGCCGGTCCCCGCGCTCGGGCCGTGCTTCACACTTCACGGGTGAGGGGCGGACGCATCTGCGTCCGCCCCTCACCCGTGCGCGGGCTCTCGGTGCCCACCGGCCGGCCCGCGCGGCCGGGCACGGGCCACGCCCGCACCCGCTCGCCGCGTCCCCTCCTTCCGAGAGCCCCGGACAAGGGGTGGGCCCGGCTCACGGGGTCGGCCCCCGGCGTGGGGTGGAAGGAGCGCCGTCCCCGCCGCCGGGGAGACGGGCCCCTCACCCCGCCCGACGACCTCAGACCCGGGCCCGCGGGGGGCGCAGACGGGCGGTGAGGGCGGCCCAGCGGCCCCGGCCGCCCGTACGGTCCGCCCAGCGCCGTGACAGCCGGGCCCGCAGGTCGGAAAGGGCCCACACCACCCGGACGGCCGAACGCGGTGCGAACGTCGCACGCAGCCGGGCCGCCCGCCCGGCGGAGGCGCGCAGCCCGGCCCGTACCGCCGCCACATCCTCGAAGAGCCCGCCCGCCGCCCGGGGGCGCGGCGCGTACAGCACCTGTTCCACCGCGCCCGCCAGCCGGTGGACCGCCTCGGCCGCGCTGGTGTCCAGCTCACCCAGCCGGACGATCCGTGCCGCCGTCCCGCGGGGCGTCGCCGAATCGTCCGGTGCCACCCCGTGGTCCCAGGCGGTGTCGACGGCCTCCCGCCAGGCGGCCAGGACCCTGGCCGCCGTGTCGGCCGGCGCACGGCCCCGTGAGACGCCCAGCCTGCGCGAGCGCGCCCGCAGCCGCCAGAGCAGAGGGAGGAACGGCAGTGCGAGCACCACCAGACCGCCGAGCGTCCACAGGACGATCCTGCCCACCGGCGCCCCGGGGTCCCCGGAGGCCAGGGCGCCCGGAGCCGTGGACTCACCGCACTCACCCAGGCGCCGGCTCTGCTCCGGACAGGTCTCCGACGCCGACGGGGCGTCGGACGGCGTCGCGGTGACGTCCTGCGAGGGCTGCTCCGGAGCGTCGGCCCCGTCGGAGGGAGCCTGCGGCAGTGCGTACGACGGTGTGCTGCCCCGGGACGGGGTCGGCTCGAAACGGGTCCAGCCCACGCCCTCGAAGTACAGCTCCGGCCAGGCGTGCGCGTCCTTCAGCCCGACCGTCATGGAGCCGTCGCCCTTGGCCGTGCCCGGGGTGAAGCCCACCGCCACCCGCGCGGGGATCCCCAGCGTCCTGGCCATCGCCGCCATCGTGAACGAGAAGTGGACGCAGAAACCCTCCCGGTCCCTCAGGAAACGCTCGATCGCCGCCGTACCCGTGCCCGACGTCACCGTCGTGTCGTAGCGGAAACCGCCCTCGGAGGCGAACCAGTCCTGGAGCCTCACCGCCCGCTCGTAGTCGTTGCGGGCGCCCTCGGTGACCTCCTCGGCGGTCCGCAGGACCACATCGGGCAGCGAGCCGGGGACCCGGGTGTACTCACTCGCCAGATCCGAACGCGGTGCCATCGCGCGGGCGAGCTGGCCGGCCGTCGGCATCACCGTCAGGCTGCTGACCTCGTAGTTCACGCCGCGCGTCGTCTGGCCGTCGTCCCCGACGAGGGTGCGCCCCTCCGGTTCGTACCGCCAGCGGCCCTCGACGTCCACCGCGCTCGCCGGGTACGGCATCGGCAGGTACGTCTGCGCGTACGAACCGGCCGCCGAGAAACTCGTCCTGACCTCGGCCACGGGAACGTCATGGCCAAGCCCGGCGGGCTGGGGGAGCCGCTCCGGGACGTCCCGCAGCCGGCGCGTCGAGGACTTCCACTCGCTTCCGTCGAACCGGTCCAGGGCCAGGATGCGGATGTAGAAGTCCTGCGGGGAGGGGGAATCGGTGCGGTAGGTCATGACCTCCCGGTCGACCGGCTGGTTGAGGTTGTTCTGCAGCGAGACCAACGGGTTCACGGCGGAGATCGTGCCTCCGCCGCCACCCCGGCCCGTGCCGCCGCCCCCGCCGTCCAGCAGCCCGCCGTCCAGCGCGGGGAGCGCCGCGGGTACGACGAGCGCGACCCCCAGGGCCACCGCCCCGATACGTCGGCCGGTACGGACCGGGGCACGCCCCGCCCCCTCCAGGCCGGCCACCAGACCGCCCGGACCGCGGGAGGCCCCGCCGAAGACCCGGCCCCAGCCCGACAGCCGGTCCCGGCCCTCGGCCAGCAGGAGGAGCAGATATCCGCAGGCCGCGAGCAGGAACCAGAGCCGGCCCGCACCCTCGTCCGCGAGCCCCGCCGCGACCGAGTAGAGCGCCAGCAGCGGCAGTCCCGCCGGGGCGGCGCTGCGGAAGGTCACCGCGAGGACGTCGACGGCCAGCCCTATCAGCAGCACCCCGCCGACCAGCATCAGCGAGATGCCGTCCGTCGCCGGTGCCGGGATCGCGTACCGGCCCACGTCGTCGGAGCCCGCCGCCAGCAGCTCGAAGAGCCACCGGACGGCCTGCGGACCGGGCACCGCACCGAACAGGGCGTACTCCCGGGCGAAGGCCACGGTCAGCAGGAGCACCGTCGCCAGCATCTGCAGACAGACCGTCAGGAACCGGGCCGGCGACAGCCACCGGACCAGCACCCCCACCGCGCTCTGGACCGCCAGCAGGAACGCGGCCTGCACCAGCCACCGCGAGCCCTCCACCAGGGGCAGCAGAGCGCCCGACGCCATCAGCGTCGCCGCCCACGCACACAGCGCCAGCCGGATCCGCCCGCTCACGACCATCCCCCCGAGAACCCCGTCGTACCGGGCAGCGCGCCCGAACGCGCCTCACCCGCCTCCCGCCACACCTGCGCGAGACCGGCACCGGGCGGCACCCGCACCGCTGTCCAGCCCGCCTCCCGCAGCAGCCGCAACGAGTCATCGGTACCGGAACCCGGAGCCCCGGTTCCGCCGGCCCGCCCCCAGTCGGCGCCGCTCAGCACGAACGCGACGGCCGCGCCGCTGCGCTGCCGCATCCGGGCGGCCACCGCCGCCTGCTCCGGGCCGAGATCACCGAAGAACGCCACCAGCAGCCCCTCGGCGCTGCCGCGCAGCACGTCGTGGGCCCGGGAGAGACCGCCTCCCGAGGAGTGCCCGACGACGGCGAGCGAGTCCATCATCACACCCGCCGCCTCCGCGGACTCCTGGGCCGACGCCGCGAAACCGTCCGCGCTCCCGTCCGGGACGGCCCTCCCGTCGTCCGTCAGCAACCGCACCGCGAAGCCGCGCTCCAGCATGTGCACCAGGGCCGACGCCGCGCCCGACACCGCCCATTCGAAGGCCGAGTCCGGACCCGCCCCCTCGTACGCGATACGCCGGGTGTCCAGCAGTACCGTGCACCTGGCCCGCTGCGGCTGTTCCTCGCGGCGCACCATCAGCTCGCCGTACCGCGCGGTGGAACGCCAGTGCACCCGGCGCAGGTCGTCGCCGTGGCGGTAACCGCGCGGAATGATGTCGTCCTCACCGGCCAGCGCCAGGGAGCGCTGCCTGCCGTCGCCGTACCCGGACGCCTCACCCGCCAGCCGCAGCGTCGGCAGGGGCTCCGTGCGCGGCACGACGACCAGCGTGTCGTACGCGCTGAAGGACCGGGTCAGCTCGCACATACCGAACGGGTCGCTCAGCCGCAGCTGCAGCGGTCCGAGCGGGTACCGGCCCCGCAGGTCCGAGCGCACCCGGTAGGACACCTCGCGGCTGCCGCCCGGCTCCACCCGGTCCAGCACGAAGCGGGGCCGGGGGCCCAGGACGTAGGGCACCCGGTCCTGGAGCATCAGCAGTCCCGTGGGCAGCCGGGAGACGTTGTCCGTACGCAGGTGCACCCGCGCCTCCGAGCCCGCGGGCACCCGGGACGGCGCCAGCCGCCGGCTCCCCGCGACCCGGTAGCGGGTGCGGTAGAGCACCGTCACACAGACCAGCGGCAGCACCGCCAGCAGCAGCCCGACCCGCAGCAGGTCCCCCTGCCCCAGCACATAGGCGCAGACCGCGGCGGCGACGCCCGCGGCGAGGAAGGACCGGCCCCGGGTCGTCAGCCCGCCCAGGGCCGCCCGCAGCCCGCCCTTGCTCTCCCTGCTGTCGACGGGGCCCGGCGCCCCGGCCGCCATCACGGCCGCCGTACGCCGGGCTGCCGGCCGTACACCGGGCCACCCGGCTGCGGCGGGGCGGCGGCCGGGACCGCGCCGGACGCCGGAACGGGCGTGCGCTGCAGGATGTCCAGCACCACCTGCTCCGCCGTCCGGCGGTTGAGCTGGGCCTGAGACGTCGGCAGCAGCCGGTGCGCGAGCACCGCGACGGCCAGGGCCTGGACGTCGTCGGGCAGGGCGTAGTCGCGGCCCGACAGGGCCGCCGACGCCTTGGCCGCCCGCAGCAGGTGCAGGGTCGCGCGGGGCGAGGCCCCCAGCCTGAGCTCCGGATGATGCCGGGTCGCCGCCACCAGCTCCACCGCGTACCGGCGCACGGACTCCGCCACGTGCACGGTGCGCACCGCGTCGATCAGCTTCACGATGTCGTGGGCGTGCGCCACCGGCTGGAGGTCGTCCAGCGGTGAGAACCCGCCGTGCACGTCGAGCATCCGCAGCTCGGCCTCGGCACTGGGGTAGCCGATCGACACCCGGGCCATGAAACGGTCGCGCTGCGCCTCGGGGAGCGGGTAGGTGCCCTCCATCTCCACCGGGTTCTGGGTGGCCACCACCATGAAGGGGTCGGGCAGTTCGTAGGTCCGGCCGTCGATCGTGACCTGCCGCTCCTCCATCGACTCCAGGAGCGCGGACTGGGTCTTCGGCGACGCGCGGTTGATCTCGTCACCGATCACGATCTGGGCGAAGATCGCGCCGGGTTTGAACTCGAAGTCGCGGCGCTGCTGGTCGAAGATCGACACCCCCGTGATGTCCGAGGGCAGCAGATCCGGAGTGAACTGGATGCGCCGCACCGAGCAGTCGATCGACCGGGCCAGCGCCTTGGCCAGCATGGTCTTTCCGACGCCCGGCACGTCCTCGATGAGGAGGTGCCCCTCCGCGAGCAGTACGGTCAGCGAAAGCCGTACGACCTCGGGCTTGCCCTCGATCACACCCTCGACCGACCTGCGCACCCGCTCCGCGGTGGTCGTCAGATCCGTGAGGCTCGCTCGATCGTCATAGGTCGTCACCCGGCCCTCCTCGGCCCCTTGTGCACGGGCCGGCTGCACCGCAGATGCCCGGCCCCGCCCCGAAATACGGACACTCCCCGGAGGACCCGGAAAGACGTCTCACCCGCATTCTTGTTGCCGTTACCGCTTCGTGTCACTCGCCTGTGGACAACTGGGGGCGAAATGTCGGGTCTGGATCGTATGTCGAGGTGGGCGGGGGTGGCCTGTGGAAATCCGGGGGACCCGGAAGGGCCCCCCGGAGCGGCCGGAGCCCGCTCAGGCGGCGGGGTCGATCTCGCGCAGCAGACCGGTGGTCACGTCGAAGACGAAACCGCGGATGTCGTCCGTGTGCAGCAGGAACGGCGAGGTGCGGACCCGCTGCATCGACTGGCGCACGTCCTGCTCGGCGTCCGTGTACGCCTCCACGGCCCAGACCGGCCGCTGTCCGACCTCGCGCTCCAGGTCCTGGCGGAACTCCTCGGTGATGCTTTCCAGACCGCAGTTGGTGTGGTGGATGAGGACGATGCTGCGGGTGCCGAGCGCCCGCTGGCTGATCGTCAGGGACCGGATGACGTCATCGGTGACGACGCCCCCGGCGTTGCGGATGGTGTGGCAGTCGCCGAGCTCCAGACCGAGGGCGGCGTGGAGGTCGAGGCGCGCGTCCATGCACGCGACCACGGCGACCTGGAGCACGGGCCGTGCGTCCATGCCGGGATCGGTGAACTTGTCCGCGTAGTTCGAGTTGGCCCGGACGAGCCGGTTGATGACCTTATCGGGATGAGACGTGTCCGAAGCGGAGGAATCGGTCTCGACGGAAGGGTTCGCGGAAGTCGACATGGTTATGAAGGTAGTCCTCGCCATAGCCGGTGACGTGTGAAGGAAGGGGACAAAGAACAACAACGAGACTTGTTGTGAGCTAATCCACAAGCCTCACAGGCACTCACCCGTCCGGGTGATCCGCCGGCGGGCGGCGGGCCGTGCGACGCGCTGCCCGGTTCGTTGATCGGGAATCGATCCGGTGGCAGGGTGGACTAAAGTGACACGAAGTTACCGACACGCCCGCACATTGTGCAGCTTTCTGCATGTTTCGAACCCTCGTGCCGTGCGGCGCACATGCGGCCCGGCCCTTGCCCGCTCGTCGGTCGGCCGACGCCCCTTCCCCGGCGCCGGCGGACCTCCCCTTCCGAGCGGGCGGGGACCAGACCGCACGTGCGGCCGGCACGGGACTGAGCCTGAGAGGGCGTCTTGAGCCAGACCCGACATGTCCCGGTGATGCTCCAGCGGTGCCTGGACCTGCTGGCCCCGGCTCTGGAGGCCACCGGATCCGAAGCCCCCGTCGTCGTCGACTGCACCCTGGGGCTCGGCGGGCACAGCGAGGCCCTGCTCGCCGCCTTCCCCCGGGCACGGCTGGTCGCGCTGGACCGCGACAAGGAGGCGCTGCGCCTCTCCGGCGAACGCCTCGCCCCGTACGGCGACCGGGCCACCCTCGTGCACGCCGTCTACGACGAACTGCCCGAGGTGCTCGAACGGCTGGGCATCCCCAAGGTGCAGGGCGTCCTCTTCGACCTCGGTGTCTCCTCCATGCAGCTGGACGAGGCCGGCCGGGGCTTCGCGTACGCCCAGGACGCACCGCTGGACATGCGGATGGACCAGAGCACGGGCATCGCCGCCGCGGAGGTGCTCAACACCTACCCGCCGGGGGAACTCGTCCGGATCCTGCGCGCCTACGGCGAGGAGAAGCAGGCCAAACGCATCGTCTCCGCCGTCGTGCGGGAGCGCGAGAAGGAACCGTTCAGCAACAGCGCGCGGCTCGTCGAGCTGATCCGCGACGCGCTCCCGCAGGCCGCCAAGCGCACCGGGGGCAACCCGGCCAAGCGCACCTTCCAGGCCCTGCGCATCGAGGTCAACGGCGAACTGGGCGTCCTGGAACGAGCCGTCCCGGCCGCGGTGCGGAGCCTCGCCGTCGGTGGCCGGATCGCCGTCCTCTCCTACCACTCGCTGGAGGACCGGCTGGTCAAGCAGGTCCTCGCGGCCGGCGCGGCCAACACGGCACCGCCCGGCCTGCCCGTCGTGCCCGAGCGCTACCAGCCCCGGCTGAAACTGCTGACCCGCGGCGCCGAACTCCCCACCGAGGAGGAGGTCGCCGAGAACCGCAGGGCGGCCCCCGCCCGGCTGCGCGGCGCCGAACGGATCCGCGAGGACGAGCGATGAGCACCCGGCGGAGGACCGGCCGGCACACGGGAAGGGCGGGGGCACCGAGGTGACCGGAGGGGCCGGACAGAACGAAGGGCGGACCGGGCGGCTCGCCCGGCTGATGCCGTCGGGTCCGAGCACCGCGGCCCGTACCCCGTTCGTCCTGCTCGTGGTGCTGCTCCTCGCCGGCGGCCTGATCTCCCTGCTGCTGCTGAACTCCGCTCTGAACGAAGGGTCGTTCGAGCTGAGCCGGCTGGAGCGGGAGACGACCGAACTCACCGACGAGCAGCAGGCCCTGCAACGGGACGTCGACAGCTATTCCGAACCGGACGCGCTGGAACGCCGCGCCCGGGAACTCGGCATGGTGCCCGGCGGCCCCCCCGCCTTCCTGGACCTGGACGGCTCCGTACGCGGCGTGCCCGAGCAGGCCACCGCCGACCCCTCCACCCCGCCGGCCGCCCGCGAGCCGCGCACGGACCCGGAGCCGCCGGCCCCCGCTCCCTCGGCCACCCCCGCGCCCGGCACCCCCGTGGCCCCGCCCGCCGCGTCCGGCCCCGCCGCCGTACCCCCCGCGACCCCCACCGAACCGTCCCCGACGAGCTCCGGCAGGTGACCGAGTGCCCCCGAAGGAACCGCCGCGCCGCCGCGTACCCGGCCCGGCGCGCCCCCGCGGCGCAGCCGGAGGATCCGGGCGCCCGCGCCCCGCGTCCCGCCCCGGGGCCCGGCGGCCCCGGGCATCGGCCCGGCCGCGGACCGGAGCACCGCGCGGGCCCCGCAACGCCATCCGGCTGGGCAACCCGCGTCCGCGGCTGCGTCTGATCAGCCTCTGCCTGACTCTCGTCATGGTGGCGTTCGTCATCCGGCTCCTCCAGGTGCAGGCGGTCGACGCCGACGAGTACACGGCCAAGGCCGAGAAGAACCGCTACCTGGAGTACACGATCGCCGCCGAGCGGGGCGAGATCACCGACCGCAGCGGTATCGCCCTGGCGACCAGCGTCGACGCGCACGACATCACCGCCGACCCGAAGCTGTTCACCCCCGAGGAGAGCAAGGCGCCCGACGCCCCGCGGCAGGCGGCGCAACTGCTCGCGCCCGTCCTGGGCAGGGACGCCGGGGAACTGGAGAAGAAGCTCTCCGCCCCCGGCAGCCGCTACACCGTGCTGGCCCACCGCCAGACGCCGCAGGTCTGGAAGCAGATCAAGGACCTCAAGGCGGCCTTCGCCGAGAAGGCAGCCGAGGACAGGGCCCGGGGCGGACCGGGGGCCAACGTGCTGGCCGGCGTCCTCCAGGAGCCCACCACCAAACGCGTCTACCCCAACGGCGACCTCGCCGCGGGGATACTGGGATTCGTCAACGCGGAGGGCAAGGGCGGCGGCGGCCTGGAGGCCCGGCTGGACGAACAGCTCGCGGGCGAGGACGGCACGATCCGGTACGCCCAGGCCGGCGGCCGTCCCGTGCCGACCGCGGGCTCCAAGGAGACCCCGGCCGTCGCGGGCTCCGACATCGAGCTCACCATCGACCGAGACATCCAGTGGGCGGCCCAGCGGGCCATCGCCGACCAGGTGCGGGAGTCGAAGGCCGACCGCGGCTACGTGATCGTCCAGAACACCCGGACCGGCGAGGTGCTGGCCATGGCCAACGCCCCCGGCTACGACCCGAACGACCTCTCCCAGGTCGACGCGGCCGTCCTGGGCAACGCGGCCCTCCAGGACGTCTACGAACCCGGCTCCACCAGCAAGGTCATGTCCATGGCCGCGGTGCTGGAGGAGGGCGTGGCGACCCCCGGTACACACGTCACCGTCCCCAACCGGCTGCACCGCGGGGACCGGCTGTTCCGGGACGACATCGACCACCCCACCTGGTACCTCACGCTCAACGGCGTACTCGCCAAGTCCAGCAACATCGGCACCATCCTGGCCACCGGCCAGCTGGGGAAGACGCAGGCCGAGGCCAACAAGGTCCTCCACTCCTACCTGCGCAAGTTCGGCCTGGGCAGCACCACGGGGCTCGACTACCCGGGCGAGTCGCCCGGCATCCTCGCCGCGCCCGGGGACTGGTCGACCTCCCAGCAGTACACGATCCCGTTCGGCCAGGGGCTGTCGCTCAACGCCATGCAGGCCGCCTCCGTCTACCAGACCATCGCCAACGGCGGGGTCCGGATCGAGCCGACCCTCGTCCGCGGCACGAAGGGCGCGGACGGCCGGTACACGGCGGCCGAGGCCCCGAAGAAGACCCGGGTCGTCAGCGAGAAGACGGCCAGGACCCTGGCGAAAATGCTGGAGTCCGTCGTGGACGACCGGGAGGGCACCGGGACCAAGGCCCACATCGAGGGCTACCGGGTCGCCGGCAAGACGGGTACGGCCAACCGGGTCGACCCCGTCCGGGGCGTCTACAAGGGCTACACCTCCTCCTTCGCCGGCTTCGCGCCCGCCGACGACCCCCAGATCGCCGTGTACTGCGCGATCCAGAACCCCACCGAGGGCAGCTACTTCGGCGGCCAGATCTGCGGCCCGATCTACAAGAAGGTCATGGAGTTCGCCCTGAAGACCCTTCAGACCCCGCCCTCCGGCACCGCCCCCGCCCGGCTGCCGGTCTCCTTCGAGCCCGGCGAGTGAACTCGGGAAGACACACGTGACGACCATCACCCCGGACCCCGGGAACCGGAACGACAAGTACCGCGACCCCGGCCCCTCACTTCGCGATCGGCCGGGTCCGCCCGGTACGCTCACCGCCGTGCCCCACCCCGATCAGTCCCAAACCACGAAGGACGCTCCTGTGACCTACCCGGGAGCGCCCCGGCCGGACCGGCTCCGGCCGACTTCCCTCGGCGAGCTGGCAGCGCGCATCGGCGCCGCACCGCAGGAGTCCGGTGAGGTCACCGGAATCACCCACGACTCCCGGGCCGTGCGTCCGGGTGACGTGTACGCGGCCCTTCCCGGCGCCCGCTTCCACGGCGCCGACTTCGCCGCCCAGGCCGCGGGGCTCGGTGCCGCGGCCGTCCTCACCGACCCGGCGGGCGCCGGGCGGGCGGCCGCCACCGGGCTGCCCGTGCTGGTCACCGCGGAACCGCGGGCCCGCATGGGCGAACTCGCCGCCGAGATCTACGGGCACCCGGGCGCCGGCCTCCTCCAGATCGGCATCACCGGGACGTCCGGCAAGACCACCACGGCCTACCTCGTCGAGGGCGGCCTGCGCGGAGCGGGACGCAGCACCGGGCTGATCGGCACCGTCGAGATGCGGATCGGCGACGAGCGCATCAAGTCCGAGCGCACCACCCCCGAAGCCACCGACCTCCAGGCGCTGTTCGCCGTCATGCGGGAACGCGGCGTCGAGGCGGTCGCCATGGAGGTCTCCAGCCACGCCCTGGTGCTGGGCCGGGTCGACGGCTGCGTCTTCGACGTCGCCGTCTTCAACAACCTCAGCCCGGAGCACATGGAGTTCCACTCCGGGATGGAGGACTACTTCCAGGCCAAGGCGCAGCTGTTCACCCCGCGGCGCAGCAAGCTGGGCGTCGTCAACTTCGACGACGAGTACGGCCGCCGGCTCGTCGACGAGGCGTCGGTCCCCGTCGTCACCTTCTCCGCCGAGGGCCACCCGGACGCCGACTGGCGGGCGGCGGACGTCGAAGTCGGTCCGCAGGACAGCCGGTTCACGGTGCTCGGCCCAAAGGGCGAGCGGATCACCGCCAGGGCGCCGCTGCCCGGGCCGTTCAACGTCGCCAACACCCTGGCCGCGATCGTCACCCTGGCCGTGGCCGGTGTGGACCCGCAGACCGCCGCCGACGGCGTCGCCGCCGTCCCCGGGGTCCCCGGCCGGCTCGAACGCGTGGACGCCGGACAGCCCTACCTCGCCGTCGTCGACTACGCGCACAAGACCGACGCCGTCGAATCCGTACTGCGCTCCCTGCGCAAGGTCACCGAGGGCCGGGTGCACATCGTGCTCGGCTGCGGCGGCGACCGTGACACCACCAAGCGCGGTCCGATGGGCGCGGCGGCGGCCCGGCTCGCCGACACGGCCGTCCTCACCTCCGACAACCCCCGCTCGGAGGACCCGCTGGGGATCCTCGCCGCCATGCTGGCCGGCGCCGCCGAGGTACCCGTCCACGAACGCGGCGACGTCCTCGTCGACGCCGACCGCGCCGCCGCCGTCGCCGCCGCCGTGGCCCGCGCCGAGCCCGGTGACACGGTGCTGGTGGCCGGCAAGGGGCACGAACAGGGCCAGGACATCCACGGCGTGGTACGGCCCTTCGACGACCGGCAGGTCCTGCGTGAGGCCATCGAGCGCTCCCGCGCACGCGTGGACACCGCACCCGACCACGCACACACCCACGAGAACAACAGTCAGGGATGACCAAGTGATCGCCCTTTCCCTCGCCGAGATCGCCGAAATCGTCGGCGGACGCCCGCACGACATGCCGGACCGCTCCCTCGTCGTCACCGGCCCCGTCGTCATCGACTCCAGGGAGGTGCGGCAGGGGTCCCTGTTCGCGGCGTTCGCCGGTGAACGCGTCGACGGCCACGACTACGCGTCGCGCGCCGTCGAGGCGGGGGCCACGGCCGTACTCGCCGCCCGGCCCGTGGGCGTCCCGGCGATCGTCGTGGACGACGTCGTGGCGGCGCTCGGCGCCCTCGCGCGCACGGTCGTCGAGCGGCTGGGGGCCACCGTCGTCGCGCTCACCGGCTCGGCCGGCAAGACGTCCACCAAGGACCTCGTCGCCCAGCTGCTCCAGCACAAGGCCCCGACGGTCTGGACACCCGGCTCCCTCAACAACGAGATCGGCCTGCCGCTCACCGCGCTGAGCGCCACCGCCGAGACCCGGCACCTGGTCCTGGAGATGGGCGCCCGTGGCGTCGGCCACATCCACTACCTTGCCACGCTCACCCCGCCGAAAATCGGCCTGGTGCTGAACGTGGGCAGCGCCCACCTCGGCGAGTTCGGCAGCCGCGAGGCGATCGCCCGGGCCAAGGGCGAACTCGTGGAGGCCCTCCCCGCCGACGGCGTGGCGGTGCTCAACGCCGACGACCCGCTCGTGCGGGCCATGTCCTCCCGCACATCAGCCCGGGTCGTCCTCTTCGGAGAGGCCACGGATGCGGACGTACGGGGAGAGAACGTCCGGCTCACGGACGACGGGCGCCCCGCTTTCGCGCTCCACACACCTACCGGGTGCAGTGACGTGACCTTGCGCCTGTACGGTGAGCACCACGTGTCGAACGCGCTCGCCGCGGCCGCCGTCGCCCATGAGTTGGGCATGTCCGTGACCGAGATCGCCGAGGCGCTCTCCGGGGCGGGCACCCTCTCCCGCTGGCGCATGGAGGTCACCGAGCGTCCGGACGGTGTGACGGTCGTCAATGACGCCTACAACGCGAACCCCGAATCCATGAAAGCCGCACTCCGTGCGCTGGCCGCCATGGGCAAGGCCTCACGGGCGGAGGGGGGACGCACGTGGGCGGTGCTCGGTCAGATGGCCGAGCTCGGTGACGCGTCGCTCGCCGAGCACGACGCGGTCGGACGGCTCGCCGTCCGGCTCAACGTCAGCAAGCTCGTCGCTGTCGGGGGACAAGAGGCCTCCTGGCTGCAACTGGGCGCATATAACGAGGGTTCGTGGGGTGAGGAGTCGGTGCACGTGTCCGACGCACAGGCGGCCGTCGACCTGTTGCGCAGTGAACTGCGCCCGGGAGACGTCGTGCTGGTGAAGGCGTCCCGGTCGGTCGGCCTGGAGAAGGTCGCCCTGGCACTGCTGGAGAACGCGAACGAGGGCGAGGTCGCCGTCCGATGAGGCAGATCCTCTTCGCGGGAGCCATAGGGCTCTTCCTGACCCTGGTCGGCACACCGCTGCTGATCAAACTCCTCGCCCGCAAGGGCTACGGGCAGTTCATCCGGGACGACGGCCCGCGCACGCACGGCAGCAAGAAGGGCACGCCCACGATGGGCGGCATCGCCTTCATCCTGGCGACGATCATCGCGTACGTCCTGGCGAAGGTGATCACCGGCGAGGAGATGCGCTTCTCCGGCGTCCTCGTCCTGTTCCTGATGGCGGGCATGGGGCTCGTCGGCTTCCTCGACGACTACATCAAGATCGTCAAGCAGCGCTCGCTCGGTCTGCGGGCCAAGGCGAAGATGGCCGGCCAGCTGATCGTCGGTATCGCCTTCGCGGTGCTCTCGCTCCAGTTCGCGGACATCCGCGGCAACACCCCGGCCTCCACCCGGCTCTCCTTCGTCGAGGACTTCGGCTGGTCCATCGGACCGGTGCTGTTCGTCGTCTGGGCGCTGTTCATGATCCTCGCCATGTCCAACGGCGTGAACCTCACGGACGGTCTGGACGGCCTGGCCACCGGCGCGTCGGTGATGGTCTTCGGCGCGTACACCTTCATCGGGCTGTGGCAGTTCCAGGAGTCCTGCGCCAACGCGACCACCCTCACCAACCCCGAGGCGTGTTTCGAGGTACGCGACCCACTCGACCTCGCCGTCGTCGCCTCGGCCCTGATGGGCGCCTGCTTCGGCTTCCTGTGGTGGAACACCTCACCCGCGAAGATCTTCATGGGCGACACCGGTTCGCTCGCCCTCGGCGGCGCGCTCGCCGGCCTCGCGATCTGCTCGCGCACCGAATTCCTGCTGGCCATCCTCGGCGGCCTCTTCGTGATGATCACCATGTCGGTGGTCATCCAGGTCGGCTCCTTCAAGATGACCGGCAAGCGCGTCTTCCGCATGGCACCGCTCCAGCACCACTTCGAACTCAAGGGGTGGTCCGAAGTCCTTGTCGTGGTCCGCTTCTGGATCATTCAGGGCATGTGCGTGATCGTCGGACTCGGCCTCTTCTACGCAGGATGGGCAGCCAAGAAGTGAGCAACGTGGACTGGCAGGGCACACACGTCACGGTCGCAGGGCTCGGCGTCAGCGGCATCCCCGCGGCCCGCGCCCTGCACGAGCGCGGGGCACTGGTCACCGTCGTCAACGACGGCGACGACGAGCGTTCCCGCGCCCAGGCCGCCGGACTGGAGGCGCTCGGGGTCACCGTGCGCCTCGGCGACGGCGACACCCTGCCCGAGTCCACCGAACTGGTCGTCACGGCCCCCGGCTGGAAGCCCGGCAAACCGCTCTTCCAGGCAGCCGCCCGGGCAGGCGTCCCCGTCTGGGGCGACGTCGAACTCGCCTGGCGGCTGCGGGGGCCGGACGCCGCGCCCTGGCTCGCGGTCACCGGCACCAACGGCAAGACCACGACCGTGCGGATGCTCGCCTCGATCCTCGAAGCGGCCGGACTGCGCACGGCCGCGGTCGGCAACATCGGGGTCTCCCTGCTGGACGCGGTGCTCGGCGAGGAGACGTACGACGTCCTCGCCGTCGAACTCTCCAGCTACCAGCTCCACTGGGCGCCCTCGCTGCGCGCCCACTCCGCGGCCGTACTCAACCTGGCCCCGGACCACCTCGACTGGCACGGCTCCATGGACGCCTACGCGGCCGACAAGGGGCGGATCTACGAGGGCAACAGCGTCGCCTGCGTCTACAACGCGCAGGACCCGGCGACCGAGCACCTGGTACGCGAGGCCGACGTCGAGGAGGGCTGCCGGGCGATCGGCTTCACCCTCTCCACCCCCGGGCCCTCGCAGCTGGGCGTGGTCGACGGGATCCTCGTCGACCGGGCCTTCGTGGCCAACCGGCAGAAGCAGGCCCAGGAGCTGGCCCAGGTCGGCGACGTCGACCCGCCCGCCCCGCACAACATCGCCAACGCCCTGGCCGCCGCCGCCCTCGCCCGCGCCTTCGGCGTCGAGCCGGCCGCCGTACGCGACGGGCTGCGGTCCTTCCGCCCCGACCCCCACCGCATCGAACACGTCGCGGACGTCGCCGGGGTGAGCTACGTCGACGACTCCAAGGCCACCAACACCCACGCGGCCGAGGCGTCGCTCGCCGCCTACGAGCCGATCGTCTGGATCGCCGGCGGCCTCGCGAAGGGCGCGACCTTCGACGAACTGGTCACCGGCGCGGCGAAGCGGCTGCGCGGTGCCGTGCTCATGGGCGCCGACCGTGCGCTGATCCGCGAAGCACTGGCGCGACACGCCCCCGAGGTACCGGTCCTCGACCTGGACCGGACCGACACTGGGGCGATGTCCGAGGCCGTCCGGGAAGCCGCGCGGCTCGCCCGGCCGGGGGACACCGTCCTGCTGGCACCGGCCTGCGCCTCGATGGACATGTTCGTCAACTACAACAAGCGGGGCGAGGCGTTCGCGGACGCGGTCCGCGAACTCGCCGGCGAGAGCGCCTGACGGGCCCGGACCCCGTACCGTCCCGGGGACGGGGCACGTGTGGCACCGCCGCGGACCCGGGCTCCCGGCACCGGCCCCGGGCACGAGCAGTGGAGGGGACAGCGACCATGCCGGCAGACGAGAGCCCAGCCGCGCGCGGAGCGGAACGCCCGTGCGCGACCGCGGCGTTCCGCCGGGCGCTCACCCCGCGCCCGCTCGCCCGCCCGGCCGCCGCGCTGTACGCGGGCCACGACGCGCACCTCCTCCTGCGCAGCCGCCCCGCCACCGGCACCCGGCGGCCCCCCGGCCCCCGCGGCGGCGGCAGGCGCCCAGAGGCGCCCTCCCGGCCCCCGCGGGGCGCCGCGCTGAGACGGCTCCACGAGCGGGCCCGCCGGGCCTGGGACCGCCCCCTGACCGCGTACTACCTGATCCTCGGGGCCGGTCTGCTGATCACGGTCCTCGGCCTCGTGATGGTCTACTCGGCCTCCATGATCAAGGCGCTGGAACTCGACAAACCCAGCACCTACTTCTTCCGCAAGCAGTTCCTCGCCGCGGTCATCGGCGCCGGTCTGCTGCTGCTGGCCTCGAAGATGCCCGTGAAGCTGCACCGGGCGTTCGCCTACCCGCTGCTCCTGGCCACCGTCTTCCTGATGGTCCTGGTCCAGGTGCCGGGGATAGGGATGGCGGTCAACGGCAACCAGAACTGGATCTACCTCGGCGGCCCCTTCCAGCTCCAGCCCAGCGAGTTCGGCAAGCTGGCCCTCATCCTGTGGGGCGCCGACCTGATGGCCCGTAAACAGGACAAACGGCTGCTGGGGCAGTGGAAGCACCTGCTGGTGCCGCTCGTCCCGGTCGCCTTCATGCTCCTCGGGCTCATCATGCTCGGCGGCGACATGGGGACCGCGATCATCCTCACCGCGATCCTGTTCGGCCTGCTCTGGCTGGCCGGGGCCCCCACCCGGCTCTTCGCCGGGGTGCTCGCCTTCGCGGCGGCCATCGCCTTCCTGCTGATCAGGACGAGCCCCAACCGGATGTCCCGGCTGGCCTGCATGGGCGTCAGCGAACCCG
Source organism: Streptomyces nitrosporeus (assembly GCF_008704555.1). NCBI lineage: Bacteria > Bacillati > Actinomycetota > Actinomycetes > Kitasatosporales > Streptomycetaceae > Streptomyces > Streptomyces nitrosporeus. Next base: position 5,793,943 of record NZ_CP023702.1, read on the forward strand.
ACGAGAACGGCGGATGCTGGCAGGCGGTCCACGGGATCTACGCGCTGGCGTCCGGCGGGTGGTTCGGATCCGGACTCGGTGCCAGTGTGGAAAAATGGGGTCAACTGCCCGAACCGCACACCGACTTCATCTTCGCCATCACCGGGGAGGAACTGGGTCTGGCGGGGACGCTGTCGGTACTCGCCCTGTTCGCGGCTCTAGGCTATGCGGGTATCCGCGTGGCCGGACGCACGGAGGACCCCTTCGTGAGGTACGCAGCGGGAGGCGTGACCACCTGGATCACGGCGCAGGCCGTGATCAACATCGGTGCGGTGCTCGGCCTGTTGCCGATCGCCGGAGTCCCGCTGCCGCTGTTCTCCTACGGGGGCTCGGCCCTGCTGCCGACCATGTTCGCCGTCGGACTCATGATCGCCTTCGCGCGGCAGGATCCGGCGGCGAAAGCGGCCCTGGCCACGCGGAGGCCCGGGGTCAGATGGAAGACGATGAGACGGCGCGTCATGAAGCGTCCGTCCGGAGAGCGGTGAATTTCGGTGCATGTCGTACTCGCCGGCGGGGGGACCGCCGGCCACATCGAGCCCGCGCTTGCCCTCGCAGACGCCCTGCGCAGGCAGGACCCGACCGTGGGTATCACCGCCCTCGGCACGGAACGCGGACTCGAGACCAGGCTCGTACCCGAGCGGGGGTACGAACTGGCGCTGATCCCCGCCGTACCGCTGCCGCGCAAGCCCACACCCGAGCTGATCACCGTGCCGGGACGGCTGCGCGGCACCATCAAGGCCGCCGAGCAGGTCCTGGAGCGCACCGGGGCGGACTGCGTGGTCGGCTTCGGCGGCTACGTCGCCCTCCCCGGCTACCTCGCCGCCAAGCGCGCGGGTGTGCCGATCGTCGTCCACGAGGCCAACGCCCGCCCGGGCCTGGCCAACAAGATCGGCTCCCGCTACGCCCACGCCGTCGCCGTCTCCACCCCCGACAGCAAACTGCGCGGCGCCCGCTACATCGGCATCCCGCTGCGCCGCACCATCGCCACCCTCGACCGCGCCCGGGTGCGGCCGGAGGCCCGCGCCGCCTTCGGGCTCGACCCCAACCTGCCGACCCTGCTGGTCTCCGGCGGTTCGCAGGGCGCCCGGCACCTCAACGAGGTGGTCCAGCGGGTCGCGCCGCTGCTCCAGCGGTCCGGGATCCAGATCCTGCACGTGGTCGGCCCCAAGAACGAACTGCCGCGCATCGACAACATGCCCGGGATGCCGCCCTACATCCCGGTACCGTACGTGGACCGGATGGATCTGGCGTACGCCGCGGCCGACATGATGCTCTGCCGCGCGGGCGCGATGACCGTCGCCGAGCTCTCCGCCGTCGGGCTGCCCGCCGCCTACGTCCCGCTGCCCATCGGCAACGGCGAACAGCGGCTCAACGCCCAGCCGGTGGTGAACGCCGGCGGCGGCCTGCTGGTGGACGACGCGGCGCTCACCCCCGAGTGGGTGCAGGGCAACGTCCTGCCGGTGCTGTCGGACCCGCACCGGCTGTACGAGATGTCCCGCGCAGCCGCGGAGTTCGGCCGCCGGGACGCCGACGACCTGCTCGTCGGCATGGTGTACGAGGCGATTGCCGCACGCCGCCAGGCGTGAGGCGGTGCGGACCCGGGGCGCGCGCCCCGGGTCCGGCGTAAGGAGCGAGCGTGGCCGGACCGACGACCGCCCAGCGCGGAGCAGCCCACCTGGCCGACACCCCGGCGGGACCGCCGGGGACTTCTTCCGGCGGGCGCCGGCTGAGCGGCCGCGTGCGGCTGCTCTTTGCCGGGGCCGCGGTGCTCCTGGTGGCCGCGGCCGCCGTCTGGACCCTGTACGGCTCGTCCTGGTTCCGGGTCGAACAAGTGACCGTCACCGGAACCGATGTGCTGACCCCGGCCGAGGTGGAGGCCGCCGCGGCGGTCCCGGTGGGAGACCCGCTGCTGTCCGTGGACACCGGCGCAGTCGAGGCGCGGCTGGCCCGCGAGCTGCCCCGGGTGGACTCGGTGGACGTCGTGCGGTCGTGGCCGGACGGCATCGGCCTCGAAGTGACCGAGCGGAAGCCGGTGCTGGTGCTGGAGAAGGGCGCGAAGTTCATCGAGGTGGACGCGGGAGGCGTGCGTTTCGCGACAGTGGGCAGGAGGCCCGCACACGTCCCGTTGCTGGAACTGGAACCGGAACGGTCACCGAGTCTGCGTCGTTACGGCGCGGAACGGCTGCTCCGGGAAGCGGTCCGGATCGCGGGAGACCTTCCGGCCGGGGTGGCCGGGGAGACGAAGGCGGTGCGGATGACCTCGTACGATTCCGTTGTCCTGGAACTGACCCGGGACCGGACGGTGCTCTGGGGCAGTGGTGAACAAGGGCCTGTGAAAGCACGTGTTCTCACTGCTCTCATGAAATCGTCACCCAAAGCGGGACACTTCGATGTGAGTGCCCCCAGCGCCCCTGCGGTGTCGAAGAGTTGACGCGCATATGGCCAGGCCAGCACCCTGGTTGGTCAGCGCTACGGGTGATCACATAGGGTGAAAAGAAAAACGGGAGGTTCGGCGTGTTCGTTGAACACGCGCCACTTGTCGACTTAGTGTCCTGTCCGGAAGAGTCCATGAGGCAGACACACTGGTAACCCTAAACTTCAACGTTAGGGTTCGGGTCGGCGTCCGGACCGTCCCCATTCGACATCCGTCGTCGCGGCGGTGCCACCGCAGAGCGACGACACGTAACTCGAGGCGAGAGGCCTTCGACGTGGCAGCACCGCAGAACTACCTCGCAGTCATCAAGGTCATCGGTGTCGGCGGCGGTGGTGTCAATGCCATCAACCGAATGATCGAGGTCGGCCTCAAGGGCGTCGAGTTCATCGCGATCAACACCGATGCGCAGGCACTGCTGATGAGCGACGCCGACGTCAAGCTGGACGTCGGCCGTGAACTCACCCGTGGCCTCGGAGCCGGGGCGAACCCCGCCGTCGGCCGGAAGGCGGCGGAGGACCACCGTGAGGAGATCGAGGAGGTCCTCAAGGGGGCCGACATGGTCTTCGTCACCGCCGGCGAAGGCGGCGGCACCGGCACCGGCGGCGCCCCCGTCGTGGCCAACATCGCCCGCTCGCTGGGCACCCTGACGATCGGTGTGGTCACCCGCCCGTTCACTTTCGAGGGCCGGCGCCGGGCGAACCAGGCGGAGGACGGCATCGCCGAACTCCGCGAAGAGGTCGACACCCTCATCGTCATCCCCAACGACCGGCTGCTCTCCATCTCGGACCGCCAGGTCAGCGTGCTCGACGCCTTCAAGTCGGCCGACCAGGTGCTGCTCTCGGGTGTCCAGGGCATCACCGACCTGATCACCACCCCCGGCCTGATCAACCTCGACTTCGCCGACGTCAAGTCGGTCATGTCCGAGGCCGGTTCCGCCCTCATGGGCATCGGCTCGGCCCGGGGCGACGACCGCGCGGTGGCCGCGGCGGAGATGGCGATCTCCTCGCCGCTCCTGGAGGCGTCCATCGACGGCGCCCGCGGTGTCCTGCTCTCCATCTCCGGCGGCAGCGACCTCGGTCTCTTCGAGATCAACGAGGCGGCGCAGCTGGTGAGCGAGGCGGCCCACCCGGAGGCCAACATCATCTTCGGCGCGGTCATCGACGACGCCCTCGGCGACGAGGTGCGTGTCACCGTGATCGCGGCCGGTTTCGACGGCGGCCAGCCGCCCGCCCGCCGCGAGAACGTCCTCGGGGCGAGCACCGGCAAGCGGGAGGAGCAGGCCCCGGCCCGCGCCCCCGAGCCGGTGCGTCCGGCGAGCACGCTCGGTTCCGTGCCCGCGCGCGAGGAGCCCCAGCAGGTCCCGGCCGAGCAGCCGGCGCCGGTGGCGAACGAGACCTCGCTGCCCCCGGTCGCCCCGGCGCACGTCCCGACGGCCCGTCCCTACCAGGACACCCAGGCCGAAGAGCTGGACGTACCGGACTTCTTGAAGTGATAGATCCGCAGCACCCGGTGAAGACCGCGGTGGCTTCGACGGGCGGCGCGCACTTCGCCTTCACCGACAGGTGGGGCGGGGTGAGCGCCGCTCCGTACGAGCAGCTCAACCTCGGCGGCGCGGTCGGTGACGACCCCGCCGCCGTCCTCGCGAACCGCACCCTCGCCGCACGGGGCCTCGGCCTCGACCCGGAGCGGGTCGTCTGGATGAACCAGGTGCACGGCCGCGACGTCGCCGTGGTCGACGCCCCGTGGGACGGGGCGTCCCGGATCCCCGCGGTGGACGCGGTGGTGACGGCCCGCCGCGGACTGGCGCTGGCGGTGCTCACCGCCGACTGCACCCCCGTCCTGCTCGCCGACCCGGTGGCGGGCGTGGCCGCGGCGGCCCACGCGGGCAGGCCCGGTCTGGTCGCGGGCGTCGTGCCGGCGGCCGTCGAGGCGATGGCCGCGCTGGGCGCGGAGCCGTCGAGGATCGTCGCGCACACCGGGCCGGCGGTCTGCGGCCGGTGCTACGAGGTGCCCGAGGACATGCGCGCCGAGGTGGCCGGGGCCGTTCCTGCGTCCTGGTCGACCACGGGCTGGGGCACCCCCGCCGTGGACGTCACCGCCGGGGTCCACGCGCAGCTCGAAGCCCTCGGGGTGGGCGAACGGCACCGTTCGCCGGTCTGCACACGGGAATCCGGTGACCACTACTCGTACCGCCGCGACCGCACCACGGGGCGGCTCGCCGGTTATGTCTGGCTGGACGGATAGGGCGATGACGGATCGTAAGGACCAACTCGCGGCGAACCTGGCACGGGTGGAGGAGCGCATCGCCGCCGCCTGCGCCGCGGCCGGCCGTGAGCGGGAGGAGGTGACCCTCGTCGTGGTCACCAAGACCTACCCCGCGAGCGATGTGCGGATCCTGCACGGACTCGGTGTGCGTCATGTCGCCGAGAACCGTGACCAGGACGCGGCCCCCAAGGCCGAGGCGTGTGCGGATCTGTCGCTCACCTGGCACTTTGTCGGACAGCTGCAGACCAATAAGGTGCGTTCCGTGGTCGGTTATGCCGATGTGGTGCAGTCGGTGGACCGGGTCAGGCTGGTCACCGCGCTCTCGGCGGCGGCGGTGAGGAACGGGCGGGAACTCGGCTGCCTCCTGCAGGTGGCACTCGACGCGGAGAGCGGCGAACGCGGTGACCGCGGAGGCGTCGCGCCGGACGGCGTCGGGGAACTGGCGGCCGCGGTGGAGGCCGCGCCCGGACTCCGGCTCGACGGGCTGATGACCGTCGCCCCGCTCTCCGGGGTGTACGCGGGCCGTCAACGCGAGGCGTTCGACCGGCTGGTGGAAATCTCATCCCGCCTGCGCGGGAACCATCCGGCTGCCAACATGGTCTCCGCGGGAATGAGCGGGGATCTGGAGGACGCGGTGGCGGCCGGAGCGACACATGTACGCATCGGTACGGCGGTGCTCGGAGACCGACCCCGGCTCGGGTAACGTCGCGAAGCAAGTCGGACCACAGCAGAAAATATGGTCATTGCCACCCGAAAAGGGCAAGACCGGAGTGGATCTCGGGCACTTGGTGACACGAATGCCGATCCACCACAGAGCGGAGGACTCGGAGCATGGCCGGCGCGATGCGCAAGATGGCGGTCTACCTCGGCCTCGTGGAGGACGATGGGTACGACGGTCCGGGGTTCGACCCCGACGACGAATTCGAACCCGAGCCGGAGCCCGAGCGGGACCGGCGGCGGCATCAGCCCGCACACCAGGTGGAGCGGGAGCGCGAGCGTGAGGAACCGGTACGCGCGGTGACGCCGCCCGCCCCGCGCGAGCCGGTTCAGCTACCGGCGGACAGCCCGCGACCCGCCCGGATCGCACCCGTGGCATCCATCACACCTGACCGCCCGAACCTGGAGAAGAACGCACCGGTGATCATGCCCAAGGTCGTGTCCGAGCGGGAGCCCTACCGCATCACCACGCTGCACCCCCGTACCTACAACGAGGCCCGTACCATCGGGGAACACTTCCGCGAGGGCACTCCGGTGATCATGAATCTCACCGAGATGGACGACACCGACGCGAAGCGACTTGTCGACTTTGCCGCGGGACTCGTCTTCGGTCTCCATGGCAGCATTGAGCGAGTGACGCAGAAGGTGTTCCTGTTGTCGCCTGCTAACGTCGATGTCACGGCGGAGGACAAGGCCCGTATCGCAGAGGGCGGGTTCTTCAACCAGAGCTGAGAACACGACACCGGGAACAACCCGGCCGCGAGGCCGGTGCCGGCCGGGAGGCCGGGTCACGAAAGCCAGGGGAGAGGGAAGCGCGGGACATGGGCGTCGCACTGGATGTGGTCTATATCGCGCTGATGTGTTTCCTCATCGTGCTGATCTTCCGGCTGGTCATGGACTATGTCTTCCAGTTCGCACGTTCATGGCAGCCAGGCAAGGCGATGGTGGTCGTTCTGGAGGGCACTTACACTGTCACCGATCCACCGCTGAAGCTTCTGCGGCGGTTCATACCGCCGTTGCGTCTCGGGGGCGTGGCACTTGACCTGTCCTTCTTCGTTCTGATGATCATCGTCTACATTCTGCTCAGCATCGTGGGCAAGCTAGCGAGCAGCGTGTGAACGATACGGTCTTGCCGACTGCCGACGACTACGTAGAGGTGAAGAAGAGATGCCGTTGACCCCCGAGGACGTGCGGAACAAGCAGTTCACGACCGTCCGCCTCCGAGAAGGCTATGACGAGGACGAGGTCGATGCCTTTCTCGACGAGGTCGAAGCGGAACTGACCCGTCTGCTCCGTGAGAACGAGGACCTGCGGGCCAAGCTGGCCGCCGCCACGCGCGCGGCCGCACAGAACCAACAGCAGGGTATGCGTAAACCTCCGGAGCCGCAGGACCGGCCGGGGGCCCCGGTGCCCGCCGCCATATCGGGCCCGCCGGTGCAGCAGCAGCCCCCGCAGATGGGTCCCCCCCAGCTGCCCGGTGGAGCTCCGCAGCTGCCCGCCGGCCCCAGCGGCCACGGCCCCCAGGGCGGCCACGGCCCCGGTCCGCAGGGCCCGCACGGCCCCGGCCCCATGCAGGGCGGCCCCATGGGCGGTCCGATGGGCGGTCACGGCCCGCAGCAGATGCAGCCGCCGCAGATGCAGCAGCAGATGCAGCCGCCGCAGATGCAGCAGCCCGGCCAGGGCCCCGGCGGCGACAGCGCCGCCCGTGTCCTGTCCCTGGCCCAGCAGACCGCCGACCAGGCGATCGCGGAGGCCCGTTCCGAGGCCAACAAGATCGTCGGTGAGGCGCGCAGCCGTGCCGAGGGCCTGGAGCGCGACGCGCGGGCCAAGGCGGACGCGCTGGAGCGGGACGCGCAGGAGAAGCACCGTGTGGCGATGGGCTCGCTGGAGTCGGCCCGCGCGACGCTGGAGCGCAAGGTCGAGGACCTGCGCGGCTTCGAGCGCGAGTACCGGACCCGTCTGAAGTCCTACCTGGAGAGCCAGCTGCGCCAGCTGGAGACCCAGGCCGACGACTCGCTGGCCCCGCCGCGGACCCCCGCGGCCGCCTCGCTGCCGCCGTCGCCCTCGCTGGCTCCGGCCGGTGCGGGTGCCATGGGGCACGGCATGGGCGGCGGCAACCACGGCAACCCGCCGATGGGCGCCGGGAACCAGTCGATGGGCGGTGCGCCGTCGTACGGCGGGCAGCAGCAGATGTCGCCCGCGATGACGCAGCCGATGGCACCGGTGCGGCCGCAGGCGCCGCAGCCGATGCAGCAGGCGCCGTCGCCGATGCGCGGCTTCCTCATCGACGAGGACGACAACTGAGCGCTGGGCGCGCGGTGAGCGCGTAGCCGTCGGCAGGCTGTGAGGGCCGGGCCCCGGGGATCTTCCCCGGGGCCCGGCCCTTGTCGTACGCCGTACGCGCGAGGGAGGGGCCGGGAACGGCGCTGCCCGGCCGGGTGGGACCGGCCGGGCAGCGCGGGACGGGCGGTGGATCAGTGAGCCGTCCTGCGGAGGCGGAAGGTGAGGCCCAGCGCCTCGTCCTCGAACGGGGAGCCGTACGAGTCGTCCGCCTCGCCCTGGGCGTAGTCCGGGGCGAGGACCTCGTCCGCGATCAGCGACGCGTGCTCGGTCAGGGCGGCGGCCGTCTCGGGGGAGGCCGAGGTCCAGCGGACCGCGATGCGGTCGGCGACGTCCAGGCCGCTGTTCTTGCGGGCCTCCTGGATCAGCCGGATCGCGTCACGGGCCAGGCCCGCCGCCCGCAGTTCCGGGGTGATCTCCAGGTCCAGGGCGACCGTGGCGCCGGAGTCCGAGGCCACCGACCAGCCCTCGCGCGGGGTCTCCGTGACGATGACCTCCTCCGGGGTGAGGGCGACCTGCTCGCCGTCCACCTCGACGGTGGCCGTGCCCTCACGCAGCGCCAGCGACAGCGCGGCTGCGTCCGCGTCCGCGACGGCCTTCGCCACCGCCTGGACGCCCTTGCCGAACCGCTTGCCCAGGGCCCGGAAGTTGGCCTTGGCCGTGGTGTCGACGAGGGAGCCGCCGACCTCGGAGAGCGACGCCAGCGACGAGACGTTCAGCTCCTCGGTGATCTGCGCGCGCAGTTCGGGGGAGAGCGCCTCGAAGCCCGACGCCGCGACCAGGGCCCGTGAGAGCGGCTGGCGGGTCTTGACCCCGGACCCGGCACGCGTGGCACGGCCCAGCTCGACCAGGCGGCGCACCAGCGCCATCTGCGAGGAGAGCGCGGGGTCGGCCGCCGCCGGGTCCGCCTGGGGCCAGGAGGACAGGTGCACCGACTCCGGGGCGCCGGGGGTCACCGGGACGATCAGGTCCTGCCAGACCCGTTCGGTGATGAACGGGGTCAGCGGGGCCATCAGCCGGGTGACCGTCTCCACCACGTCGTGCAGCGTGCGCAGCGCGGCCTTGTCGCCCTGCCAGAAACGGCGGCGCGAACGGCGGACGTACCAGTTGGACAGGTCGTCCACGAACGCGGAGAGCAGCTTCCCGGCACGCTGGGTGTCGTAGGCCTCCAGTGCCCGGGTGACCTGCTCCACCAGGGTGCCCAGCTCGCCCAGCAGCCAGCGGTCCAGCACCGTGCGGCCGGCCGGGGCCGGATCGGCCGCGGACGGCGCCCAGTGGGACGTACGGGCGTACAGGGCCTGGAAGGCGACCGTGTTCCAGTACGTCAGCAGGGTCTTGCGGACGACCTCCTGGATCGTGCCGTGGCCCACCCGGCGCGCCGCCCACGGGGAACCGCCCGCCGCCATGAACCAGCGCACCGCGTCGGCACCGTGCTGGTCCATGAGCGGGATCGGCTGGAGGATGTTGCCCAGGTGCTTGGACATCTTCCGGCCGTCCTCGGCGAGGATGTGGCCGAGGCACACCACGTTCTCGTAACTCGACCTGTCGAAGACGAGCGTGCCGACGGCCATCAGCGTGTAGAACCAGCCACGGGTCTGGTCGATGGCCTCCGAGATGAACTGCGCCGGGTAGCGGGACTCGAAGACGTCCTTGTTCTTGTAGGGGTAGCCCCACTGCGCGAACGGCATCGAACCCGAGTCGTACCAGGCGTCGATGACCTCCGGGACGCGGTACGCCTCCAGCTGGCAGTTCTCCTGCGAGCAGGTGAACGTGATCTCGTCGATGAACGGCCGGTGCGGGTCCAGGGCCGACTGGTCGCGCCCGGTCAGCTCCGAGAGCTCGGCACGGGAGCCGACGCACGTCAGGTGGCCGTCCTCGCAGCGCCAGACCGGCAGCGGGGTGCCCCAGTAACGGTTGCGGGAGAGCGCCCAGTCGACGTTGTTGTCCAGCCAGTCGCCGAAGCGGCCGTGCTTGACCGAGTCCGGGAACCAGTTGGTCTTCTCGTTCTCCTCCAGCAGCCGGTCCTTGACCGCCGTCGTACGGATGTACCAGGAAGGCTGCGCGTAGTAGAGCAGCGCGGTGTGGCAGCGCCAGCAGTGCGGGTAGCTGTGCTCGTACGGGACGTGGCGGAAGAGCCTGCCGCGGGCGGCCAGGTCCTCGGTGAGCGCCTCGTCGGCCTTCTTGAAGAACACCCCGCCGACCAGCGGCAGGTCCTCCTCGAACGTGCCGTCGGGACGCACCGGGTTGACGACCGGCAGGCCGTAGGAGCGGCACACGGCGAGGTCGTCGGCGCCGAAGGCGGGGGACTGGTGGACCAGACCCGTGCCGTCCTCGGTCGTGACGTACTCGGCGTTGACGACGAAGTGCGCCTCGGCGGGGAAGTCGACCAGGGCGAAGGGGCGTTCGTACGTCCAGCGTTCCATCTCGCGGCCGGTGAAGGACTCGCCGGTCGGCTCCCAGCCCTCGCCCAGCGCCTTCGCGACCAGCGGCTCGGCGACGACCAGCTTCTCCTCGCCGTCGGTCGCGACGACATAGGTGACGTCCGGGTGGGCGGCGACGGCGGTGTTGGAGACCAGGGTCCAGGGCGTGGTCGTCCACACCAGCAGCGCGGCCTCGCCGGCCAGCGGGCCGCTCGTCAGCGGGAAGCGCACGAAGACCGAGGGGTCGACGACCGTCTCGTAGCCCTGGGCCAGTTCGTGGTCCGAGAGGCCGGTGCCGCAGCGCGGGCACCAGGGGGCGACCCGGTGGTCCTGGACCAGGAGGCCCTTCTTGAAGATCTCCTTCAGCGACCACCACACGGAGTCGACGTACTCCGGGTCCATCGTCCGGTAGGCGTCGTCCAGGTCGACCCAGTACCCCATGCGGGTCGTCAGCTCGGCGAACGCGTCGGTGTGGCGGGTCACCGACTCCCGGCACTTCGCGTTGAACTCGGCGATGCCGTACGCCTCGATGTCCTGCTTGCCGCTGAAGCCCAGCTCCTTCTCGACCGCGAGCTCGACCGGCAGTCCGTGGCAGTCCCAGCCGGCCTTCCGGCCGACGTGGTAGCCCTGCATGGTCCGGAAACGCGGGAACACGTCCTTGAAGACGCGGGCCTCGATGTGATGGGCGCCGGGCATGCCGTTGGCGGTCGGCGGCCCCTCGTAGAACACCCACTCGGGGCGGCCCTCGGACTGTTCGAGGCTCTTGGCGAAGACCTTGCTCTCACGCCAGAAGTCGAGCACGGCGTGTTCGAGGGCGGGCAGGTCGACCTGGGCGGGTACCTGGCGGTACTGCGGCGATGTCATGTGCGGTTTCCTCCGGCGGACGGCTTCCACTTCCGTCGGAGGGACGAGAGCCGGCCGGCTCCCGCGGTACCACCCTCCTTGGCCCCGGGCGTGCGCCCGCGGCCCCCTCATTGGGGTCGCGATGCCGGGTCTAGTGGCCTCGCACCCGGGGCGGTGCCCACGGGCCGAAGTTTTCTTCCGGCGGCTCCGGGGTGATCTTCACGACGCGCTCGCCCCCGGGCTCCCACCGTCCCCGGGTCGCTACGGGCTGCCTACGACGCTACTCGTCCCATCCACGCCTCTCGCTGCGCTCAGTGTACGGGGCCGTACGGGCGACGGCCGACCGGTCGGAACCGCGCAAGGCGTGTCCGCCCCGGACGGCCCCGCCGGTACGGCCCGCTCCCGGCCGGTGACCCGGGGCGGATTACCGCGCGGTGAGCTGGGCACAACGCTGGGGGGCACACCACCGTCCGGCGCGGGAAGGGCGAACCGGCGGCGTGCCCCGTTGCCGCGGAGGCGGGGCCGATCTATCGTCCCAGCACGATTCGCGCGCAAGATCACCTTATGTGAAGGGGCCGCGGCCATGGTGGCGGAGAAGAGCGCCGACGGGGAAAGCTCCGCGGGTCCACACCCGGACGCGGACCGGAAGCCGCCGGTGAAGAAGAGCGCGGCGGCCAGGAAGGCCGCGGCCAGGAAGGCCGCACAGGCCACGGGGGCGGCCGAGGCCGCCGAGCAGACGGGAGCCCACACGGTGGTAGCCAAGAAGAGCGCGGACCGGAGCACAGCGGCAGTGGAAGGGGCCCCGACCGCGGTGCCCCCGGCCAGGGTCGCCGCCGCGACGGCGCCGGGTGACCTCGCGGTCAGGCCGGGGGAGGACCCCTGGACCGCCGAGGAGGTCGACGAGGCGCGCACCGGGCTGACCGGCGAGGCCGTACGGCTGCGCAGCGAGCTGGAGGCCTCGGGCGCCGCCCTGGCCGGCCTGATGCGGGACTCCGGGGACGGTGCGGGCGACGACGACGCGGACACCGGGACCAAGAACATCACCCGGGAGCACGAGCTGTCGCTCGCGGCCCACGCCCAGGAGACGCTGGACCAGACCGAACGCGCCCTCGCCCGGCTCGACGCGGGCACCTACGGGCTCTGCGAGGTCTGCGGCAAACCGATCGGCAAGGCCCGGATGCAGGCGTTCCCCCGCGCCACCCTCTGCGTGGAGGACAAACAGAAGCAGGAGCGGCGGGGCTGATCCGTCCGGTGTTGTCGTACCCTCGTCCTCAGTCAGGCACCTAGGTTGAGGGACTCACGTGGCAGAGGCGGAGCGCATCATCGGTACGCCGGAAATCCCCGATGCCGAGGGGGCTGACGGAGCTGCGGCCCGGCAGCCCTCCGAGGGCGCGGACCCGGCCGGCGAGGCCCGGGGCGGCGGCCGGGGCAGGAAGAAGATCCCCGTTCTCCTCGGCGTGGCCCTCCTGGCCTATCTGCTGGACCTGGTCAGCAAGATGATCGTGGTCGCGAAGCTGGAGCACGAGGAACCCATCGAGATCTTCGGCGACTGGCTGAAACTCGACGCGATCCGCAACGCCGGTGCCGCGTTCGGGATCGGCGAGGCGTTCACCGTGATCTTCACGGCCATCGCGGCCGTCGTGATCATCGTGATCGTCCGGCTCGCGCGCAAGCTCTACAGCCTGCCCTGGGCGATCGCCCTGGGGCTGCTGCTGGGCGGGGCGCTCGGCAACCTCACCGACCGCATCTTCCGGGCCCCGGGCGTGTTCGAGGGCGCGGTGGTCGACTTCATCGCCCCCGCGCACTTCGCGGTCTTCAACCTCGCCGACTCCGCGATCGTGTGCGGCGGCATCCTCATCGTCATCCTCTCCTTCAGGGGCCTGGACCCCGACGGGACCGTGCACAAGGACTAGGGACTAGGGACCGCACCAGGGCCGGGGCCGCGCAGGGGTCAGGGGCCCGATCCGCCGCCCGAGGCCCGGGGCACCGGGCGGCGCAAGGCATACTCGACTGGTGAGCACGTATCCCGAGGTCCGCACCCTGCCCGTACCCGACGGCCTGGAGGGCGAGCGCGTCGACGCCGCCATCTCCCGTATGTTCGGTTTCTCCCGCACCAAGGCCGCCGAGCTCGCGGCCGCCGGCAAGGTGCAGGTGGACGGGGCCGTCGCCGGGAAGTCCGAACGGGTGCACGGCGGGGCCTGGATGGAAGTGGAGATGCCGCAGGCACCCGCTCCCGTCCAGGTCGTCGCCGAGCCCGTCGAGGGCATGGAGATCGTGCACGACGACGACGACATCGTCGTCATCATGAAGCCGGTCGGTGTCGCCGCCCACCCCAGCCCCGGCTGGACCGGTACCACCGTCATCGGCGGGCTGGCCGCGGCCGGCTACCGGATCTCGACCTCGGGCGCGGCCGAGCGGCAGGGCATCGTGCACCGGCTGGACGTCGGCACCTCGGGCCTGATGGTCGTCGCCAAGTCCGAGCGGGCCTACACCCTGCTCAAGGGCCAGTTCCGCGACCGGGTGGTGGAGAAGAAGTACCACGCGCTGGTCCAGGGCCACCCCGACCCGATGAGCGGCACCATCGACGCCCCCATCGGCCGTCACCCCCAGCACGACTACAAGTGGGCCGTCACCGCCGAGGGCAAGCCCTCCGTGACGCACTACGACCTCATCGAGGCCTACCGCGCGGCCAGCCTGCTCGACATCAAGCTGGAGACCGGGCGCACCCACCAGATCCGGGTGCACATGTCCGCCCACCGCCACCCCTGCGCCGGCGACCTCACCTACGGCGCGGACCCCACGATGGCCAAGCGTCTCGGACTCACCCGGCAGTGGCTGCACGCGGTCCGGCTGGGCTTCGAGCACCCCTCGGACGGCCGCTGGGTCGAGTTCGCCAGCGAGTACCCCGAAGACCTGCGGCGGGCCCTGGACATCATCGCCGAGGAGAGCCGGTGACCGGACCGGAGACCTCCTTCAGCACCCGCCGCGCCGACGGCGAGAGCGACCTCGCGGCCTGCTTCCAGGTCCGAAAGGACGTCTTCGTCGGTGAGCAGAACGTGCCCGAGGAGATCGAGTACGACGCCTACGACACCACGGCGGTGCACGTCGTCGCCGTCGCCGCCGACGGCACCGCCCTCGGTACGGGCCGGCTGCTGCACGGCGAGGACGCCGCCGGGAAGACCGGCGGTGACCCCGCCGTCGGCTCGCTGGGCCGCCTCGCCGTGACCGGCCGGGCCCGCGGCCTGGGGGTGGGCGCGGCGCTGGTCCGCGCCATCGAGGCCGAGGCCCGCGGACTGGGCCTGACCGCCGTCGACCTGCACGCCCAGACCCACGCCCTCGGGTTCTACGAGCGCCTCGGCTACACGGCGTACGGTCCGGAGTTCCCGGACGCCGGCATTCCGCACCGGGCCATGCGCCGGGCCCTGTGACCCGCGGCCCCGCCGGGGCGCCGCCGGAGGACCGGCTTCCGCATGGCAGGCTGGTACGCCTCACCGGCTGACCACCGGACTCCGAGCGAGCCCGGCCGTGCTGCGGAAGGCGAAGACCCGTGGACCAGATGGCGCTCCTGCTCCTGCTGCTGCTCGGAGCGGTGGTCACGGTGCCGCTGGGAGAGCGCCTCAAGCTGCCCGCCCCGGTGCTGATGACGCTCGCCGGGGTCGCGATGGCGTTCGCCAGTTTCGTCCCCGACATCGACATCCCACCGGAGTTCATCCTCCCCGCCCTGCTGCCGCCGCTGCTCTACGCCTCGGTGCAGCGCACCTCGTGGCGGCAGTTCGCGGCCAACAGGCGGCCCATCTTCCTGCTGGCCGTCGCCCTCGTCTTCGTCACGACCGCGGCGGTCGCCGCCGTCGCCGACGCCGTCGTCCCGGGTCTGCCGATCGCCGCCGCCGTGGCGCTGGGGGCCCTGGTCGCCCCGCCCGACCCGGTCGCCGCGACGGCCGTGGCCGGGTCGCTGGGACTGCCCCGCAGGCTCGTGTCGATCCTGGAGGGGGAGGGCCTGTTCAACGACGTCACCGCGATCGTGCTCTACCACGTGGCGATCGCGGCCGCGGTGAGCGGCAGCTTCTCGCTGCCCGAGGCATTCGGCCTGCTCGTCCTGTCGGCGGTCGTCGCCGTGGTGGTCGGGCTGGTGCTCGGCTGGCTCACCATCAAGCTGATGGGCCTGCTCGGCGACGCCACCCTCCAGGTCGGCCTCACCCTGCTGGTGCCGTTCGTGAGCTACGTACTCGCCGAGGAGCTGATGGGCTCCGGGGTGCTGGCCGTCCTCACCACGGCGCTCTTCCTCGCCGAGCACACCGCGGACGCCGACGACGTCCAGGGGCGGCTCACCGGCCGCTCCTTCTGGGAGATCGTCGACACCCTGGTCACCGGGGTCGCGTTCGGCCTCATCGGACTGGAACTCCACAGCGTCTTCGGCACGGCCGCCGGGCGGCTGCCGGAACTGCTGGGCTGGGGACTCGCCGTCGTCGCGGTCGTCGTCGGGGTGCGGCTGCTGTGGCTGCTGCCCGCGACCTGGCTCGCCCAGCGGATGCACACCCGCCGCGACTACAGCGAGGAGATCCCCACCAGCTGGCGGGAGACCGTCGTCATGTGGTGGGCGGGCATGCGCGGGGTCGCCTCGGTCGCCCTGGCCCTCGCCATCCCGCTGGAGACCGACGACGGCGCCCCCTTCCCCGGCCGGGACGAGATCGTCTTCATCGCCTTCACCGTCATCATGGCCACCCTCGTCGTCCAGGGGCTGACCCTGCCCTGGCTGGTGCGCAGACTGGGCGTACGGGCGGACACGGACGCCGAGCGGGCGCTGGAGCGCGACCTCGCCGTCCGGGCGGCGGGGGCGGCCAAGCGCTGCCTCAAGGAGATCGAGGCGCGGGAGGACCTCCCCGACGAGGTCGTCGAGCGGCTGCAACGCGCCGCGTACGACATCGGGGCGCGGATCAGCCCGGACGTCGTCGACGAGGAACGGCGCGAGGCGTACGCCCGGCGCGCGGAGCGCTTCAGGGCGGTCAGCCGCGTCCAGCGCGACATGCTCTCGGCCGCCCGCCACGAGGTGCTGGCGGCCCGCAACGAGCCCGGCTCCGACCCGGAGGTCGTGGACCGGGTGCTGCGCTACCTGGACGTACGCAGCCTGCGCTGAAGACCCGGCCCGGAGCGCGCCGGTCAGCCCCGGCCGGTGCGGGGCGCCGGCTCCCGGTCCGCCGCGCGGTCGGCCTCCGCCGCCGCCTCGGCGGCGGCCGGCTCCGGCAGGCTGACGCCGGGCGGCGGCACGGCGGCGGCGGTCGCGACCCGGGGCAGGGCGTACGGGTGGTTGTCGCGCAGCCAGGCGATCAGCTGCTCACGCACCGCGCAGCGCACCGTCCAGATGTCGTCCGCGTCCTTCGCGGTGACCACGGCCCGCACCTCGATGGTCGTCGGTGTGGTGTCGGTCACCGCCAGCGACCAGTCACGCCCGTCCCAGGCGGAGCATCCGCGGAGGATCTCGCGCATCTGCTCCCGCATCGCGGGCAGCGGCGCCGAGTGGTCGAGCTGGAGGTAGACCGTGCCGGTCATCTGGATGCCGCCGCGCGACCAGTTCTCGAACGGGCGGCTGGTGAAGTAGGAGACCGGCATGGTGATCCGGCGCTCGTCCCAGGTCCGTACGGTGAGGAAGGTCAAAGTGACCTCCTCCACGGTGCCCCACTCCCCGTCGACCACCACCGTGTCGCCGATCCGCACCATGTCGCCGAAGGCGATCTGGAAGCCCGCGAAGAGGTTGCCGAGCGTCGACTGCGCCGCGACACCGGCGACGATGCCGACCACACCGGCCGAGGCCAGCATCGAGGTGCCGACCGTCCGCATCGCCGGGAAGGTCAGCAGCATCGCGGCGACCGCCACCGTCGCCACCACCGCGGTGACCACCCGCTGGATGAGCGTCACCTGGGTCCGGACCCTGCGTACCCGGGCCGCGTCGCGCGAGGCCGAGGCGTAGCGGGCGTAGGAGGACTCCACGATGGTGGCCGCGATCCGGATGACCAGCCAGGCCGATGCCGCGATCAGCACCAGGGCCAGGGCCCGGCCGATCCCGGTCCGGTGGTCCCGCACCAGGTCCAGGCGTATCTGGGTGTAGGAGGTGCTGAGCAGCGCGGTGCAGAGGACCACCTGAAGGGGAGGGCGGCAGAGCCGCAGCAGCCCCCACAGAGGCGTCTCGTGGTGCCGCGCGTCGGCCCGCCGCAGCAGCAGGTCGACCAGCCACCCCACCGCGAGGGTGATCACCAGGGACCCGCCCACCACCAGGAGCGGGCGCAGTACGTTCTCCATTCCTCGTCCTCCATGCATCGGGGCACAGCTGGCACCATGGGGCCCATGAACATCATGCTTTTCCACTCGGCCTACGGTCTGCGACCGGCTGTGCACGCGGCCGCGGACCGGCTGCGTGCAGCCGGGCACGAGGTGCGCGTGCCCGATCTCTTCGAGGGCCACACCTTCGACACGGTCGAGGAGGGGATGGCCTTCAAGGACGGCGTCGGCAAGGACGAGCTGCTCAAGCGCGCGGTCATGGCGGCGGCGCCCTACTCGGACCAGGGCCTGGTGTACGCCGGGTTCTCCTTCGGCGCGTCGGTGGCGCAGACCCTGGCACTGGGCGACGCGAAGGCGCGCGGGCTGCTGCTGCTCCACGGCACGTCGGACATCGCGCAGAACGCCACGGTGGAGGAGCTGCCGGTGCAGCTGCACGTCGCCGACCCGGACGCCTTCGAGTCCCCGGACTGGCTGAACAGCTGGTACCTCCAGATGCGGCGGACCGGGGCGGACGTCGAGATCTACCGCTACCCCGGTGCCGGGCACCTGTACACCGACC
Organism: Streptomyces nitrosporeus; assembly: GCF_008704555.1. Taxonomy (NCBI): domain Bacteria; kingdom Bacillati; phylum Actinomycetota; class Actinomycetes; order Kitasatosporales; family Streptomycetaceae; genus Streptomyces; species Streptomyces nitrosporeus. The sequence continues at coordinate 5,811,833 of NZ_CP023702.1, forward strand.
CGGACCTGCCCGACTTCGACAAGGCCGCCGCCGACCTGACCTGGAAGGTCTCGCTCGGCTTCCTGGCCACCCTGTAGAGCCGCGCCACGGCACGGACGCGTACCGGTCCCGCCCCGGCGGCGGGACGGGACCGGTACGGGCAGGCGCCGTCAGTGCACCGGGGCGTCCGCCCGCTCGGCCCTCTGGGTGCCGCTGAGGGTGCGGTACGAGCGGACCCAGGAGGACACCGCGTCCTTCGCGGTCTTGTCCGAGACCTTGTAGTAGTCCATCTGGGAACGCTCCGCCGTGACGTCCAGGACGCCGTAGCCGTGCGAGTCCAGGTCGACCCACTTCACATGCCGGTTGGCGGCCCTGAGTGCCGTCGCCGCCACGAGGGAGACCGTCTGGGGGGCGACCCGCAGGATGTCGTCGAGGTTGTCCGAGGTCACCGACGTCACCACGAACTCGGTGGCCGCGGAGGCGGACAGCGGGTACGTCGCCGCCTTCACGGGCACGTCGTTGGCCCACGCCATGTGGATGTCACCGGTCAGGAACACCGTGTTGGTGACCGAGTGGTCCCGCAGGTGCGAGATCAGCTCCTCGCGGTCGGCGGTGTAGCCGTCCCACTGGTCGACGTTGACCGCCAGCCCCCCGGACGGCAGGCCCAGCAGTCCGGCGAGCGGGCCCAGCAGATGGGCGGGCAGCGACCCGAAGGCGACCGGCGAGATCATCACGGAGGTGCCGACCAGCTTCCAGACGGCGTCCGAACCAGCCAGCCCCGCCTTCAGCCAGTCCAGCTGGGCCCGCCCGGTGATGGTCCGCTCCGGGTCGTCCACCGCGCCGTCGCCGATGGACAACTGCTCGGAACGGAAGCTGCGCAGGTCCAGCAGGTGCAGGTCGGCCAGGCGGCCGAAGCGCAGCCGGCGGTGGACGGTGCCCTCGGTGGAGGTGCGTACCGGCATCCACTCGAAGTACGCCTGCTTCGCCGCGGCCACCCGGTCCCGCCAGGCCCCCTCCGTGTCCGGGCTGTGGTTCTCGGCCCCGCCCGACCAGGCGTCGTTGGCGAACTCGTGGTCGTCCCAGATGGCGATCACCGGGTGGGCGGCGTGCAGCGCCTGGAGGTCGGGGTCCGTCTTGTACGTGCCGTGCCGGACGCGGTAGTCGGCCCGCGTCGTTATCTCGTGGAGCGGGGCGTGGGGGCGTACGACGGTGTCCTGGGTGGGGTAACTGCCCGAGGCGTACTCGTAGATGTAGTCGCCCAGGTGCAGCACGGCGTCCAGGTCGGGGCGCGCCGCGAGATGGCGGTACGGGGAGAACCAGCCGGCCTCCCAGTTGGCGCAGGAGACCACCCCGAAGCGGACACGGCCGACAGCCGCGTCCGTTCCGGGCGCCGTGCGCGTGCGGCCGACGGGGGAGAGGACCGGCTGTCCGTCACCGGCCGAGAAGCGGAACCAGTACGTGGTGGCGGGGCTCAGACCGCGTACGTCCGCCTTGACGGTGTGGTCCGACGCCGCCCGGGCGACGGTGGTGCCGCGGGCGGTGATCCGGGTGAACGCCTTGTCCTCGGCTATCTCCCAGGAGACGGCGGTGTCGGCGCCGAGGCCCGAGCCGGGCACGGCCCCGGGGGAGGGCGTGACGCGGGTCCACAGGAGGATGCCGTCGGGCAGGGGATCGCCCGAGGCGACACCGTGCAGGAAGGCGGGACCGTCGGCGGCGCGGGCGCCGGTGGCGGTGACGAGCACGGGGACGGCGACCGCGGTGGCGGCGGCTGCCCTGACGACCGTGCGGCGGGTGGGTGCGGAGAGGTCTCGTCTGGTCACGGACGATCACCCTACTGGCGGGTAAGCCGAACAGGCAGGCGAACACGGGAAGTTCGCCTGCCTGTCAGCCGTCCGACGCCCGCAGCGGTGCCGGCGGCCCGGCGGGGGCCGGTGGTCCTCCGCCGGACCGGGCCCGGCGGAGCCGCCGGGCGGCTTCTCCGCCGCCCGGCGCGGATCAGCCCTTCAGGGCCTTGTCGATCGCCGCGGTGAACTCGGCCTCCGTCATGGGCGCGTTGTCGCTGCCCTCGGCGGTGACCTTCTTGCCGTCCATCATCAGCGTCGGGGTGCCCTGCACCCCGCTCTTGTCGAAGGCCCCGGACATCTTCATCGCCCAGGCGTCGTACGTCCCGTCCTCGACGGCCTTGCGGAACGCCTCGTTGCCCTTCAGCGCGTCCACCGAGTCCGCCACCTCGATGAGGTAGTCGTCCTTGGCGAACTTGTCGTCGCTCTCCTGCGGGTGGTACTTCGCGGAGTACAGGGCGGCCTTGTAGTCGAGGAACGCCTCCGGGCTCACGTCGAGCGCGGCGCCCAGGGCGCTCAGGGCGTTCTTGGAGCCCTCGCCGTTGTCGGTGTTGTCGATGAAGGTGGCGCCGACGTACTTGACCTTGTACTTGCCGGCCTCGACGTCCTTGGCGACCGTCTCGCCGACGCCCTGCTCGAACGTGGCGCAGATCGGGCAGCGGGAGTCCTCGTAGAGTTCGAGGGTCTTCTTCGCGCTGTCCTTGCCGATGACCACGGTCGTGCCGTCGTCGCCCGTGGTGTTCTTCGGGGCCGTGACGTTCTTGGCGTCCGACGCGGCCTCCCAGGCGGAGGGCTTGTTCAGCTGCATCACGCCGTAGCTGACACCGCCCGCGACGGCCAGGACGGCGACGACCGAGACGCCGACGACGATCTGCTTGCGGGTCTTGTCCTTCTTCGCCTGGCGCTCGCGCTCCGCGCGCAGCCGCTCGCGGGCGGCGGACTTGTTCTCGTGGCTGTTGCGCTTGCTCATGGGGGTTCTCCGGGGGTGGATGGGAAGGTGAGCGGGGTCACCGCGTACTCAGGCAGGGAGGTGTGCCGGGCGCGGGGGTCCCCTCCGTCCCACGGAGTGCACCAGGAGGCGGGCCGCGGAGAGCGGGCCCGGACGTCCCACCGGACGGGCGCGGCGCGGCGCCGGACGGCGGACGGCGCCCACCGCGGCGACCGCGGTGAGCAGCGGGCGGAAGGCGACCGCGCCGGCCGCGCGCAGCAGCGCGGCCAGGGCCGACTCGCCGCGCCGCAGCCAGGCCGCGGCGAGCAGTCCGACCGAGACATGGGCGGCCAGCAGCAGCCACGGCACGGCCGGCCCCGGCGAGGCCAGCAGGGCGGCGGCACGGTCGCCCGCGCCGGTCACCCCGGCCAGGGGCGCCCCGACCGCGGCCACACCGGTCAGCGAGCCGGAACCGGGTTCCGTCCCGCCGCCGCAGAGCACGTCCACCCCGACGGAGCGCAGCGGACCCGCGATCGGGCCGCCCGCCGCTCCGTAGCAGAGGTGCTGGCCCGTGGTGAAGACCGTGTCCGCGGCCAGCTCCAGCGGGACCAGCAGCCCGGCGATCGCCCCGAAGCCCCGCTCCCGTCCCGCCAGCGCGAACGCCACGGCGAAGACCACTCCCGCCAGCAGCGCTATCGACACCAGCGGCAGCGGGACCCGGGAGAGCAGCACATGGGAGGCCGAGGAGAGCGTGACGACGAGCGCGGTGAACAGCGCCGCGCGTACCGCTCTGACCGGGGTCCCTGAAACGTCCATCGCCGCAGAGTGTGCCATGTGTCCCTGTAAGCGGTCGCTAAGATCCGCGCAGCCCGGGGATCCGGCCGTTGCGGAACAGGTCCACGAAGATCTGATGATCGGCACGGGCGCGGGCGCCGTACCCGTGGGCGAAGTCGACGAGCAGCTCCGCGAAGCCCTCCTCGTCGGCCGCGATGGCCGCGTCGATCGCCCGCTCCGTGGAGAACGGCACCAGCGAGTGGCCGCTCTCGTCGTCGGCCGCCGCGTGCATCGTCGCCGTCGCCCGGCCGAGGTCGGCGACGACCGCCGCGATCTCCTCCGGCTCGTCGATGTCGGACCAGTCCAGGTCGACCGCGTACGGGGAGACCTCGGCCACCAGCTGGCCGGACCCGTCCAGCTCCGTCCAGCCCAGCCACGGGTCGGCGTGCGCCTGGAGGGCGCGCTGCGAGATCACCGTGCGGTGGCCCTCGTGCAGGAAGTACTCCCGCACGGCGCGGTCCGTGACGTGCCGGGAGACCGCCGGGGTCTGGGCCTGCTTGAGGTAGATCACGACGTCGTTCTCCAGGGCGTCGCTGTTGCCCTCCAGCAGGATGTTGTACGAGGGCAGGCCCGCCGAGCCGATTCCGATGCCGCGGCGGCCCACCACGTCCTTCACCCGATAGGAGTCGGGCCGGGCCAGGCTTGACTCCGGCAGGGTCTCCAGATAGCCGTCGAACGCCGCCAGGACCTTGTACCGGGTCGCGGCGTCCAGGTCGACCGCCCCGCCGCCGGCCGCGAAGCGGCGCTCGAAGTCCCGGATCTCCGTCATCGAGTCCAGCAGCCCGAACCGGGTGAGGGAGCGGGCGGCGCGCAGCGCCCCCAGCAGGGGGCCGTCGGCGGTGTCCAGGGTGAAGGGGGGCACCTCCTCGTTCTTGGCGCCGGTCGCCAGGGCGTGCACGCGCTCGCGGTACGCGGCGGCGTAGACCCGGACCAGCTCCGTGATCTGCCCGTCGCTCAGCGCCTTGGCGTAGCCGATCAGCGCGACGGAGGCGGCGAAGCGCTTGAGGTCCCAGGTGAAGGGGCCCACGTAGGCCTCGTCGAAGTCGTTGACGTTGAAGACCAGCCGGCCGTTGGCGTCCATGTACGTACCGAAGTTCCCGGCGTGCAGATCGCCGTGGATCCACACCCGGCTCGTCCGCTCGTCCAGGTACGGGCCGGTGCGCCGCTCGCGGTCCAGGTCGGCGTAGAACAGGCCGGCCGAGCCCCGGTAGAAGGCGAAGGCCGAGCCCGCCATCTTGCGGAACTTGACCCGGAAGGCGGCCGGATCGGCGGCCAGCAGCTCCCCGAAGGCGGTGTCGAATACGGCGAGGATCTGCTCCCCGCGCTCTTCCGCGCGGGCCTGCGTGTCCGGCATCGCTGGGTGCCTCCTGGGGTGCATGGCGTTCATGACACATGGGACGGGCGTCCCCGCACCTCCAACGCGCGGGGCCCTCCCGGAGTGCCCGACGTCCGCCGCCGTCACGACGTAGACTTCCAGGCTGTCCCCCCACCGCCCGTCACCCGTTCCCCCGGAGGCACAGCGCCGTGACCAAGCCGCCCTTCACGCACCTGCACGTCCACACCCAGTACTCACTGCTGGACGGTGCCGCGCGGCTCAAGGACATGTTCGAGGCGTGCAACAGCATGGGCATGTCGCACATCGCCATGACCGACCACGGCAACCTGCACGGCGCCTACGACTTCTTCCACTCGGCCAAGAAGGCCGGGGTGACGCCGATCATCGGCATCGAGGCGTACGTCGCCCCCGAGTCGCGCAAGCACAAGCGGAAGATCCAGTGGGGCCAGCCGCACCAGAAGCGCGACGACGTCTCCGGTTCCGGCGGTTACACCCACAAGACGATCTGGGCGGCGAACAGCACCGGGCTGCACAACCTTTTCCGGCTCTCCTCCGACGCCTATGCCGAGGGCTGGCTCCAGAAGTGGCCGCGCATGGACAAGGAGACCATCTCCCAGTGGTCCGAGGGCCTCATCGCGTCCACCGGCTGCCCCTCCGGCGAGGTGCAGACCCGGCTGCGGCTCGGCCAGTTCGACGAGGCGGTCCAGGCCGCCTCCGACTACAAGGACATCTTCGGCGAGGGCCGGTACTTCCTGGAGCTGATGGACCACGGCATCGAGATCGAGCGCCGGGTCCGCGACGGGCTGCTGGAGATCGGCAAGAAGCTGGGCATCCCGCCGCTGGTCACGAACGACTCCCACTACACCTACGCGCACGAGGCCACCGCGCACGACGCGCTGCTCTGCATCCAGACCGGCAAGAACCTCTCCGACCCGGACCGCTTCCGCTTCGACGGCACCGGCTACTACATCAAGTCCACCGACGAGATGTACGCCGTCGACTCCTCCGACGCCTGGCAGCAGGGCTGCGCCAACACCCTGCTCGTCGCGGAGCAGATCGACACCGCGGGCATGTTCGAGAAGCGCGACCTGATGCCGAAGTTCGAGATCCCCGAGGGCTACACCGAGGTCACCTGGTTCCAGGAGGAGGTCCGGGCCGGCATGGCCCGCCGCTACCCCGGCGGTGTCCCCGAGGACCGGCAGAAGCAGGCCGAGTACGAGATGGACATCATCATCCAGATGGGGTTCCCGGGGTACTTCCTCGTCGTCGCCGACTTCATCATGTGGGCCAAGAACAACGGCATCGCGGTCGGCCCCGGCCGGGGGTCCGCGGCCGGCTCGATCGTCGCCTACGCCATGGGCATCACCGACCTCGACCCGATCCAGCACGGACTGATCTTCGAGCGCTTCCTCAACCCGGAGCGCGTCTCCATGCCCGACGTCGACATCGACTTCGACGAGCGCAGGCGCGTCGAGGTGATCCGGTACGTCACCGAGAAGTACGGCGCCGACAAGGTCGCCATGATCGGCACCTACGGCAAGATCAAGGCCAAGAACGCGATCAAGGACTCCGCCCGCGTCCTCGGCTACCCCTACGCCATGGGCGACCGCCTCACCAAGGCGATGCCCGCCGACGTCCTCGGCAAGGGCATCGACCTCAGCGGCATCACCGATCCCAAGCACCCCCGCTACGGCGAGGCCGGCGAGATCCGGGGGATGTACGAGAACGAGCCCGACGTCCAGAAGGTCATCGACACCGCCAAGGGCGTCGAGGGGCTCGTCCGGCAGATGGGCGTGCACGCGGCCGGCGTGATCATGTCCAGCGAACCCATCGTCGACCACGCCCCGGTCTGGGTGCGGCACACCGACGGCGTCACCATCACGCAGTGGGACTACCCCCAGTGCGAGTCGCTGGGCCTGCTCAAGATGGACTTCCTGGGCCTGCGCAACCTGACGATCATGGACGACGCCATCAAGATGGTGAAGGCCAACAAGGGCGTCGAGCTGGAGATGCTCGCCCTGCCGCTGGACGACCCCAAGACGTACGAACTGCTCTGCCGCGGTGACACGCTCGGGGTGTTCCAGTTCGACGGCGGCCCGATGCGCTCGCTGCTGCGCCAGATGCAGCCCGACAACTTCGAGGACATCTCCGCCGTCTCGGCCCTCTACCGGCCGGGCCCGATGGGCATGAACTCGCACACGAACTACGCCGAGCGCAAGAACGGCCGCCAGGAGATCACCCCGATCCACCCGGAGCTGGAGGAACCGCTCAAGGAGACGCTCGGCCTGACCTACGGCCTCATCGTCTACCAGGAGCAGGTCCAGAAGGCCGCCCAGATCATCGCCGGCTACTCGCTCGGCGAGGCCGACATCCTGCGCCGCGTGATGGGCAAGAAGAAGCCGGAGGAGCTGGCGAAGAACTTCGTCCTGTTCCAGGCGGGCGCCAAGAAGAACGGCTACTCCGACGCCGCGATCCAGGCCCTCTGGGACGTCCTGGTGCCCTTCGCCGGATACGCGTTCAACAAGGCGCACTCCTCCGCCTACGGCCTGGTCACCTACTGGACCGCCTACCTCAAGGCCAACTACCCGGCCGAGTACATGGCGGCACTGCTGACCTCCGTCAAGGACGACAAGGACAAGTCGGCGGTCTACCTCAACGAGTGCCGCCGCATGGGCATCAAGGTGCTCCCGCCGAACGTCAACGAGTCGGAGTCCAACTTCGCCGCACAGGGTGACGACGTGATCCTCTTCGGACTCACCGCCGTCCGCAACGTCGGCCAGAACGTCGTCGACTCGATCATCCGGTGCCGCAAGGCCAAGGGGAAGTACTCCTCCTTCCCGGACTTCCTGGACAAGGTCGAGGCGGTCGTCTGCAACAAGCGCACCGTCGAGTCCCTCATCAAGGCGGGCGCCTTCGACGAGATGGGCCACACCCGCAAGGGGCTGGTCGCCCACCACGAACCGATGATCGACAACGTGGTGCAGGTCAAGCGCAAGGAGGCCGAGGGGCAGTTCGACCTCTTCGGCGGGATGGGCGAGGAGGAGAGCAGCGAGCCCGGTTTCGGCCTCGACGTGGAGTTCTCCGACGTCGAGTGGGAGAAGTCCTACCTCCTCGCCCAGGAGCGGGAGATGCTCGGGCTCTACGTCTCCGACCACCCGCTCTTCGGGCTGGAGCACGTGCTGTCCGACAAGTCGGACGCCTCGATCTCCCAGCTCACCGGCGGCGAGCACGCGGACGGCGCGATCGTCACCGTCGGCGGCATCATCTCCGGCCTCCAGCGCAAGATGACCAAGCAGGGCAACGCCTGGGCCATCGCCACCGTCGAGGACCTCGCGGGCTCCATCGAGTGCATGTTCTTCCCCGCCACCTACCAGCTGGTCTCCACCCAGCTCGTCGAGGACACCGTCGTCTTCGTCAAGGGGCGCCTGGACAAGCGCGAGGACGTACCGCGCCTGGTCGCCATGGAGATGCAGGTCCCCGACATCTCCTCGGCCGGGACCAACGCGCCCGTCGTGCTGACCATCCCCACGGTCCGGGTCACCCCGCCCATGGTGAGCCGGCTCGGTGAGGTCCTCGGCAACCACCGGGGCGACACCGAGGTGCGCATCAAGCTCCAGGGGCCCCGCAAGACCACCGTCCTGCGGCTCGACCGCCACCGGGTCAAGCCCGACCCCGCGCTCTTCGGCGACCTGAAGGTGCTGCTCGGCCCGTCCTGCCTGGCGGGCTGACCGCACCCCGCGCGCGAGGGCGCCCCGCCGGTCCGCCGGCGGGGCGCCCTTCTCCGGTTCTCGGCCGGTCCCGGTCTGGAGCCGGTCAGTTGTGGCCGAAGCGGCGCTGGTGCTTGCGGGCGACGTCGGCGGGGCTGCCCTGGGCCTGCGACTGTGCCTGCGTCTGCGACTCGTACGCCGTCGACCTGGCCTGCTCCGTGCCGCGCTCGGCGGCGGAGGAGCGGTCGTGCTGGGCGCCCTGCTTGCGACTCTTGTTCTTGGCCATGGTGATGCCTCCTCGGGCGGATCTCGGGGCCAGGACCGCTGTCAGACTCACATAGCACCCGATAAGCCGCATGTTGGATCATCACTCAGTGTGATTCGCGCTGTATCATGCCCGGTTTTCCCGGTCCGCCACGCCGATGATCGAGTTCCGGACCTTAACGCCCCCGCCGTCGGGCAGACTCGAAGGAAACCGCGAGTAAGCGAACCCCGAACAAGCGGACCACCCCCCACGTACGCGTCCGCTGATCCGTTCCCGAATTCCTGGAAGAGGGTGGAACGCGTGGACCGTTGCGTCGTCCTGGTGGACGCCGGTTACCTGCTGGGTGCGGCCGCGAGTCTGCTGGCCGGGGAGCCCGCCCGTTCCCGCATCACCGTCGATCACGCGGCCCTGATCCAGGGCCTGCGCGAGCGCGCCGAGGCCGATACGGAACAACCCCTGCTCCGCATCTACTGGTTCGACGGCGCGCCCGACCGCGTACCGCAGCCCGAGCACCGGCGGCTGCGCGTGATGCCGCGGGTGACGGTCCGGCTCGGCGCCCTGACCCGCAGCGACGGGCGGTGGGCGCAGAAGGGCGTCGACGCCGCGATGCACGCCGAACTCACCGAACTGGCCAGGAACCGCGCCTGCTCCGACGTGGTGCTGGTGACCGGCGACGGGGACCTGCTGCCCGGACTGATGTCCGCCAAGGAACACGGGGTGGCCGTCCACCTCTGGGCGGTCCAGGCCGCCGACGGCGACTACAACCAGTCCGAGGACCTGGTCGCCGAGGCCGACGAACGGCGGGTGCTGGACCGGGCCTGGATCACCAAGGCGGTCCGGGCCAAGGACATCGGGGGCGTGTGCGCCCCCACGCCCGCACCGCGCCCCGAGATCGCCGCGATCCTCTCCGCCCCGCTGCCCGAGGCCGCCCTGGCCGCCTCGGCCGAGCGGGCCTCCGAGGCCCAGGCAGCCGCGGCCCGCAACGGCTCCGCCGAGCCGGCCGCACGCGCACGGACCGCCCCACCGCAGCCCCCCGCCCCCGGCGGCAAGGGCGGCGTCCCCACGCCCAAGGACCTGGCGGGCCTGCGCGCCCCGGCCGAGCGCGTCGCCGCCCCCGCCGGCCAGCCGCCGGCCGCCAACGCCACCCTGCGCTGGTCCTCGGACCGGGGCTGGGTGGAACGCGGCGGACCGCTCGGCGAGCCGCCCGAGACGGCCTCCCTGCCCACTCTGGCCCAGCTCACCAGCGCCGAACAGCGCTGGGCCGACCGGGAGGAGGACATCACCACCGTCGGCGGCGACCCCTTCGAGGTCGGCCAGGTCTTCGCCCGGCGCTGGATGGAGCGCCTCCAGGAGACGGCCCTCCTGCAGAAGCTCTCCACCATGTACCCGCGCATCCCGCACCGCATCGACGGCGAACTGCTGCGGTACGCCGCCCGGTTCGGCCTGCTCGCACACAAGGACGACCAGATCGACGAGCACGACCGGTACGCGATCCGGGCGGGCTTCTGGCGCGAGATCGACGTGACGACCGCCGCCGGACACCTCCCGCTGGGGGAGCAGGGAGTGTCCTGAGAGCGGCGCCGTCCCCCCGGAGAGCGGGCCCGGCGGCGCGGCACTGTCCGGACCCGGACGCGATCCGGGGCGCCCGACCCCGTACCCTCGTACCTCGTGAGTACGGGCGCAGCGCAGGCACAGACGCAGAACCGGACCGTGTGCGCGGTACGTGATCTGGTCAGGACCTACCCCGCCGTGCGCGGGCGACGCGGCCGGCCCGCCACTCCCGAGGTGCGCGCCACCGACGGGATCAGCCTCGACGTCCGGCGCGGCGAGATCTTCGGGCTGCTCGGACCGAACGGCGCCGGCAAGTCCACCCTCGTACGCCAGCTCACCGGCCTGATGCGGCCCGATTCCGGCAGTGTGGAGGTGCTGGGGCACGATCTGGTGCGCCACCCCGAGCGGGCCTCCCGGCTCATCGGCTACCTCGGCCAGGAGTCCACCGCGCTCGACGAACTGACCGTCTCCCTGGCCGCCGAGACCACCGGGCGGCTGCGCGGACTGCCGGTCGGCGAGGCGCGGGCCGCGCGGGACGAGGTCCTGGAGGAACTGGGACTGACCGAACTCGCCGGGCGGCCCCTGAAGAAGCTGTCCGGAGGCCAGCGGCGGCTGGCGTGCTTCGCCGCCGCACTCGTCGGTGAGCGCCCCGTCCTCGTCCTCGACGAGCCGACGACCGGGATGGACCCGGTCGCCCGGCGGGCCGTGTGGTCCGCCGTCGACCGGCGGCGCGCCCGGCACGGAACGACCGTCCTGCTGGTGACCCACAACGTGATCGAGGCCGAGACCGTCCTGGACCGGGTCGCCGTCATGGAGCGGGGCAAGGTCATCGCCTGCGACACGCCGACCGGCCTCAAGGAGCGGGTCGCGGGCGAGGTCCGGGTGGAGCTCGTGTGGCGGGAACGGGCGCCGCTGGACGTCCCCGAGGTCGCCGCGCTCCGCGCGTCGGCCCAGGAGTCGGGCCGCCGGTGGGTGCTGCGGCTGGGCCCCGACGAGGCGCGGGCGGCGGTCGCCGCGGTGACCGGCGGGGCGGCCTTCTCCGCGCTGGACGACTTCACGCTGGCCACCCCCAGCCTGGAGGACGTCTACCTGGCACTCGGCGGGGACGCGTCCGGAGCCGCCGGGGGACTGGTGAAGGCGTGAACATCAACCGTGTGAAGACGAAGGGGAGCAGCGCCAGGTGACGAGCACCGTTTCCGCCCAGGCCGCACAAGGGGCGGACGGCCACCCGGCCCGTCCCGCCGGCCGGCCCGGCCACCCCGGTCCGGCCACCCCGGCGCCGCTCGCCCCGCGGGCCGGACTGCTGCCCTCGATGGCGGCGGTCTACCGGGCGCAGCTGTCACGGGCGAGGGTGGCCCGGATCCCGCTGCTGTTCGTCGCGACCTTCCAGTCCGTCGGGATCATGGTGCTGATGCGCGGGGTCGTCGACGGCGGTTCCGAGGCGCGGGCCGTGGTCGCCGGCTCCAGCGTGCTGGTCGTGGCCTTCGTCGCGCTCAACCTGCTCGCGCAGTACTTCGGCCAGCTCCGGGCGAGCGGCGGCCTCGACCACTACGCCACCCTGCCGGTACCGCCGGCCGCGGTGGTGCTGGGGGCGGCCGGCGCGTACGCCTCCTTCACCGTGCCCGGGACGATCGTCACCGCGGTGGCGGGGAGCGTGCTCTTCGGGCTGCCGCTGACGCATCTGTGGGTGCTCGTCGCCGTCATCCCGCTGTCCGGGGCCGCGCTCTCCGGCCTCGGGGCGGCCTGCGGGCTGCTGGCCCCCCGGGCCGAGCTGGCGACGCTGCTGGGGCAGCTGGGCATGTCCGCGGCGCTGCTGCTGGGTGTGCTGCCGGCCGAGCGGCTGCCCGGCCCGGTGGGCTGGGCGCGGGACCTGCTGCCGTCGACGTACGGGGTGGAGGCTCTCGCCCGGTCCTTCGACGAGCGCCCCGACTGGGCGGTCGTGGGGATCGACCTCGGGGTGTGCGCGGCGGTGGGCGTGCTGTCGCTGGCGGTGGCCACCTGGGCGTACCGGCGGGCCGCGGTGCGCTGAGGACCCGGCCGCGTGCCCGGGGCGTACGGCCAGTGGTCCGTCATCGGCGCCACGTCGGGCTCGACCCGGCCGCGTACCCGGGGCGCACGGCCGGAGCGTGCCCCCGGCCCGGCCGGTCCGGGGGCCGTCGGGATGCCGAGGTCCGGTGCGGCGGCGGCCGGGGCGGCCTGGCACGATGGCACGGTGAACGCACCGTCGACGCCGCCGCACCAGCCCGATCCCCACGACCCGTGGCAGGCTCCGCCGTCCGGGGCCCGTCCCGTGGCCGGCCTGCTGCCGCCGGACGCGGCCGAGCGCCGTGCGGAACTCGTCCAGGGCGCGGTGACCGCCCTGCTGCTGACCTGCGCCGGTCTGGTGCTCGGCCTGCTCTGGCTGTGGCTCGCCCCGCGGGTTCCGCTGGTCTCCGACGACACGGCCGTGTTCCTGAAGGACAGCGAGGGCGAACAGGCCATCGGGGCCGACGGCACCTTCGTGCTGCTGGCCCTCGCCTTCGGCCTGGTGTCCGCCGTGGCGGTCTTCCTCCTCCGCAGGCGCGGCGGCGTCCCGCTGGTGGCCGGCCTCGCCCTGGGCGGGGTGCTCGGCTCGCTGCTCGCCTGGGGCGTCGGGACCTGGTTCGGTCCCACGTCGGACGTGGTGGCCCACGCCAGGGAGGCCGGCAAGGGCGTGACCTTCGACGCCCCGCTGGAACTGCACGCGGTCGGTGCGGCGGTGCTGGCCTGGCCGGTCGCGGCGATGATCGTGCACCTCGCGCTGACCGGACTGTTCGGGCCGAGGGACCCCGAGCCGGAGTGGGAGCCGTTCGGCGGCCCCGGCAGCGCGTCCGCCGGCCCCGGGTCCGGGCCGGCGGACGGTACGGGCACGGGGGACGGGCCGGCGGCAGGGCCCGCCGGGTCCCCGGGGGCGGGCGGGGCCGCGGGGGCGGGCGGGTGGCCCGAGCGGCCGTAGACCGGGCGCCCGGGGTCGCGGGAGCGGGCAGCCCTCAGGCGCGGCCGATGGGCGCCAGGACGGCCCGGGTGAGCGCGGCCAGGTCGGCGGGGGCGAGTTCGACCTCCAGGCCCCGGCGGCCCGCCGAGACGCAGACCGTGGCGTGGCCGTCCGCCGAGGAGTCGAGCACCGTGCGCAGGCTCTTGCGCTGGCCGAGCGGGGAGATGCCGCCCCGGACGTAGCCCGTGGTCCGCTCCGCCGCCGCGGGGTCCGCCATCGCGGCCCGCTTGCCGCCCACCGCCGACGCCAGGGCCTTCAGGTCCAGCGAACCGGCCACCGGCACCACCGCGACGACCAGCTCGCCGTCCACGTCGGCCACCAGGGTCTTGAAGACCCGGTCCGGGGAGACGCCGAGCGCCTCGGCCGCCTCCTCGCCGTAGGACGCGGACGCGGGGTCGTGGTCGTAGGAGTGGACGGTGAACGCGGTACCCGCCGCGGTCAGCGCGACCGTCGCCGGGGTACCGCCCTGCTGCTTCTTCGTCTTCTTCGCCATGGGGCCGGTCTCAGTTGGGGTGGGTGGGGGAGCGGGTCAGGTCGACGGCCGGCAGCGACGGGAGGTGCCGGATCAGCGCGGTCTCCCCGCGCAGCAGGGCCAGTTCCTCACGCAGCCGCGTGGCGGCGTCCGGCGCCTGGAGCAGCCGCTGCTTCACCGGGACGTCCAGGACGGTCGCGGCCGCCACGAGGTAGGAGACCACCAGCGGGTCGTCCGGAAGTTCCGCACCGGTGGTCAGAGAACGCTCGTCGGCCCCGGCGAGCCGCTTCCGGTAGCTGCGGAAGGCCCGCAGGACGCTCTCGGCGAGGGCCCGCGTCTCGTCGTCCGCCCGCTTCGCGCCGGCCTCGTCACCCTCCCCGGTGCCCGGGTCCTCCGGGACCTCCTCGACCTCGGCGGTCAGGAACGGCCCGCCCGCGTCGACCGAGAGCAGCCTGACCCGGGTGGTGCCGGTCGCCAGGACCTCGTAGCTGCCGTCGGCCCGCTCCCTGATCTTGGCGGCGTCGGCGACACAGCCCATCCGGTGGAAGGACTGGACCGGATCGGGGCCGAAGCCCTCCCCCGGGGCGCGGCCGGCGGGGTCCGGAGCCGGGGCGGAGCCCGGCATCCCGGTGCCCGTGAGGGCCGTCTCACGGCCGTCGCGGATCGCGACCACCACGAAGCGGCGCGGTTCGTCCGCGTCGGCCCCGGCGAGTTCGCGCATCATGGCGCGATAACGCTCCTCGAAGACGTCGAGAGGGAGCACGAGGCCGGGGAACAGCACCGCGTTCAGCGGGAAGAGGGGCAGGCGAGCGGTGGTCACAGCGCTCAAGCGTAATGGCCGCGCGGCGCGCCGTGTCCGAACCGCCCGCGGGCCGGCGCCCAGGAGGCCGCTTCGAGGCGTACCGCCGCCCTGGCGTCCAGGAACCCGCCCAGCGCGTCGTCGGCCAGGAACGCCCAGGGGAAGGACGTGGCGTACGGCCCGATCAGCCGGAACTGCTCCAGGGCGTCGGCGGTCCTGCCCCGTGCGGACAGGACGCAGGCCAGGAGGTTGCGGACCTCGGCCGGCCAGGGGTCGCCGGCGGGAAACCCCGCGGACAGCCGGATCGCCGCGTCCGCTGCCGCGTCGATCCGGTCCTCCCGCACCGAGGACGCCCGCCCGGCCGCCACGGGGTCGCTGAGCAGCGCGAACGCGGCCCGCACGGGCAGCGCCTGCACCAGGGAGTCGGCGGCCGCGTCCTCGGCCGCCCGTTCGGCGAAGTCGAAGCACTCGCGGTGCGAGCCGTACCAGGCGGCCGAGAGGTACTGGAGCGCGGCGACGTGGCAGCCGTAGTGGTGCCGGGAACGCGTCAGGGCCTCCTCCCACAGGACCTCGAACACGGTGTGCGGGGCACGCGTGCCCCGGGCGTGGTCGAGGGCGAGCCGCCACGGCACCGGGTCACGGGGTTCGGCGTCGGCGGCCGCCGTGACCATCGGCCCCACCTCGCGCAGGAGTTCCGCCTGCGCGGGGGAGGCCCAGGCCCGCCGCACGGCCAGCTGCGCCTTGACGAGCAGGGCGTCGGGGTCGCCCGGGGCGGCGGACAGCCACTCGGTCAGCCAGCCGTCGCGGCTGTCGGCGAACGCCGCCAGCCGGGTCAGGAAGCGGTCGCGGATCTCCCAGTCGGCGGCCTCCCGGGTCGCGGCGAGGAGCTCGGCCGCGGGCCCGAACTCTCCCAGGGCCGCCGCCACCAGCGCGGGTGAGAGCCGCTCCTCGGGGGCGTCGAGCAGTACCGCGTCGTCGGCGGTCAGCCCGGCCGAAGGCACCGGGCGGCCATGCCGGGACGCGCGCGCGGAGCTCAGCAGTGCACGAAGGAATGCCATGGTGCAGACCATTGAAAAGCGCTGGTCCGGGCGGCGCCAGGGGAGCCCTGTGAATCTTCTGTGGCGAGTGGGAGGGTTGTACCGGAGAAGTTCAAGACACGGCAAAGGAAACGGGCCGGCGGCCCGGGCCGGGTCCGGGGCCGGCGGTCCAGGCCGGGGTCCGGGTCCGGCGGTCCGCAGAGGCCGCCGGCGCCCGGAGGGGCGGGCAGGTCCCCGGAGGGCCGGACGGGCCTCCGGAGGGGCGGGCCGGACGGGCCCCGCCCCCGCGGCGGGGGCGCCCGGCGCGGTCAGCCCCGGCGCAGCAGCCGCGAGGCCCCGGCCGCCACCGTGGTGGCCAGTATCCACCCCAGCAGTACGAGGACGGCCGCCCCCCACTGCCAGCTGCCCTCCATCCGCCAGTAGCCGTCCTGGCCGAGATTGATCACCGGCACCAGCAGGTCCAGCGCGTACAGCGCCGGGTTCCACAGCGGATGCTCGTCCTGCTTGATCGCCGAGGGCCGGTACTGCGAGAAGGCCACCGCCCCCGCCGCCCACAGCACCGCCATCCACACCAGGGCCCGCCCCGGCCGGTAGCCGTACGCCACCGCCCAGTCCTGGAGGTACCCCCACATCCGCCCCGCCATCGGCAGGGTCTCCCGCCGCCGGCGCTGCTTGGCCAGCAGCACCTCCCGGGCGTCGGCGTCCTCCCCGCAGCTGCGCAGCACCGTCGCCAGGCGCTCGTACGGTTCCGGTACGTACTCCGGGGTGGCGGCCAGCACCCACTCCAGGCGGCGGGAGAGCGGGAAGTGGCCGTACGGGACGAGGTTCTCGTACACGAAGCCGCTCATGGCCAGCCCGCCCGGGCCCGGCCAGCTGGTCGAGACGTCGATCAGCGTCACGACCTTCGCGCCGTTCAGCACGACGCGGCCCTCCTCCGGGCGCTCCAGGTTGAACCGCAGCTCCGGCACGACGATCCGGCGCAGCGACAGCTCCTCCTGGCCCGCCAGTACGAACCGGGCCTTGTGCAGGTCGACCGCGTCCCCGAACCGCCCGTCATCCAGCCGCGCCGCCCCCCTGCACTCGAAGACCTGGGAGCGGGTCCCGGGGGCCGGCCCGGCGCCGCGGGCGATACCGAACGGGGGAGTGGCGCCCTGGTACCCGGTGTCGACGCTCACCCACGCCTCGCTCAGGTAGAGCGTGCGCTCCACGGTCAGCTGCGGGGCGTTCAGCGCCCGCCGCCCGTCCGTGGCGCGCAGCCGGCTGCCGCGCAGGCTCAGCGACCCGCCGACGGTGGCCCCGCGCAGACTCAGCTCGCCCCGGGTCTCGACCATCTCGGCCTGGAGGTCCTGCGCCACCGTCATCCCGTCGCCGACGAAGGCGCGGCCCCGCCGGTCGGGCCCCACGGAGAGCTGGCTGATCAGCAGGTCCGTGCCGATCTGGGCGTCGGTCAGCCTGATGCCCCGGTCGATCCGGCAGCGCGGCAGATGGAGATCGCCCTCCGTGCGCAGCCGGGCCGCGTCCAGCCGCGGGATCACACAGCCCGCCATCCGCAGCGTGGTGAAGTGGCACTCGGGCAGCACGACCTCCTGCTCGAAGCGGCACCCCGTCAGCTCGACGTACGGCGACACCCGGCCGCCCGCCAGATCCAGCTTCCCCGTGATCCGTACGCCCCGGAGCTTCAGCGCCGCCACCCGGCCCGGCCGCGCGGGCGGGCCGTCCAGCAGCAGGCGCGCCACCGTCCGCGCGCCCACGCTGCGCTCGGGGCCCCAGACGTGCGGGGCGAACGGGTCGTCGCGCACCGGGTCGCGGGAGCGCAGATCGTATGTCGTGCCGTTCCGGAAGGACTGCCACATGCCCAGTTCCGCGGCGCTGAGCCCGTCCGGGATCTGGCCGTCGTGCGGTTCGGTCACTGCCTCACCTCCGCCGCGCGCGGATCGGCCCGCGCCTCGTACAGTCGTTCTTCCCGTTCCGTGACCATGTGAAAGCTAACGGTCACCTGTGACAGCCGGGACGTGTATCAGCCAGTGATACGGGCGGCCGGGTGCCGTGGGCGGTCTGAGAGAATTGGTGTGTGATCTCTCGAATCGATCTGCGCGGCACCGCCCTCCCCCGGGGCGGCGACCTGCGCGACCTGCTGCCCCGTGCCGAGTTCGACGTGGAAGCCGCCCTGGAGACGGTGCGGCCCATCTGCGAGGACGTACGCCATCGTGGCTCCGCGGCAGTGATCGACTGGGGGGAGAAGCTCGACGGTGTCCGCCCCGCGGCGCTGAGGGTCCCGGCCGCCGCGCTCACCGCCGCCCTGGAGGAGCTCGACCCCGCCGTGCGCGCCGCGCTGGAGGAGTCGGTCCGCCGCGCCCGCCTCGTCCACCGCGAGCAGCGCCGCACCACCCACACCACCCAGGTCGTCCCCGGCGGCACCGTCACCGAGAAGTGGGTGCCCGTCGGGCGTGTCGGGCTGTACGTCCCCGGCGGCCGTTCGGTCTACCCGTCCTCCGTCGTGATGAACGTCGTCCCCGCCCAGGAGGCGGGCGTCGAGGGCGTCGCCGTCTCCTCCCCGCCGCAGAAGGACTTCGGCGGCCTGCCGCACCCCACGATCCTGGCGGCCTGCGCGCTGCTCGGTGTGGACGAGGTGTACGCCGCCGGAGGCTCCCAGGCCGTCGCGATGTTCGCGTACGGCACCGAGGAGTGCCTGCCCGTCGACCTGGTGACCGGCCCCGGCAACATCTACGTCGCCGCCGCCAAGCGCCTCCTCAAGGGCCGTATCGGCATCGACGCGGAGGCCGGCCCCACCGAGATCGCGATCCTCGCGGACGCGACCGCCGACCCGGTGCACGTCGCCGCCGACCTGATCAGCCAGGCCGAGCACGACCCGATGGCCGCCGCCGTCCTCGTCACCGACTCCGAGGAACTGGCCGCCGCCACCGAGGCCGAGCTGGCCCCCCAGATCGCCGCGACCAAGCACGTCGCCGACCGGATCGAACCGGCCCTCGCGGGCAGCCAGTCCGCGATCGTCCTGGTCGACAGCATCGAGGACGGGCTGAAGGTCGTCGACGCGTACGCCGCCGAGCACCTGGAGATCCAGACCGCCGACGCCGCCGCCGTCGCCGGCCGGGTCCGCAACGCCGGAGCGGTCTTCGTCGGCCCGTACGCGCCGGTCTCCCTCGGCGACTACTGCGCCGGCTCCAACCACGTCCTGCCCACCGGCGGCTGCGCCTGCCACTCCTCGGGCCTGTCCGTGCAGTCCTTCCTGCGCGGCATCCACATCGTCGACTACACGCGCGACGCGCTCGCCGAGGTCGCCCACCACGTGGTGACCCTCGCCGAGGCGGAGGACCTCCCCGCCCACGGCGCCGCGGTCAAGGCCAGGTTCGGGTGGAAGGTGCCCCAGCAGTGACGACTCCCGCCCCGGCGAACGGCAACCCCTGGGACGAGCTGCCCCTCCGCGACGAGCTGCGCGGCCAGTCCCCGTACGGAGCCCCCCAGCTCGACGTACCGGTACGGCTCAACACCAACGAGAACCCCTACCCCCTGCCCGAGGCCCTCGTCGAGAGGATCGCCGAGCGCGTCCGCGAGGCCGCCCGCGACCTCAACCGCTACCCCGACCGCGACGCCGTCCAGCTCCGCACCGAGCTGGCCCGCTACCTCACCCGCACCACCGGTCACGAGGTCGGCGCCGCGCACGTCTGGGCCGCCAACGGCTCCAACGAGGTCCTCCAGCAACTGCTCCAGACCTTCGGCGGCCCCGGGCGCACCGCGATCGGCTTCGAACCGTCGTACTCCATGCACGCCCTCATCGCCCGCGGCACCGGCACCGGCTGGATCTCCGGACCGCGCAACGAGGACTTCACCATCGACGTCGCAGCGGCGAGGAAGTCGATCGCCGAGCACCGCCCCGGCGTGGTCTTCATCACCTCTCCCAACAACCCCACCGGGACCGCCGTCGACGCGGCCGCCGTCGTGGAGCTGTACGACGCCGCGCAGGCCGCCGGCCCGTCGATGGTCGTCGTCGACGAGGCGTACGGCGAGTTCAGCCACAGCCCCTCGCTGCTCCCGCTGATCGAGGGCCGGCGCCACCTGGTGCTCTCACGCACCATGTCCAAGGCCTTCGGCGCCGCCGGACTGCGCCTCGGCTACTTCGCCGCCGACCCCGCCGTCGTCGACGCGGTCCAGCTGGTGCGGCTGCCGTACCACCTCTCCTCGGTCACCCAGGCCACCGCGCTCGCCGCCCTGGAGCACACCGATACCCTGCTCGGATACGTCGACCGGCTCAAGAGCGAGCGCGACCGGCTGGTCGCCGGGCTGCGGGAGCTCGGCTACGACGTCACCGACTCGGACGCCAACTTCGTGCAGTTCGGCCGCTTCGCCGACAGCCACACCGCCTGGCGGCGGATCCTCGACCGGGGCGTGCTGGTCCGGGACAACGGCGTACCGGGATGGCTGCGGGTCTCCGCGGGGAC
Organism: Streptomyces nitrosporeus; assembly: GCF_008704555.1. Taxonomy (NCBI): domain Bacteria; kingdom Bacillati; phylum Actinomycetota; class Actinomycetes; order Kitasatosporales; family Streptomycetaceae; genus Streptomyces; species Streptomyces nitrosporeus. The sequence continues at coordinate 5,832,052 of NZ_CP023702.1, forward strand.
CCCACAAGAGAACGACGCGTTCCTCGATGCGGTGCGCGAACTGAAGAAGGAGCACGACGCATGAGCCGCGTAGGCAGGGTGGAACGGACCACCAAGGAGACCTCCGTACTCGTCGAGATCGACCTCGACGGCACCGGCAAGGTCGATGTCGCGACCGGTGTCGGCTTCTACGACCACATGCTCGACCAGCTCGGCCGCCACGGCCTGTTCGACCTCACGGTCAAGACCGACGGCGACCTGCACATCGACTCGCACCACACCATCGAGGACACCGCCCTCGCGCTGGGGTCCGCCTTCCGGCAGGCGCTCGGCGACAAGGTCGGCATCTACCGCTTCGGCAACTGCACCGTCCCGCTGGACGAGTCGCTCGCCCAGGTCACCGTCGACCTCTCCGGCCGCCCCTACCTGGTGCACACCGAGCCCGAGAACATGGCGCCGATGATCGGCGAGTACGACACGACGATGACCCGGCACATCCTGGAGTCCTTCGTCGCCCAGGCACAGATCGCCCTGCACGTCCACGTGCCCTACGGCCGCAACGCCCACCACATCGTGGAGTGCCAGTTCAAGGCCCTGGCCCGCGCCCTGCGGTACGCCAGCGAGCACGACCCGCGCGCCGCCGGCATCCTGCCCTCCACGAAGGGCGCCCTGTGACCGGCCTGAACACCATCCTGATCATCGCCGGCCTCTTCCTGGCCGGCGGCGTCTACTCCTTCTGGAAGCAGGGCCTGCCCAAGGGCGTCGTCGTGCTCCTCGGAATCGGCTCCGTGATGTGCCTGGTGGCGGGCATCCTGCGGATCCAGGGACTCTGGGACTGAGGTAGCGGCAGTGAGCGACAAGAAGAAGGTCGTGGTCTTCGACTACGGCTTCGGCAACGTGCGTTCCGCCGAGCGGGCCCTGGCCCACGTCGGCGCGGACGTGGAGATCACCCGGGACTTCGACCGGGCGATGAACGCGGACGGCCTGCTCGTCCCCGGCGTCGGCGCCTTCTCCGCCTGCATGGACGGGCTGAAGAAGGCCCGCGGCGAATGGATCATCGGCCGCAGGCTGTCCGGCGGACGCCCCGTCATGGGCATCTGCGTCGGCATGCAGATCCTCTTCGAGCGCGGCATCGAGCACGGGGTGGAGACGGAGGGCCTCGACGAGTGGCCCGGCACCGTCGGCCCCCTGAAGGCCGACGTCGTCCCGCACATGGGCTGGAACACCGTCGAATCCCCCGAGGGCTCCCAGCTCTTCGCCGGCCTCGGCCCCGAGGAGCGCTACTACTTCGTGCACTCCTACGCGGCGCACGACTGGTCCCTCGAAGTGACCAACGCCAAGATCCGTGCCCCCAGGATCACCTGGGCCACGCACGGAGAGCGGTTCGTGGCCGCCGTGGAGAACGGCGCGCTGTGGGCCACCCAGTTCCACCCCGAGAAGTCCGGCGACGCCGGCGCCCAGCTGCTGACCAACTGGATCGAGACGCTGTAATGCCGAACCTTGAACTGCTCCCCGCCGTCGACGTCCGCGACGGCCAGGCCGTCCGCCTGGTCCACGGCGAGTCCGGCTCCGAGACCTCCTACGGCTCCCCGCTGGAGGCGGCCCTCGCCTGGCAGCGCGCCGGCGCCGAGTGGCTGCACCTGGTCGACCTGGACGCCGCCTTCGGCACCGGCGACAACCGCGCGCTGATCGCCGAGGTCGCCGGCGCCATGGACATCAAGGTCGAGCTGTCCGGCGGCATCCGCGACGACGCCTCGCTCGCCGCCGCCCTGGCCACCGGCTGCCGCCGGGTCAACCTCGGCACAGCCGCCCTGGAGACCCCCGAGTGGGTCGCCGAGGTCATCGCCGGACACGGCGACAAGATCGCCGTCGGCCTCGACGTCCGCGGCACCACGCTGCGCGGCCGGGGCTGGACCCGCGACGGCGGCGACCTCTACGAGACGCTGGCCCGCCTGGACTCCGAGGGCTGCGCCCGCTACGTCGTCACCGACATCGCCAAGGACGGGACCCTCCAGGGCCCCAACCTGGAACTGCTGAGGAACGTCTGCGCCGCCACCGACAAGCCGGTCGTCGCCTCCGGCGGCGTCTCCTCGCTGGACGACCTGCGGGCGATCTCCTCGCTCGTCCCCGAGGGCGTCGAGGGCGCCATCGTCGGGAAGGCGCTCTACGCCAAGGCGTTCACCCTGGAAGAGGCGCTGAAGGCGGTCTCCGGATGACGGACCCCGTACGCCGCATCTCCTCCGGCGGCCCCTGGGAGGACACCTTCGGGTACTCCCGGGCCGTCGCCCTCCCGAACGGTCTCGTCCTGGTGTCCGGCTGCACCTCGGTGGCCGACGGCAGGATCGTCGCCGGCAGCCCGTACGAGCAGACCCTCAACGCCTTCCAGGTGGCCTTCGACGCGCTGGCGCAGGCGGGCCTGGGCCGTGAGGACGTCGTCCGCACCCGGATGTACCTCACCCATACCCGGGACACCGACGAGGTGGGCCGCGCCCACAAGGAGCTGTTCGACGCCGTGCGCCCCGCCGCCTCCATGATCGTCGTGTCCGGGTTCGTCGACCCGGGCCTGGTCGTCGAGGTCGAGGTCGAGGCCTACCGGGGAGGGACGCGATGAGTCTCGCCGTACGGGTCATCCCGTGCCTGGACGTGGACAACGGCCGCGTCGTCAAGGGGGTCAACTTCCAGAACCTGCGTGACGCGGGGGACCCCGTCGAGATGGCGAAGCTCTACGACGCCGAGGGCGCCGACGAGCTGACCTTCCTGGACATCACCGCCTCCAGCGGCGACCGCGAGACCACCTACGACGTGGTGCGGCGCACCGCCGAGCAGGTGTTCATCCCGCTCACCGTCGGAGGCGGTGTGCGCACCGCGGACGACGTGGACAGACTGCTGCGGGCCGGGGCCGACAAGGTCGGGGTCAACACCGCGGCCATCGCCCGCCCCGAGCTGATCCGGGAGATCGCCGAGCGCTTCGGGCGCCAGGTGCTCGTGCTGTCCGTCGATGCCCGGCGCACCCCGGAGGGCACCTTCGAGGTGACCACCCACGGCGGGCGCAAGGGCACCGGCATCGACGCCGTCGAGTGGGCGCACCGGGCCGCGGAGCTCGGCGCCGGGGAGATCCTGCTCAACTCGATGGACGCCGACGGCACCAAGGACGGCTACGACACCGAGATGATCAAGGCGGTGCGGGCACACGTCACCGTCCCAGTCATCGCCTCCGGTGGCGCCGGCCGGCTGGAGGACTTCGCCCCCGCCGTCGAGGCGGGCGCCGACGCGGTCCTGGCCGCGTCCGTCTTCCACTTCGGTGACCTGCGGATCTCCGAGGTCAAGGGCGCCCTGCGGGAGGCCGGGAAGCCGGTCCGCTGAAACCGCCGCGGAGACGGCCGGTCGCCGAAGACCGGCCATCTCGCCGATGCCCGGGAGCCGGGTGCACCGCCAGAGTGGCCACCGCCAACGAATGACGGCGGTGGCCCACGCGGTGCATCCCTCCGAGAACCCCCGGACGACGGGTCCCCTCGGTGGCCGCGGCGCGGTTCACGCCACGACCGAGAGGACCCCCCTCGTGCAGCAGCACCTCCCCTCCGGCGACGTCTCCCCGCGCCACCCCCGGACGACGAAGAGCCGCTCCCGTACCGTCAGGGGCGCCCTGGCCGGCGCCGCCGCCACCGCCGGTCTGCTGATCTCGCTGGTGCCCGGCGGGGCACAGGCCGCGGACAACCCGTACGAGCGCGGCCCGGCGCCCACCCAGTCGAGCATCGAGGCGCTCCGCGGCCCGTACGCCGTCTCGGAGACCTCCGTCTCCTCGCTCCGGGTCAGGGGCTTCGGCGGCGGCACGATCTACTACCCGACGTCCACCTCGGACGGCACCTTCGGCGCGATCGCCATCTCGCCCGGCTTCACCGCCTACCAGTCGAGCATCGCCTGGCTGGGCCCGCGGCTCGCCTCGCAGGGCTTCGTCGTCTTCACCATCGACACCAACACCACGATGGACCAGCCCGCGAGCCGTGGCGACCAGCTGCTCGCCGCCCTCGACTACCTCACCGGGGAGAGCTCGGTGCGCAGCCGGATCGACACCTCCCGGCTCGGCGTGATGGGCCACTCCATGGGCGGCGGCGGCACGCTGGAGGCCGCGAAGGAACGCCCGTCGCTGCAGGCGGCGATCCCGCTGACCGGCTGGAACCTCGACAAGACCTGGCCCGAGGTCAAGACCCCGACCATGGTCATCGGCGCGGACGGCGACACCGTCGCGTCCGTCACCACCCACTCCAAGCCCTTCTACAACTCGCTGCCCAGCTCGCTGGACAAGGCGTACCTGGAGCTGCGGGGGGCCAGCCACTTCACCCCGAACACCTCCAACACCACGATCGCGAAGTACAGCATCTCGTGGCTGAAGCGCTTCATCGACAACGACACCCGCTACGAGCAGTTCCTCTGCCCGCTGCCGTCGGCCAGCCTCACGATCGCCGAGTACCAGGGCACCTGCCCGCACACCTCCTGATCCCGGGACGGCGGGGCCGGACCGCGCGCGCCGCGGTCCGGCCCCGCCGCGTGCCCGGCCTTCGGGGCGTCAGGCCCCGGTGCCCTTCGCGGTCTCCGCGCCCGCCCCGCCCCCGGAGTCCCGCGCCAGGAACGCGGTGAGCGCGCCGGCGAAGCCCGGTTCGCGGACCACGGTCAGATGGTCGCCGGGCAGCACGGCCAGCTCCGCGCCCGCTATCGCGCCGGCGAGCACCCCGGGCCGTACCGCGAGCGGGTCGTCCTCCCCGGCCAGCACCAGGGTGGGCACCGAGATCCGCTCCAGGGGCAGCGCGCCCCGGTGGACCGCCCGGATCTGCGCGGCCAGCGCGAACCGGTCGGCACCCGACGCCTCGGCCAGGACCCGGAAACCGCGGGCGCTTTCGGGCACGTCCGCGGGATCATCGGCGGTCAGGGCGGCGGACACCAGCTCCGGGGGCATCGCCCGGGTGTCCAGGCCGCCCACCTCCACCGCCCCGGCGCCGATCCCGCCGACCACCAGGCGGCTCACCCGGCTGTCGCCGGCCGCCGTCAGCAGCGCGACCACCGCGCCCATGGAGTAGCCCGCCAGATGCACCCGGTCCGCGCCGATCCGGTCGATCAGCCCCCGCACGTCACGGGCCATCAGCGCCTCGCCGTACCGGGCCGGGTCGTGCGGCCCGTCGGACCCGCCGTGACCGCGCGCGTCCAGGGCGTACACCTCGCGCCCCCGCGACACCAGGGCCTCGACGACACCGGGGCCCTCCCAGTTCAGACGGGCGTGGGCGGCGAAACCGTGCAGCAGCACCACCGGAGGGAGGGCCGCCACCGGCTCCCGGGACCAGGAGTGGTAGCGCAGGGTGAGACCGTCGTGGGTACGCAACTCATGAGTCATGCGGCGACGTTACGGGCCGTGCCCGGCCCGCCCGGCCCGCGCTGTGCCCGTGCACAGCGCTCCCGGCCGGGCGTTGGGAGCCCGCACCGCACCCGGCCGGCCGGGAACCGGGAGCGGACGCGCGTCTTCCGACGCTGTTTACGCAGAAGTAACGTCGAAGGGTGACCCCATCGACGACCGTGCACAGTCCGCTCCGGCTGTACGGCCGCAGCGGTGAACTCGCCATCCTGGAAGCCCTGTTGACCAGACTGCGGGCGGGTGACGGCGGAGCCCTCGTACTCACCGCGCCCCCCGGGCTCGGCCGCAGCGCCCTGCTGGGGCACGCGGCCGCCCACCACCGCGACCGCCACCACGGCCCGGTGCTCCACGCCTCGGCCGCCCCCGCGGAACAACGGCTGCCCTACAGCGGGCTGCACGCCCTGCTCTGCTCGGCCCCGGGCCCGCTCCCCGTCCCGGCCGACCGGATGCCGCGCTCCGGGCTCACCCCCGGCGGCCTGCTCGGCCTGCTGCGCCGGCTCGGCGCCGACGCGCCCCTGCTCGTCTGCGTGGACGACGCCCACGCCTGGGACCCCGAATCGCGGGCCGCGCTCGGCTTCGCCGCCCGCAGGCTCGGGGCCGGCAGCCGCGTCACGGTGCTGGTGTCCGCCACGGAGGAGACCGCCTTCACCGGGCTGCCCACGCTCCGGCTCGGCCCGCTCGACGACGACGCCGCGGCGGCCCTGCTGGACCGGCTCACCGACGCCACCGGTGACACCGATCCCGTCGTCCGCAGCGAACTGCTGCGGGAGGCGTCCGGGAACCCCCGGCTGCTGGCCGGGCTCGTCGGACGGCTCACCCCCGACCAGCTGGCCGGGCGCACCGCCCTGCCCTACCCGCTGCCCGGCGCCGAAGGCGTCCTGGACGCCCACGCCGCCCACCTCGACCACCTCGCCCCCGAGACCCGCACCCTGCTCCTGCTGGCGGCGGCCGCCCAGGAGCACGAACCCGACGGGGCGGGCGCGGACGCCGCCCTCCTGCTGCGCGCGGGAGACCGCGCGGGCCTCTCGCCCGCCCACCTCGACCGCGTCCTCTTCGCCCCGGCCGGCGGCACCGGGGCCCTCCAGCGCGCCGGCAGCCGCGTGCACTTCAGCCACCCGCTGCTGAGCCGGGCGGTGCTGCACCGGGCGGCACCCGGCCGCCGCCGGGCCGTCCACGAACTGCTCGCCACCCTGCTCGACGGGCCCGGCGCGCCCACCCTCCCCGCCCTCGTCCAGCGGGCCTGCGCCGCCCCCGGCCCGGACGCCGCGCTCGCCGCGCAGATGGAGGCCGCCGCCACGGCCCCGCGCCCGCACGCCGAACGCTCCGCCGCGCTCGCCCGCTCCGCCACCCTGTCCACCGACGAGGACCGGCGCTCCGCCCGTTTCGCCGCCGCCGCCGAACAGGCCCGGCTGGCCGGGGACACCGGCCGGGCCCGCGCCCTGCTCGCCCGGGTCGGCGCCGGAGCCGCCCAGGGCGCCGCCCCCTACGTACGGGGCATGCTCGCCCTGCGCGACGGGCCGGCCGCCGACGCCCGCGAAGTGCTCCTCGCCGCCGCCGCGCTGCTCGCCCCGCACGACCCCCGCCGCACGCTGGAGGCGCTCTTCGGCGCCGCGGAAGCCGCCTGGGACATGGGGGACGCCATCGCCTACCTGGACGCCATGACCCGTATCCCCGGCACCGGGGCCGACCGGCCCATGGCGCAGTACCGGGCCGGGATGTGCGCCGTGCTCGGCGGCCGCACCGAGCAGGGCCACGCGCTGCTGCGGTGCTGCCTCGACGCGGTCGAACGCGCCGAAGGGGCGGGGGAGCTGATGCGGGCCGGGGCCGCCGCCCTGGTGCTGGGAGAGATCGACGCCGCCTGCCGGGCCGGCGCCCGCGCACTGGCCGCCGTACGCACCCGGGGCCCCGAGGCCATGCTGCCGCAGGCCCTGGAACAGCTCGCCTACGCCGAACTCCGCGCCGGACGGCACGCCAGGGCCCGCGCCCACGCACTGGAAGGACTGCACGCGGCCCGCCGCACGGGACAGCCCAACGCCGCCACCCATCTGCACGCCGTGCTCGCGCTCGCCGCCTCCGTGGAAGGGCCGGCCGAGGCGTGCGCCGCCCACGCGGACGCGGCCCTGGCCGGCGCGGGCCCCCACGGCCTCACCCAGGCGGCCACCCTCGCCACCTGGGCCGTCGCCCGCGCCGACCTGGCGGCCGGACGGCCCGGCGAGGCGGCGGCCCGGCTCGGGCCGCTGGTCCGCCCCGGGCCCGCCACCGGGCACTTCGCCACCCGGCTGCTCGCCGTCCCGTGCTACGTCGAGGCGATGGCGCTCTCCGGCCGCACGGAGGAAGGAGCGGATGAACTGGAAGCGGCCGTAAGGGAGTTCACTCTCTGGGCCACCCGGACCGCCGACCTCCAGACGCCCGCCCTGCTCGCCCGCTGCCGCGCCCTGCTCGCCCCGCCGGACCGGGCCGCCGCCTGGTACGAGCAGGCCCTGGCCCATCACGACCGGGCCGGCGGCGACTTCGAACGCGCCCGCACCCAGCTGCTCCACGGCCAGTGGCTGCGCCGCCGCCGCCGCACCCGGGAGGCCCGCGGCCCGCTGCGCGACGCCCTGGTGGCCTTCGAACGCTGCTCGGCGCGTGCCTGGGCGGACCGGGCGGGCGGGGAACTGCGGGCGGCCGGCGAGGCGGTCGACGTACCGGACCCGGGCGGGGCCGGACCGCTGGCCGGGCTCACCCCCCAGCAGCAGCGCATCGCCCGCTGCGTGGCCGAGGGCGCCACCAACCGCGAGGTGGCGGTACGGCTCTCGGTCAGCCCGCGGACCGTCGACCACCACCTGCGCAACGTCTTCGCGACGCTCGGGGTCCGCTCCCGCACCGAACTGGCCCGGCTGCTGGACCGCTGACACCCCTGGGCGGCGTCCGGCACGCCCTGTTACCGGGAGGTTGCAGGACCGTGATGAGAAGAACGGCGCACACCCCTAGGTACCGACCGGGCGGTATGCCATTCTGCGGACGTCAGGATCATTCGGTGTGCGTGTGCCCGATGCCGGGCCGCGCGCACCGGGGCCGGTCCGTCCGGATCCGGCCGATTCCCGGTGGAGGCCGCCATGCCACAGGTCGTACGTTCACGGATCAGGGCGCTGCACGGAACCCCTCCCGCCGCGCCGCTGCCGCGCCGCTTCCGCTCGCTGGCCGACCGCGAGGCCGTCACCGTGCTGCACCGGGCCGCCCGTGTGCTGATGGACGCGCTGCCCGAACTCACGGACCGGCTCGTCGAGGCGCTGCGGGACCAGGAACCCGGCTACCGGGCCGCCATGGAGACCGAGCCCACCGAGATCTGGCAGGAGGTCCACCACTCGCTCCGGCACAACGTCGCCTCGCTGATCAGCCCCCGGGAATGCCGGGACGCGGCCCACCGCACCTCCCGGTGGATCGGCGAGACCCGTGCCGAGCAGGGCGTACCGCTCGACGCGGTGACGCACGCCTTCCGGATGGGCGGGGCGATGGTCTGGCAGGACCTGGTGGACGAGACCGCCCGGAGCCGGCCCGAGGACGTCCGGCTCCTCGTCCATGTCGCGGCCGACGTCTGGAACTTCGTCGACGAGCACTGCGCGGTGGTGGCCGAGGCCTACCGGCAGGCCGAGCGCCGCCTCGCCTGGCGCCGGGAGAACCAGCAGCGCCTGATGACGGCCGCCCTCCTGGACGGCACCGCCCGGATCGCCGACCTGCCGGACGCCGCCGCGGCACTGGGCCTGCCGGTGCACGGACGGTACGCCGTACTGGCGGTCGCCCCCGCCCACCGCGCCCCGCACGGCACCGAACGGCCGCCGCTGACGCTGGGACCGGGACGGACGGTCCTCTGGCACACCGCGGCCGACGCCGAACTGGCGATCGTGGCCCTGGACGACGGCGAGGGGGAGCCGCCCGGCCCGGACGGCGCCGGCCCGGCACCCGGGGACACCGCCGGGGAGCCGGGCGGCCCCGGCCGGGCCGAACCGGCCGCGATGGCGGCGGAGCTGACGGCCCCGCCCGGCACCCGTACGGGCATCAGCTCCGTCGTGGAGGGGCTCGCCGCGGTCGGGGAGGCCCGGCGCCTCGCGGAGACCGCGCTGCGCGCCTGTCCGGCGTCGGGCGGCACGATCCTGCTCGACGAACACCTGCCGGCCGCGCTCGTGGTCTCCGCGCCGGGGCTCGGGACCGCGCTGGCCGACCGGGTCCTCGGACCGCTGGACCGGCTCGACCCGGCGGACCGGGACGTCCTCATCGAGACACTGACCGCCTGGCTGGACTCCGACGGCTCGGCGCAGCGGGCGGGGGCACGGCTGTACTGCCACCGCAACACGGTGCTGAACCGGATGCGGCGGTTCGAGCAGTTGACCGGGCGCTGCCTGACCCGGCCGACGGACGCCGTCGAGGTGTCCCTGGCCCTGGCGGCACGGCGGCTGCTGACGGGCTGACCGGACCCGGCGCGGAAGCCGCCGCACCGGCCCTTGCGCCGGGGGAGCGGAGCCCCGTCCGCACACGGCTTGCCTTGTGCGCCAGCACAGTTGTGGGGGCGGCGGGGTGTACGGGCGCCGCGCCCACCGGCCCGGGGCTGTACCGGGACGCACCCGCCTGGTGCCCTGGCGCGCATGCCCTTCGCTGCCCCCGTCACATCCGCACCGGTGGAGCACACCCGGTGAGCGGCTCGTTCGACGCCCGGTCCCTGGCCGTGGTCATCTTCCTCGGCTTCGTCGCCGTCTCCCTGCTGCTGTGCGGGCTCGCCGCCGCCGACCAGGACGACCCCGACCACTTCTACGCGGGCGGGTCCTCCCTCGGTCCGGTCGGCGGCGGGCTCGCCATCGCCGGCGACTACGTGTCCGCCGCCACCCTGCTGTCCACCACCGGCTCCGTCGCGCTCGCCGGGTTCGACGGGGTGCTGTTCGCCCTCGCCACCGTCGCCTCCCTGGTGCTGGTAATGCGGCTGTTCGCCGAACGCCTGCGCCGCAGAGGCGTGTTCACCCTCGGTGACTTCCTCGCCGACCGGCTCGCCGACAACTCGGTCCGCAGGGCGCTGGGCGTGGCCACCCTCGTGGTGCTCGCCCCGCTGCTGATCGTGCAGCTGACCACCGCCGGGCACGTCATGACCGCCATGTTCGGCCTGCCCGAGGGCGCGCTCACCGGATGCACCGTCGCCAGCGGGACGCTGATGGTCTGCTACTCGGCGTTCGGCGGGATGCGGGGGACCGGGTACATCCAGATCCTCAAGGTCGCCGTCGTGCTGGCCGCGGTCACCCTGCTCGCCGGTCTCGTCCTGGCCCGCTTCGGCTGGTCGCCGTCGGCCCTGTTCGACGCCGCCCGGGAAGGCAGCGGGGCCGGGGACGACTACGCCGGGCCGGGGCTGCAGTTCGGCCACGGGCTCGCGGGCGGGCTCGACCTGATCGGCTTCCAGCTGACCCTGGTGCTCGGTGCCGCCTGCATGCCGCACATCACGATGCGGCTGCACCCGGTACGCGACGCCCGGACCGCGCGCCGCGCGGGCGTCTGGGCGGTGGCCCCCGTCGCCGTCCTGTGCGCCGGCATCGTCGTCGTCGGGCTCGGCGCCTCCGCGCTGGTCGGCCGGGAGCTCCTGTACGCCGCCGACCCCGCCGGAGGCACCTCGCTGCTGATGGTGACCGGGGCGCTGGACCCCGCCGCCGGCGGCCCCCGTGAGAGCCCGCTGTTCGCGCTCGTCGCCTGTGCCGCCTTCGCCACCACCCTGGCCGCGGTGGCCGGCATCACGCTGGCCGCCGCCTCCTCCCTGGCCCGCGACTTCACCACGAAGTCCGGTGCGCAGGGCGCGGGCAAGGCATCCGGCCGGGAGATCCGGCGGGCCCGCCTGGCGGTCGTCGCGATCGGCGCCGCCGCCGTCCTGCTCTCGGCTTACACCCACGACCGCAACCCGCAGGTCCTGCTCTCCCTGTCGTTCGCCGCCGCGGCCTCCGTGCTGCCGCCCGTCCTGTTCCACGCCCTGTTCCGGCCGGGTTTCGGGGCCCGGGGGGTGCGCTGGACGGTGTACGGGACCCTGCCGCTGATCGTCGTCCTGATGGTGCTGTCACCGGCGTTCTCCGGTACGCCGGTCGCGCTCTTCCCGGAGTGGGACTTCGCCGTGTTCCCGCTGCAGACCCCGGGGCTCGTCACCATCCCCGCCGGCTTCCTGCTGGGACTGCTGGCCTCACGCGCGAAACCCCCCGGCGCCACGCCCCCGGGCCCCCGGCACCGGGCCCGCTGGACACCGGCACGGGCGGGCACCGGCGCCTGAACCCGGCCGTACGCCTTCCGGCGGGCGGTAGGGGGCGGAGCCCCGAGGGGCCCCGGCAAAAGGGGCGCCACGAGCCGGGCGCCCCTCCGCCGGACCCCCCTAGAGACCCAGCTCCGCCGTGTGCAGCCGGGCCAGCGCGTCCTTGTCGCCGTCCAGCTCCACCCGGGCCGCGTCCTGCCGCCCGGCCGCGAACAGGAGCAGCTCCCCGGGCTCCCCGGTGACCGTCACCACCGGGGTCCCCCGGTGGGCCACCACCGTCTGGCCGTCGGGGCGGCGCAGCACCAGGCCCACCGGGGCGCGGCGCCCCATCACCCGGGCCGTCTTCTCGGTACGGGACCACAGCACATCGGCGAAGACCGGGTCCAGCTCGCGCCGCGACCAGTCGGGCTGGGCCCGGCGCACGTCCTCCGCGTGGAGGTAGAACTCGACGGTGTTGGCCGCCTCGTCGATCTGCTTCAGGCCGAAGGGGGACATCCTCGGCGGCCCCGTACGGATGAGCTGGATCAGCTCCTCGTACGGCTTCCCGGCGAACTCGGCCTGCACCCGCTCCAGCCGGTTCTTCAGCGCGCCCAGCAGGATCCCGCCCGCCGCGTCCGCGCGGCGCTCACGCACCACGACGTGGGCCGCCAGGTCCCGGGTCCTCCAGCCGTCGCACAGGGTCGGGGCCTCGGGCCCCGCCGCTTCCAACAGGTCGGCGAGCAGAAGACGTTCACGCTTCGCATGGGTCGACATGCCCGCCAGCGTACGACCGGGGCCGCCCGTCCGCCCAGTGGACGCGCGCCCGGGGCCCGCGTCCGGGCGCGGCACAATGGGCGCATGACCAGCACGCCCGGCCCCGCACCCGCCAGCAGTCTCGATCCGGCCGTCGCCGCCCGCCTCAGGCGCGGCGCCGACGGACTCTTCCCCGCCATCGCACAGCAGTACGACACCGGTGAGGTGCTCATGCTCGGCTGGATGGACGACGAGGCGCTGCACCGCACGCTCACCACCGGCCGCTGCACCTACTGGTCACGCAGCCGCCAGGAGTACTGGGTCAAGGGCGACACCTCCGGCCACGTCCAACGGGTGAAGTCCGTCGCCCTGGACTGCGACGCCGACACCGTCCTGGTGAAGGTCGACCAGACGGGCGCGGCCTGCCACACCGGCGACCGCACCTGCTTCGACAAGGACGTCCTGCCCCTCACCGGACCCCGGTAAGGTCTGCCGCCATGGATCTCGAGACCTTCCGCAAGCTCGCCGTCGACCGGCGTGTCATCCCCGTCAGCCGCCGGCTCCTCGCGGACGGCGACACCCCGGTGGGGCTCTACCGCAAGCTGGCCGACGAGCGCCCCGGCACCTTCCTCCTCGAGTCCGCCGAGAACGGCCGCACCTGGTCCCGGTACTCCTTCATCGGCGTACGCAGCGCCGCCACCCTGACCGTCCGCGACGGGCAGGCCCACTGGCTCGGCACCCCGCCCGTCGGGGTCCCCCTCGACGGGGACCCGCTGCACGCCCTGCGCGCCACCGCCGAGACCCTGCACACCCCCCGCGACCTGGTCGGCGACGAGGGCCTGCCGCCCTTCACCGGCGGCATGGTCGGCTACCTCGGGTACGACGTCGTACGCCGGCTGGAGAAGATCACCGAGCACGGCGGCGACGACCTGCGGCTGCCCGAGCTGACGATGCTGCTCACCTCGGACCTCGCCGTGCTGGACCACGGGAACGGCACGGTCCTGCTGATCGCCAACGCGATCAATCACAACGACACGGACACCGGGGTCGACGAGGCGTACGCGGACGCCGTCGCCCGCCTCGACGCCATGGAACGCGACCTGTCCCGGCCGGTGCCCAACGCCCCCGCCGCCCTCCCGCCCTCCGAGCTCCCGCCGTACACCGCCCGGTGGGGCGGCCCGGACTACCAGGACGCCGTCGAGGAGGTCAAGGAGCGCATCAGGGCCGGCGACGCCTTCCAGGTCGTCCCCTCCCAGCGCTTCGAGACCCCCTGCACCGCCTCGGCGCTGGACGTCTACCGGGTGCTGCGCGCCACCAACCCCTCGCCGTACATGTACCTCCTGCGCTTCGACGGCTTCGACGTCGTCGGATCGAGCCCCGAGGCCCTGGTCAAGGTCGAGGACGGCCGGGCCATGCTCCACCCGATCGCCGGGACCCGGCACCGCGGCCTCACCCCGCAGGAGGACCAGGCGCTCGCCGAGGAACTGCTCGCCGACCCCAAGGAGCGGGCCGAGCACCTGATGCTGGTCGACCTCGGCCGCAACGACCTGGGGCGCGTCTGCGAACCGGGCAGCGTGGAGGTCGTCGACTTCATGTCCGTCGAGCGGTACTCGCACGTGATGCACATCGTGTCCACGGTCACCGGACGCGTCGCGGACGACCGCACCGCCTTCGACGTCCTCACCGCGTGCTTCCCGGCCGGCACCCTCTCGGGCGCCCCCAAGCCCCGCGCCCTGCAGATCATCGAGGAGCTCGAACCCACCCGCCGCGGGCTGTACGGCGGCTGCGTCGGCTACCTCGACTTCGCCGGCGACTCCGACACCGCCATCGCCATCCGCACCGCCCTGCTCCGCGACGGCACCGCCTACGTCCAGGCCGGGGCCGGGGTGGTCGCCGACTCCGATCCCGCCGCCGAGGACACCGAGTGCCGCAACAAGGCGGCCGCCGTACTGCGCGCGGTGCACACGGCGAACCGGCTGAGGCCCGACGGAGGCCGTGAGGGATAGTGGAGTACGTGACTGCTGTCCCCGTACCCCAGCCCCGTACCCGAGCCGCCGCCCCCGAGGGCGCCGGAAGCCGCCGCAGCCTGGCCGCGGGCCTGCTGCTCGGGGCGGCCGGTGCCACCGTCGTCCTCCTCGCCTCCGGCCAGACCTGGGCCGAGGGCCGGGCGGCCGTCGGCGGCGGTGCCCTGCCGCTCAGCGCGGACGGCCAGGACATCACCGGGCTGCCCGCGGCGCTGGCCGTGGTCGGCCTCGCCGCCCTCGTCGCCGTCTTCGCGGTCCGCAGGGCCGGCCGCCTGGTCGTCGCCGGGCTCCTCGCCCTCAGCGGGCTGGGCGCCGGCCTCAGCGCCTACGCGGGCGCCTCGGACCGCGGCACCCTGGACGAGATGGCCGCGCAGACCACCGGGAACGCCTCGGCCACCGTCCAGGCCCTCAGCCACACCGCCTGGCCCTACGTCACCGCCGCCGGGGGCCTGCTGATCCTGCTCGCGGGCCTGCTGGCCCTGCGCTTCGGCAGCCGCTGGCCGGCCATGTCCGGCCGCTACGAGCGTGACGGCACCCCCCGCCCCCGCAAGGCCGCCCCCGTCACGGACCCGGACCGTCCCGAGGACCTGTGGAAGGCGCTGGACCGCGGCGAGGACCCGACGCGCGAGGCATGACCCCCCACCTCACGTCCCGCCGGTCCGTGCGGGACAATGGCCATGAGCTTCCAGTACAGCGCAGCAGCCTGTACGGCGAAGTGGTCCGTACAGCGAAACAGCGAACTTCCAGCGCAACACCAACGAGGAGCAACTCATGGCGGGCAGCAGCCACGGACACACCCCGGCCGCCTGGACCGGTGTCATCATCTCCTTCATCGGCTTCTGCGTCGCCGGCCTCTTCATGGTGGCGGCGAGCCCGGCGGGCTTCTGGGCCGGCATCGGCGTCGTCCTCCTCGGCGGGGTCGTCGGCTACGCCATGAAGATGGCGGGCCTCGGCATGCCGAAGGAGTCGGACGAGACCATCGCGGCCCGCAACCGCGCCGCGCGGGCCCAGACCGCTTCCTGACCCACGGCCGTACCGGCCCGCCCGCACCGGTTCCGGCCCGCGCCGGCCGCCTGTGCCGCACCGGCTCCGGGCCCGCGGCCCGGCGGTCCGCGTGCGCGGTACGGGCCACGGCCGGCGGCCGCGGGAGCCCCGGCCCGGACCCGCCGCACCGCGGTACGGGCCGACACGCGAGGCGCAGCCCCCGGCGGGCTGCGCCTTTCCGTGTCCCCGGGGCACAATCGGCGGGTGGACGCCTCAGCTACCCCCGCCCCGGACCCCGCCGCCCCCGCACCCGCCGGTCCGCCGTACCCCGGAACCCGGCCGGCGCCGGGCGCACCGGGCAGCGGGCAGCCGCCCCCGCGGACCCCCGCCCGGGCCTCCCGGCTCCGCGGCCTCCTCGCTCCCGCGGGCGTCATGGCGGTCGTCGTCGGCGCGTTCGGCTACGTGGCCGCGGTGGACCCCAACGAGTCCGGTCACTACCCGGCCTGCCCCCTGCTCCGCTTCACCGGGGTGTTCTGCCCCGGCTGCGGAGGGCTGCGCAGCGCCCACGCCTTCGCCCACGGCGACCTCGCCACCGCGTTCGGCGCCAACGCGGCCGCGGTCCTCGGCTACGCCGTCTTCGCGGCGGTGTGGCTGCTCTGGGTGGTCCGGGCCGCTCAGGGCAGGCAGCTGCGGATCGGTCTGACGAACACGCACTGGTGGGCGGTCGGCGCCGCCCTCCTGGTCTTCTCCGTCGTACGGAACCTGCCGTTCGGCTCCGCCCTGGCCCCGTGAATGCCCAGCTGGTGGGACGGACGGCCACCGGATGCGGACCCGGTGCCTTCCTGCGGATACCATCGATACGGCTGATCCTGTTCCATCACCGTTCCGGAAGGGGGCCGCTCACGTGAGTGTGCTCGACGAGATCATCGACGGCGTCCGCGCCGACCTCGCGGAGCGGCAGGCGCGCGTCAGCCTCGACGAGCTCAAGGAACGCGCCGCGCGCGCCCCCCGGGCCAAGGACGGGGTCGCCGCCCTGCGCGGCGAGGGCGTGACCGTCATCTGCGAGGTCAAGCGCTCCAGCCCTTCCAAGGGCGCCCTGGCCGCCATCGCCGACCCGGCCGCGCTCGCCGCGGACTACGAGGCCGGCGGCGCGTCCGTCATCTCCGTACTCACCGAGGAGCGCCGCTTCGGCGGGTCCCTCGCCGACCTGGAGGCCGTCCGCGCCAAGGTCGACATCCCCGTCCTGCGCAAGGACTTCATCGTCACCTCCTACCAGCTGTGGGAGGCGCGCGCGTACGGCGCCGACCTCGCCCTGCTGATCGTCGCCGCCCTCGACCAGGAGGCCCTGGTCTCCCTCATCGAGCGCGCCGAGTCGATCGGCCTGACGCCGCTGGTCGAGGCCCACGACGAGGAGGAGGCCGAGCGCGCCGTGGCCGCCGGGGCGAAGATCGTCGGAGTGAACGCCCGCAACCTGAAGGACCTGAAGGTCGACCGCTCCACCTTCGAGCGGGTCGCCCCCGAGATCCCCGACCACATCGTCAAGGTCGCCGAGTCCGGCGTCCGCGGTCCGCACGACCTCATCGCCTACGCCAACGCCGGCGCCGACGCGGTGCTGGTGGGCGAGTCGCTGGTCACCGGCCGCGACCCCAAGGCGGCCGTGGCCGACCTGGTCGCCGCCGGAGCCCACCCGGCGCTCCGCCACGGACGGGGCTGATCCAGGCCGTGTCCCCCGTCCGCCCCGCGCCCGGCGCCCTGCCGGGCCTGTGCCCCGTGGCCGCCCCGGCCAGGGAGCCGCACGCCCCGCTGGCGCGCGGCTGCCGGCCGCGCGGCTGCCGCGCGCCCGCCCGGCGCGTGCACGGACGGCGGGTGCGGTACGTGATCGGCGACGAGCCGGGACAGGTCAACGGGATGCGATGGCGCCCGGGGTCCGCGCCGTAGCGAGCCCCGGACGTCCACCGGCCCTCCGCAGCACCAGGGGGAGCCGCTCTCCGTGCCCGGAGGGCTCCGGACGGCCCGCCGTACCCGACCGCCCTGCGGCCGGTACGGCGCTCTGCCCACGGCGCATACGGTGCCATCACCCGTTGCGATGTTCCGAGGAGCACGTCGAAAATGTCGTCCGACTTCTTCATTCCGGACCCGGAGGGTCTGATCCCCAGCGCCGAGGGCTACTTCGGCGCGTTCGGTGGCAAGTTCATCCCGGAGGCGCTGGTCGCCGCCGTGGACGAGGTGGCCGTCGAATACGACAAGGCCAAGGCCGATCCGTCCTTCGCCGCCGAGCTCAACGAGCTCATGGTCAACTACACGGGCCGCCCCAGCGCCCTGACCGAGGTGCCCCGCTTCGCCGAGCACGCCGGGGGGGCCCGCGTCCTCCTCAAGCGCGAGGACCTCAACCACACCGGGTCGCACAAGATCAACAACGTGCTCGGCCAGGCGCTCCTCACCCGGCGGATGGGCAAGACCCGGGTCATCGCGGAGACCGGCGCCGGACAGCACGGTGTCGCGACCGCCACCGCCTGCGCCCTCTTCGGGCTCGAGTGCACCATCTACATGGGCGAGATCGACACCGAGCGGCAGGCGCTGAACGTGGCGCGGATGCGGATGCTCGGGGCCGAGGTCGTCGCCGTGAAGTCCGGCTCCAGGACGCTCAAGGACGCCATCAACGAGGCGTTCCGCGACTGGGTCGCCAACGTCGACCGTACGCACTACCTCTTCGGCACGGTCGCGGGGCCGCACCCCTTCCCGGCGATGGTCCGCGACTTCCACCGGGTGATCGGGGTGGAGGCGCGCCGCCAGATCCTGGAGCGCACCGGCCGGCTGCCCGACGCGGCGGTCGCCTGTGTCGGCGGCGGGTCCAACGCCATCGGGCTCTTCCACGCCTTCATCCCCGACCCGGACGTCCGGCTCATCGGCTGCGAGCCGGCCGGGCACGGGGTGGAGACCGGTGAGCACGCGGCGACCCTGACCGCGGGGGAGCCCGGGATCCTGCACGGTTCCCGCTCCTACGTCCTCCAGGACGACGAGGGCCAGATCACCGAGCCCTACTCCATCTCGGCCGGTCTGGACTACCCGGGCATCGGTCCCGAGCACGCCTACCTCAAGGACGTCGGACGCGGCGAGTACCGCGCGGTCACCGACGACGCCGCCATGCGGGCGCTGCGCCTCCTCTCCCGTACCGAGGGCATCATCCCGGCCATCGAGAGCGCGCACGCGCTGGCCGGGGCCCTGGAGGTCGGCAGGGAGCTCGGCAAGGACGGGCTGATCGTGGTCAACCTGTCCGGCCGGGGCGACAAGGACATGGACACGGCCGCGCGCTACTTCGGTCTGTACGACGGAGCGGACGCGGTCGTCGAAGCCGATGCGGCCGACGGGGACGTGGAGGTCACCAAGTGAGCGGCAACCGAGAACTGCTGAGCGACACCCTGGCCAGGACCGCCTCCGAGGACAGGGCCGCGCTGATCGCCTACCTGCCCGGGGGGTTCCCGACCGTCGAGGGCGGCATCGCCGCGGTGAAGGCGGCCGTCGCGGGCGGCGCCGACGTGATCGAGGTCGGCCTGCCGCACAGCGACCCGGTCCTCGACGGGCCGGTCATCCAGACCGCCGACGACATCGCGCTGCGCGGCGGGGTCCGGATCGCCGACATCCTGCGCACGGTCCGCGAGGCGTACGAGGCGACCGGTGCGCCGATCCTCGTCATGACGTACTGGAACCCCGTCGACCGCTACGGCGTGGAACGCTTCACCGCCGAGCTCGCCGAGGCGGGGGGCGCCGGGTGCATCCTGCCCGACCTGCCGGTCCAGGAGTCCGCGCTGTGGCGGGAGCACGCTGAGAAGCACTCCCTGGCCACCGTCTTCGTCGTCGCCCCGAGCAGCAAGGACGAACGGCTCGCCACCATCACCGCCGCCGGGTCCGGTTTCGTGTACGCCGCCTCCCTGATGGGCGTGACCGGAACCCGGGAGTCCGTCGGTGAGCAGGCTCAGGAGCTGGTGCGCCGCACCCGCGCGGCCGGCGAGCTGCCGGTCTGCGTGGGCATCGGCGTGTCGACCCGTGAGCACGCCCGGCAGGTCGCCGGCTTCGCGGACGGGGTGATCGTCGGATCGGCCTTCGTCAAGCGGATGCTGGACGCCCCGGACGAGGCGGCGGGGCTGGAAGCGGTCCGCGCGCTGGCGGGCGAACTCGCCGAGGGCGTGCGCGGGCGCGGCGTCTGACCGTCATCCTTCCGGGTGGACCTGGGACCGGGGAGGCGCTCGCGCGCCTCCCCGGTTCGTTTGCGCGGTGTGAGTGAGAACAGCCAAGAGCGAAAGAGAACCGCGCGTGACCGGCTCGTCCAGCAGCGTGAGCTGGACCGGGCGCGCGACCGCAGGCGCCGCACCCTGATCGTGTCGGCCGCCGTGGTGGGGGTGCTGGCGTTGGCCGCCGTCGTCGGCCTGATCGCGGCGAACACGGGGAAGGACGGGGGCGGCGGCACGGCGGGCCCGGTGGTGGCCCCGTCCGGGGCGACGGGGAAGGACAGGCTCGCCCTCCGGGTCGGGGCCGGCGACGCCCCGGTGACGCTCACCATCTGGGAGGACTTCCGCTGCCCGGTCTGCGCCCAGTTCGAGAACGCCTTCCGGGAGACCGTCGCGGAGCTGGTGGACAGCGGCCAGGTCAAGGCGGAGTACCACCTGGCCACGATCATCGACGGCAATCTCGGCGGCAGCGGCTCCCTGCGGGCGGCCAACGCCGCCGCCTGCGCGCAGGACGCGGGTGAGTTCGCCGCCTACCACGACGTCCTCTACCGGAACCAGCCCCCCGAGGCCGACGACGCGTTCGGCGACAACGCGAAGCTGATCGAGCTGGCCGGCGAGGTGAAGGGCCTGGACACCCCCGCCTTCCGCGACTGCGTGGAGGACGGCGCACACGACAGCTGGGTCGAGGAGTCGGACAAGGCGTTCTCGGAAGGCGGTTTCCGGGGGACACCGACCGTGCTGCTCGACGGGGAGTCCGTCTTCCCGAAGAAGGGGGACGAGGAGATCTCCGTCGCCCGCCTCAAGAAGTGGGTGGCCGACGCCGGCAGGGGCAAGGAGCCGGGCAGGGTGAGCGGGACCCCTCCCTTGTCCTGAGACCGGACCGCGCCGGGGCGTGGTCCCCGCCGGGGCCGGGGTGCGGATCCTGTCGGGGGCGGGATACGCACCCCACCGGGACCGGGGCGTGGTTCCCACCGGAACCGGGGTGTGTTCCCCACCGGCACGGGCCGGCTTCCGGACCGGTCGGCTCGCGGGCGGACCCTTCGGGCCGGCCGGATCGGGCCGGCCTGATCCGGCCGGTACCGGATCGGGCCGGCCGTTCCGGATCAGGCCGGCCGGCCCCCGGCCCCGGCCGTCCGGGGCTGTGGCCGGCCGGGGCCCTGGTCAGGTGCCGCGCAGGTCCTTGATGCGGTGGATCTTGCCGAGCGAGCGCTCCAGGGTCTCCGGCTCCACGACCGTCACCTCGACGCTCACCCCCACACCGTCCTTCACACCCTGCGCGATCGCCTCCGCCGCCGCCTCGCGCTGCCCGGCCCCGGCCCCGGGCCGGGCCTCGACGCGCACCGTCATCCGGTCCATCCGCCCACGGCGGGTGAGCTCCAGCTGGAAGTGCGGCGCGACGGCGGGCGTGCGCAGCACGATCTCCTCGATCTGGGTGGGGAAGACGTTCACCCCCCGCAGGATGATCATGTCGTCGCTGCGGCCGGTGATCTTCTCGATCCTGCGGAACGCGGGCCGCGCGGTCCCCGGCAGCAGCCGGGTCAGATCACGGGTCCGGTAGCGGATGACCGGCAGCGCCTCCTTGGTGAGGGAGGTGAGGACCAGCTCGCCTCGTTCCCCCTCGGGCAGGACGGCGGTCTCGAAGGGATCGACCACCTCGGGGTAGAAGTGGTCCTCCCAGACGTGCAGACCGTCCTTGGTCTCGGCGCACTCCTGCGCGACGCCGGGGCCCATGACCTCGGAGAGGCCGTATATGTCGACCGCGTGGATGTCCATGCGGTCCTCGATCTCCCGTCGCATCTCCTCCGTCCACGGCTCGGCCCCGAAGATGCCCACCTTCAGGGAGGTGCCGCGCGGGTCGACGCCCTGCCGCTCGAACTCGTCGAGCAGGGTGAGCATGTAGGACGGCGTGACCATGATGATCTCGGGCTCGAAGTCCGTGATGATCTGGACCTGCCGTGCCGTCATGCCGCCGGAGGCCGGGATCACGGTGCATCCGGCGCGCTCGGCCCCGTAGTGCGCCCCCAGGCCGCCGGTGAACAGCCCGTAGCCGTAGGAGATGTGGACCTTGTGCCCGGGGCGCCCGCCCGCCGCCCTGATGGAGCGGGCGACCAGGTCCGCCCAGACGGACAGGTCCCGCTCGGTGTAGCCGACGACCGTGGGGCGGCCGGTGGTGCCGCTGGAGGCGTGGACGCGCCGTACGTCCTCCATGGGCACGGCGAACATGCCGAAGGGGTAGGTCTCCCGCAGGTCGGCCTTGGTGGTGAAGGGGAAACGCGCCAGGTCCTCCGGCGTGCGGCAGTCCTCCGGGGCGACCCCGGCCGCGTCGAACTTCCGCCGGTACAGCTCCACGTTGTCGTACGCGTGACGGAGGGTCGATCTGAGGCGGCCGAGCTGAAGCGCCCTCAGCTCCTGCGCGTCAAGGCGCTCGGCGCCGTCCAGGAGGTCCTCGGGGAGGGCATCCCCCAGGCGGGCGGGGCGGTGCCCCGCGGCCGTCCGCGCCGGAGCCGCCACGCCCTTCGGTTCGGTACTCATCGCGACTCCCTCGTCGTCGTGCCCCGCGTGCCGTCCGCCGCGCCGCCCGGTGTCCCGGCGGTCCGGTGCCGGCCGCCCCCGCTGCGCTGGTGGACCGCTGTGCCGTCCGCCGGGCCGCACCGGCGGCGGACGCCACCGCCGTGGCGCACGTGTTCCGGGGGCGTTCCCGCGGCACGGGCCCGCGCACCGGACCCGTCTGCCGACCGACCATTCGGTCAGCATGCGCCACGGGCTCAGTAATCCAGCCGTGCCCGCCCCGTGTCAAGGGGCCGCGACTCCGCGCCGGCCCGGTCCGGCCGGGGTCTTGCCTGGCGGAGGAAGACGCGTCACACTGGACCGAACGAATGGTCGGTTGGGAAGTTGGTATCGATGACGACGACAGGCCCCGCCGAGGCGCCGCCCCCGGAGCCCGGGCAGAAGCACTTCGACGCGACGATCGCGCGCGACCAGCGGATCGAGCCGCGTGACTGGATGCCGGACGGATACCGGGCAACGCTCATCCGGCAGATCGCCCAGCACGCGCACTCGGAGATCATCGGGATGCAGCCGGAGGGCGAGTGGATCACCCGCGCCCCCTCGCTGCGCCGCAAGGCCGTCCTGCTCGCCAAGGTGCAGGACGAGGCCGGGCACGGCCTGTACCTGTACTCGGCGGCGGAGACGCTCGGCGCGGACCGCGCCGACCTCACCGAGCGGCTGATCGAAGGCCGCCAGAAGTATTCGTCGATCTTCAACTACCCCACGCCGACCTTCGCCGACGTCGGCGTGATCGGCTGGTTCGTCGACGGCGCGGCGATCTGCAACCAGGTGCCGCTCTGCCGCAGCTCGTACGGGCCGTACGCCCGTGCGATGGTGCGGGTCTGCAAGGAGGAGTCCTTCCACCAGCGCCAGGGCTACGAACTGCTGATGACGATGATGCGCGGCACCGAGGCCCAGCGCCGGATGGTGCAGGACGCGGTCGACCGCTGGTGGTGGCCCTCCCTGATGATGTTCGGCCCGCCCGACGACGCCTCGCCCAACTCCGCCCGGTCGATGAGCTGGAAGATCAAGCGGCACAGCAACGACGAACTGCGCCGGCGGTTCGTCGACATGACGGTCCCGCAGGCGGCCGCGCTGGGCGTCACCCTGCCCGACCCCGAGCTCCGCTGGAACGAAGAACGCGGCCACCACGACTTCGGCACCCCCGACTGGGACGAGCTGGCCCGGGTCATCAAGGGCGACGGCCCGTGCAACACCGAGCGGATCCGGCGACGCCGGGCCGCCCACGAGGAGGGCGCCTGGGTGCGCGAGGCGGCCACCGCCCACGCGGCCAAGCAGGCGGCCCGCGACCAGGAAGGAGCGGCGGCATGACCCCCGGCAAGCAGGGCTGGCCCCTGTACGAGGTGTTCGTACGCGGAAAGCGCGGACTCAACCACGTCCACGTCGGTTCGCTGCACGCCGCCGACGACGCGATGGCGCTCACCCACGCCCGCGACCTGTACACCCGGCGCAACGAGGGCGTCAGCATCTGGGTGGTGCGCTCGCAGCACATCGCCGCCTCCACCCGCGACGAGAAGGACCCGTTCTTCGCCCCCAGTGCCGACAAGGTCTACCGGCACCCCACCTTCTACGACATCCCCGACGACATCCCCCACATCTAGGAGCAGGGCATGAGTGACGACCGCGTCCACACGGCCCTCGCCGAGGGGGACCAGGACGGCACCCGGTGGGCGTTCGGCACCGGTTTCGAGGATCCCCTGCACGGCGTGGACACCTCCGTGCCCGAAGACATGGACACCGTGGCGCTGGCCGCACAGTGCGTGGCCCTCGCCGACGACGCCCTGGTCAGCGCCCAGCGGCTCGCCGAATGGATCACCCGGGCACCCGAACTGGAGGAGGAGGTCGCCCTGGCCAACATCGGCCTCGACCTCCTCGGCCAGGCGCGCCTGCTGTACGCCCGGGCCGGCCGGACCGACGGCACCGGCCGTGACGAGGACGCCTACGCCTACCTCCGCGACGCGGACGACTTCCGCAACGTGCGCCTCGCCGAACTCCCGGGCGGTGACTTCGCCTTCACCGTCGTGCGGCTGCTGGTGCTGTCCAGCTGGCGCCTCGCGCACTTCGGGCAGCTCACCGGCCACCGCGACCCGGTGCTGGCGGCCGTCGCCGCCAAGGGCGTCAAGGAACTCGCCTACCACCGCCAGTACGCGGCCGAGTGGACCGTGCGGCTGGGAGACGGCACCGAGGAGTCGCACCGCCGGACGGCCGAGGCGCTGGAGCGGATCGTCCCGTACCTGGGCGAGCTGTTCAGGGCCCACGACGTGCGGGAAGAGGTCCTCGCCGATCTGCGGCAGGTCACGGAGGCGGCAGGGCTGGACCTGCCCGCGAGCAGGCCGCTCCCGGAGAACGGCCGCGACGGCGAACACACCGGACACCTCGCCCCGCTGCTCACCGAACTGCAGAGCGTGGCCCGGGCGCACCCGGGGGCGACATGGTGACCGCCCGGGCCGACTCCCGGCGGGCCCGGCGGATCGCCGAACAGGTCCCGGACCCCGAGCTGCCGATGCTGACCCTGGCCGACCTCGGTGTCCTGCGGGACGTAGAGGTGGGCGAGGACGGCACCGTCGTCGCCGGCCTCACCCCCACCTACTCCGGCTGCCCGGCCATGGCGGAGATGCGCGCGGACGTCGCGGCCCGGCTGCGGGACGCGGGCTACGCCCGGGTGGAGATCCGCACCGTCCTCGACCCGCCGTGGACGAGCGACTGGATCACCGAGACCGGCCGCCGGAAGCTGGCCGAGCACGGCATCGCCCCGCCCGCGGCCGCCCCGCGCGGGCCCGTAGCCCTCGTCCTGTCGCCCACCCGGCGCACGGTGCCCTGCCCGCGGTGCGGTTCGCCGGAGACCGAGGAGACCTCGCGCTTCTCCGCCACGTCCTGCAAAGCGCTCCGGCGCTGCCGCGCCTGCCGTGAGCCGTTCGAGTACGTCAAGGAGATCTGATGGCCCCGCCCGCCCCCGCCACGGCGGTACCCACGCGCCCCCGCCGCCGTCCGGCCTTCCACCGGCTGAGGGTCGCCGCGGTGGAGCCGCTCTGCGCGGACGCCGCCGCCGTCGGCTTCGAGATCCCCGAGGACCTCGCCGAGGAGTTCGCCTTCGCCCCCGGCCAGTCGCTGACCCTGCGGCGCGAGATCGACGGCCGGGACGAACGCCGTTCGTACTCCATCTGCTCGCCGGCCGGTTCCGCGCCCCGTATCGGGGTGCGGGTCGTGCCCGGCGGCCTGTTCTCCTCCTGGCTGGTCCACGACGTACGCCCCGGCGACACCGTCGAGGTGATGGCGCCCACCGGCTCCTTCACCCCCGACCTGGGCACGCCGGGCCACCATGTGCTGATCGCGGCGGGCTCGGGCATCACCCCCATGCTCTCCATCGCCGAATCGGTCCTGGCGGCGGACCTCGCCTCGGCCGTCACCCTCTTCTACGGCAACCGCCGCTCCGGCACGGTGATGTTCGCCGACGAACTGGCGGACCTGAAGGACCTGTACCCGGACCGCTTCCAGCTGGCCCATGTGCTTTCCCGGGAACCCCGCGAGACGGAGATCCTCTCCGGCCGGCTGGACGCCGGGCGGCTCTCCCTCCTCATAGGGGCCCTGGTCGACGTGCGGACGGCGGACCACTGGTGGCTGTGCGGACCGCACGGCATGGTCCGTGACGCCCGGCAGGTCCTGGCCGGTCTCGGTGTCCCCGGGGACCGGGTCCACCAGGAGCTGTTCTTCGCCGACGACGAACCCGTCCACGGGGCCCGCCACGAGGAGGCCGGCCCCGGCGGCCTTGTCAGCGAGGTGACCGTGACCCTCGACGGCCGCTCGACCACCGCCTCCCTGCCCCGGGACCGGACCCTCCTCGACGGCGCCCAGCGCACCCGCCCCGACCTGCCCTTCGCCTGCAAGGGCGGTGTCTGCGGCACCTGCCGGGCCCTGGTGACAGACGGCGAGACGGAGATGCGGCGCAACTTCGCCCTGGAACGGGCCGAGGTCGAGGCCGGTTACGTGCTGACCTGCCAGACCTATCCGGTCTCCGGGAAGCTCTCCGTCGATTACGACAGCTGACGCCGCCGTGACCCCGCCACGGTGCCGGGCCGCCGCCCCGCGGAGGCCCGGCACCCGGCCCGACCCGCGACGAAGTTGCCGCACTGCTTGCCATACGTGCACTCCGGCAAGGTAGCGTCGACCCCGCCATGAACCTTGCCTTCATTCCCAGCCCGTCGACCGGCGTGATCGAGCTCGGCCCGATCCCGCTCCGCGGCTACGCGTTCTGCATCATCATCGGTGTCTTCGTCGCCGTCTGGATCGGCAACAAGCGCTGGATCGCCCGGGGCGGCAAAGCCGGCACCGTCGCCGACATCGCCGTCTGGGCGGTGCCCTTCGGTCTCGTCGGCGGCCGGCTCTACCACGTCGTCACCGACTACCAGCTGTACTTCAGCGACGGCGAGAACTGGGTCGACGCCTTCAAGATCTGGGAGGGCGGCCTCGGTATCTGGGGTGCCATCGCGCTCGGCGCGGTGGGCGCCTGGATCGGCTGCCGCCGCCGCGGGATCCCGCTGCCCGCCTGGGCCGACGCCCTCGCCCCCGGTATCGCCGTCGCCCAGGCCATCGGCCGCTGGGGCAACTGGTTCAACCAGGAGCTGTACGGCAAGCCGACCGACGTGCCGTGGGCGCTGGAGATCAGCGAGGGCGCCAACCGGGTGGCGGGCACCTACCACCCGACCTTCCTGTACGAGTCCCTGTGGTGCGTCGGTGTCGCCCTGCTGGTGATCTGGGCCGACCGCCGCTTCGAGCTGGGACACGGCCGGGCGTTCGCGCTGTACGTCGCCGCGTACTGCGCGGGCCGCGGCTGGATCGAGTACATGCGGGTCGACGAGGCGCACCACGTGCTGGGCCTCCGGCTCAACGTGTGGACGGCGATCATCGTCTTCGCCCTGGCGGTCACCTACATCGTGGTCTCGGCCAAGATCCGGCCCGGCCGCGAGGAGATCGTCGAGCCGGCCGCGGCGGAGCGGGCCGGGGACGGGACCCCGGACGCCGGAAGCGGCGCCGAGGACACCCAGGACACCGAGGGCGCCCCGGACGGCCAGGACACCGGCGGCGGCGCCGGGGGCACGGGAGCGGAGGCACCCGCCGGCGGTGCGGACCCCGGGCCGTCCGACGAGGACACCACCCCGCGGAAGGACGCCTCCCCGCAGAAGGCCGAGAAGAGCTGACGGCTTCCACGCCGCGAAGGGCGGGTGGGCCCGGTTCCCCGGAACCGGACCCACCCGCCCTTCGCGCTGCCCGGGGCCGTCCGCCCCCGTGCGCCCGCACCGTCGCGTCCCCGCGCTCAGCCGGCGTCCCCCCGGTGTGCCAGTGACAGGGTGCGCCGGGCCGTGGCGAGGACCGCCGCGTCCACGAACCGCCCGTCGGGCAGAGCCTGCGCCCCCCGTTCGGTGCGGGCCGCCTCCACGATCTGCTCCGCCGCCTCGATCTCCCGCGCGGTGGGCCGGAACGCCGCCTCGATCACCGGGAGCTGCCGGGGATGGATCGCGGCCCGGCCCAGCAGGCCCAGCCCCCGGCCGTGCCGGCAGGAGTCCCGCAGCCCCGCGAGGTCCCGCACGTCGGGGAAGACCGACATGACCGGCGGGGCCAGCCCGGCCGCCCGGGCGGCGACCACCACCCGGCTGCGCGGCCAGTCGAGCCCGGTGTCGTCCCGTACGCCCAGGTCGGCCCGCAGGTCCGCCTCGCCCAGGGCGACGCCCCGTACGCCGGGATGGGCGCCCGCGATCGAGTACGCGTGCTCGACGGCCAGCGCCGACTCCAGCAGCGGGTACAGCCCGACCCCCGGTGCCAGCGCGGCGACATGGTGCACCGACGCCGCGTGCGTGATCTTCGGGAGCCGTATCCCGGCCAGCCCCGGCAGCGCGGCCAGCGCCCGTACGTCGTCCTCCCCGTGGACCCTGACATGGACGGGGACCCCCGCCGGGTCCGCCGTGAGGGGATCGGACAGGAGCTCCGCGGTCGCCGCCCTCGCGTACTCCTTGCGGTCCGGCGCGACCGCGTCCTCCAGATCGACGATCACCACGTCCGCCCCCGCGCCGAGCGCCTTGCGCACCACTTCGGGCCGGTCCCCGGGGACGTACAGCCAGGTGAGCGCCACGGCCGCGGGGCCCGCGGCACCTGCCGGGCCGCCCGCCGCGCCCCCGGCCGGTCCGGGGGCCCGGACCCTCACAGCACCCCGTCCGCGCGCAGGGAGGAGATCCGCTCCGCGGACAGGCCCAGTTCCGCCAGGATCTCCTCCGTGTCCGCGCCGTGCGGACGGCCCGCCCAGCGGATCGCCCCCGGTGTGCCCGACAGCCGGAACAGCACGTTCTGCATCCTGAGCGGTCCCAGCTCCGGGTCGTCCACCTCGACGAGGGTGCCCAGGGCCCGGTACTGGGGGTCCTCCATGACGTCCCGGACGTCCTGGACCGGTGCGATCGCCGCCTCGGCCTTCTCGAACGCGGACACCGCCTCCTCCCGGGTGCGCCGGGAGACCCAGTGACCGACTGCCTCGTCCAGTTCGCCGGCGTGTTCGGCCCGGCCCGTCCCGGAGGCGAACCACGGCTCCTCGGTCAGCTCCGGCCGCCCCACCAGCCGCATCACCCGCTCCGCGACCGACTGGGCCGAGGTGGAGACCGCCACCCAGTGCCCGTCGGCGGTCCGGTAGGTGTTGCGGGGCGCGTTGTTGCGGGAGCGGTTGCCGGTGCGCGGCTGGACGTAGCCGAGCTGGTCGTACCAGAGCGGCTGCGGCCCCAGCACCGTCAGGATCGGTTCGATGATCGCCATGTCGACCACCTGGCCCTCGCCCGTCCGGTCGCGCCCGGCCAGGGCCGTCATCACCGCGTACGCCGTCGCGAGCGCCGCGATCGAGTCGGCGAGCCCGAACGGCGGGAGGGTCGGCGGGCCGTCCGGTTCGCCGGTGACCGCGGCGAACCCGCTCATCGCCTCGGCGAGGGTGCCGAAACCGGGGCGGCGGGCGTACGGGCCGAACTGGCCGAAGCCGGTGACCCGGGTCAGCACCAGGCGGGGATTGACGGCCCGCAGCTCCTCCCAGCCCAGCCCCCAGCGCTCCAGGGTCCCGGGCCGGAAGTTCTCGACGACCACGTCGGCCTCCGCGGCCAGCCGCAGCAGGACGTCCCGCCCGCCGGGGCAGGACAGGTCCAGCGTCATGGTGCGCTTGTTGCGGCCGAGCAGTTTCCACCACAGGCCGACCCCGTCCTTCGCGGGACCGTGCCCCCGGGAAGGGTCCGGCTTGAGCGGATGCTCGATCTTGACGACCTCGGCACCGAAGTCACCGAGCATGGTGGCCGCGAGCGGCCCGGCGAAGAGCGTGGCGAGGTCCAGGACCCGCAGACCGGCCAGGGGGGCGACGGACTCGTTCACGCCGCCTCGGTCCCACCGCGGCGGGGCAGGGACGCCGAGGCGCCGGGCCGCCGGACGCAGAGCGCGGCCGAGGCCGAGGCCAGGGACTCCGGCACGGCCCGGCCCTCGGCCAGTGCTGCCGCGAGGGTGCCCACGAAGGCGTCCCCGGCGCCGGCCGTGCCGGCCGCGGTGGCCTCCGGAGCCGGGAACAGGACGGGCTCCTCGCCCCTCGCCGCGTACAGGCAGCCCCGGGCGCCGAGGGTGACGACCACCTCCGGGACCTGCCGCAGGAGGATCTGCGCGGCGGCGTGCGGATCACCGAAACCGGTGAGCGCGGCCGCCTCGTGCTCGTCGGGGACCAGCAGGCCGACCGCGTCCAGCAGCCCCTCGGGCAGCGGCCGTACGGGGGAGGGCGTCAGGACGGTCCGTACGCCCAGGGAACGCGCGGCGCGTGCCGCGTCGGTCACCGCGGCCGCCGGGAGTTCCAGCTGGAGCAGGAGGAGGCCGGCCGACGCGATGGCGGCACGCTCGCCGGGGCCGAGTCCGGTGACCGTGCCGTTGGCGCCGGGGACCACCACGGCCGAGCGGGCGCCCCCGTCGTCCACGACGATGTGCGCGGTACCGCTGGGGCCCGGGACGGTGTGCAGCAGGCCCGTGTCCACACCGGCCTGTTCCAGGTGCGCCCGCAGCAGCGGGCCGTACCCGTCGGTGCCGACCGCGCCGATCATCACCACCTCCCCGCCGGCCCGGGCGGCGGCGACGGCCTGGCCGGTCCCCTTGCCGCCGGGTACGGCCGCGAACTCGCGGCCCGTGACGGTCTCCCCGCGCCCGGGCGCCCGGGCGACGTGGGCGACCAGGTCCATGCTGGTGCCGCCGAGCACCACGATCACTGTCATGGGCGGTGTACCTCCTGGTGGGTGAGAGCGGCGAGGGAGTCGAATCCGATGCCGTCGAATCCGGCGACGGACGTGGCGAGACGGTTCTTGAGCGGGGCCGTCCACCTCTCCGGCAGGGCGTCGGGCCGCCCGGCCAGCAGCCCCGCGAGGGAGCCGGCCGTGGCCCCGTTGGAGTCCGTGTCCCAGCCGCCGGACACCGCCAGGCAGACGGACCTGCCGAAGTCGCCGTCCGCGCGGGTGAGCGCGGCGGCCAGCAGCGCGGCGTTCGGCAGGACGTGCACCCAGTGATGGGTGGCGGCGTAGACGGCGTGCAGCCGGTCCACGACGGTGTCGAACCCCTCCTCCTCCCGGGCCGCCGCGATGCCCAGGCGCACCGCGCGGGCGTAGCGGGAGCGGGGCGGCACCACCCGCAGCCCGGCCGCGAGGCACCCGTGGACGTCGCTCTCGCCCCCCGCCGCCTCGGCGAGCGCGGCCGCGGTGAACATCGCCCCGTACACCCCGTTCGCCGTGTGGGACAGGACCGCGTCCCGGTGGGCCTGTCCGGCGGCCCCGCCCGGGTCGCCGGGGTGCGTCCAGCCGTGCACGTCCGCCCGGATCTGGGCGCCGATCCACTCCCGGAAGGGGTTGCGGTACCGGGCGGTGTCCGGCGGTTCGAGTCCCGCGAGGAGGTTGCGGTACGCGAGGCGCTCGGCGGTGAAGACCCGGCCCGCCGGGAGTTCGTCCAGCCACAGCCGGGCGACGTCACCGGTGGTGAACCCCCGGCCGTGGCGCCGGTACAGCAGCAGCGCCAGCAGGGGGTAGTTGAGGTCGTCGTCCTCCGGCATCCCGTCGATGTTCCCGGCGAGCGAGGTGGCCGCCGAACGCCGGTTCCACGGGTAGGCGGCGGCCAGTTCGCCGGGCAGCCCGCGGTCGGTGAACCAGGTGTCCAGCGGCCAGTTGCCGGTGGCCCGCGCCAGTGCGCGGATGCCCTCCAGGGGGAGCTTCTCGACCGGCTTGCCCAGCAGGCAGCCGGCCGCCCGGCCCAGCCAGGCGGCGTGCAGCCGCGCCGGCCCGAGCGGTACCGGGCCGTCCGGGCGGGCCGGCCACCGGGGGCAGGCGTCCCGGATCGCCGCCAGCTCCGTCGGCTCGTCATCCGCCGACGGGTTCTCCAGCAGGGCGAGTTCGTCCAGCAGCTGCCCGGCCAGCGCACGCAGCCCGGGCGGCGCCGGGGCCGCGGAGGCGCCCGCCCGCTCCGGCGCGGGGGAGCCGCCCGCCGCGTACCAGCGCCGCTCGACCCCGGACGCGTCCCGGCCGTCGAGCGCCGCCTGGCGCAGCTCATGGCCCACCAGGTCCTCCGGCTGCGCCCAGGTCAGGCGTACGGTCATCGCGGGCCGGCCAGCGCGGCGAACGCCGACTCGTGGGCCCGGCGGCGGGCGGTGTCCCGGCCGAAGACCTCACGGGCCACCTCCGCCAGAGTCCTGGCCGGTGCGTGCAGGTCCAGGCGGCTGGCGTCGGCGACCGTCTTCGCCCACTCGCCGGGGACCGCCCGCTCGCCGTGCAGCGCGCCCGCGATCGCCCCGCTCATCGTCGCGATGGAGTCGCAGTCCCGGCCGTAGTTGACCGATCCGAGCACCGCGTGCCGGTAGTCGCCGCCGGCCACCAGCAGCATGCCGAGCGCCACGGGCAGCTCCTCGACCGCGTGCAGCCGGGACGGCCGCCGGGCACCGAGCGAGGGGTCGCGGTAGTGCGGGCCCACCGTGTCGAAGGGCGCCACCGCGGCCCGTAGCGGAGCCAGCGCCGACTCGAAGTCCGTGTGGCCCGAGGCGGCTTCGCAGACCGCCTCGATCGCCGCGCGCGTCCCGTCCTTGGCGAGCGCCAGGCAGGTGTCGACGACGGAGGAGGGCGTCGCCCCCGGCACGCAGGCCGCGGCCACGGCGGCCGCGAGGACCCCGGCCGCCTCCCGCCCGTACGAGGACTGGTGCGCTCCGGCGACGTCCAGTGCCTCGGCGTACGCCGCCCGGGGGTGGGCAGCGTTCACCAGGCCGACCGGCGCCATGTACATCGCCGCACCGCAGTTGACGATGTTCCCGGAGCCCGCCTCACGGGGGTCGGCGTGCCCGTAGTGCAGCCGTGTGACGATCCACTTCTCGGCGAGGAAGATCCGCTGGAGGGGCAGCGCCTCGGCCTCCAGCTCCGGGATCCAGCGGGGGCGCGACATCAGGTCGGGCACGAGGTGGTCGGCGACCGCGTACGCGTCGAGGTGGTCGCGCACGGTGTCGTAGACCCGCACCAGCGCGTGGGTCATCAAGGTGTCGTCGGTGACGTGCCCGTCACCCTTGTGGTACGGGGCGATCGGCCGCGCGGTGCGCCAGTCGTCGCCGTGCCAGGGGCCCACGACGCCCCTCACCCGGCCGCCGTGGCGCTCGGCGATCTGCTGCGGGGTCCAGCCCTCGACGGGGCCGCCGAGCGCGTCGCCGACGGCCGCCCCGACGAGTGCGCCGGTGATGCGTTCATCCAGGGTGAGCGTCGTGGTGTCCGGCCCGGCCACTGCGGGCGTTCTGGGTGTCATGCCGGAATTGTCCACCCGGGGTGGCCGGTTCCGTGGCTGCCAGCATCCCGGCGAGTTCGATCAGGTCCGTTCCGGCGAACAGCGGCAGCGCGCAGCCGGCCAGGGTGCGGCAGGACTCCCGCCAGCCCGCCGGGACGGTGCCCGCCCCGCCCAGGGCGCCGGTCAGCGCACCGGCCAGGGCGGGCGCCGAGTCGGCGACCCGCGACAGGCAGGCCGCCGCGGGCACCGCCTGGGCGAACCGGCCCCGGGCCGCGGTCGCCAGGGCCAGGGCGACGGGCACGGTCTCGGCGGCGGCGATCCCGTAGCTGTAGACGTGGTCGACGATCTGGTGCTCCAGCACGGGCACCAGGGCGAAGGCCCCGTCCGGCTCGCCCGCGAACTCCCGGGCCAGACGCACCGCGTGGACCGCGTTCCGGGCGATCTCGGTTCCCTCGGGCAGTTGTCCGAGCGCGGCGTCCACCGCGGTGGTGACGTCCGCCCCGGCCAGCGCCTCGGCGATCGCGGCGGCGATCGCGCGGGCACCGTGCACCCCGTCGCCGTCCTGCGTGTAGCGGGCGTCGAACTCGGCGAGCCCCGCCGCTGCGGCCGGGTCCCCGGGGTGCACCACCGCGAGGACCGCGGCCCGCACACAGGCCGCGTCGTCGAAGTAGTGCGGGTTGTCGTGACCGGTGGCGGGCGGGCGCAGCCCGGCGGCGAGGTTGCCCAGCCCGGCCCGTACCGAGATCCGTGCCCGCAGCGGCAGCACGGCGGACTCCACCTCGGGCGCCCGGGCGCTGGCGGCGGCGACCTTCGCGGCCAGCGCGTTCCAGGACCGGTCGACCGCGTCCCGCATCCGCCGCCCGGGGGACAGGCCCGGCGCGTGGCAGGCCGCCGCGGCCAGCACCGTCCGGGCGGTGAAGGCGGCCCACTCGGCGTCGTCGGACGGCCCGAGCCGGAGGGGTTCGGGCGGCTGGTTCAGCGCGATCGGCACGGGGAGCGTGGTCGTCGCGTTCTGCTCGGCGAAGGTGTCCAGCTCCCGGGTGAGCCGCCGGGTCCACTCGGGCATCCGGGCCGCCCGGTGCCGTGCGGCGGGCCACCCCGCGGCGTCCCCCGCCGCCAGGCCGAGCAGCAGCCCCTCGGTCCGGGCCCGCCGGCCGGGGGCGGGCGTACGGGGCCGCGGGCCCTCCCGGCCCTCCCCGCCCGCCGGGCGCGTCCCGGTGCCGGCGGCGCCCGTGCGGGCGGTCATCGGACAGCCCCCGGACCGGCGGCGCCGGTGGCGGCCGTGGCCGCCGGTCCGGGCACGGCCTGCGGGGCGGCCGTGAAGGCCCCCGGACCGGCGAGAGCCCCGGCACCGGCCGCCCCGCCGTGCCAGGAAGGCGTCCCGGGCCCGCCGTGCCAGGAAGGCGTGCCCGTCCCGCCGTGCCATGAAGGCGCCCCCGTCCCGCCGCGTCCGGGAGGCGCCCCGGGCCCGCCGGGGTCGTCAGGGTCGTCCGGGGTCAGCAGCCCCGCGATGTCCAGCACGTGATACCCCCGCATCGACGGCAGGCAGCTTCCCCGGACCGGCCCGATCGCCGACGCCCAGTCCCGGGGGATCACCGACGCGCCGTGCAGCGCCCCCGCGAGCGCCCCCGCCACCGCCGCCGTCGTATCGGCGTCCCGCCCCATGTTCACCGCCGTCAGCACCGCCGTACGGAAATCGCCCCGCGCCGCCGTGAACGCGCCGAAGGCCAGGCCGACCGCCTCCGGTGCCAGGTCCGTCCAGGGGTAGCCGCCGATCACCACGGCCGAGCGCACCGCCCGTTCCCCGGTCAGCCGGTCCGGGTACGAGTGCTGCGCCGCGGTCACCGCGCGCCGCAGCGAGCGGGCCGTCCAGGAGTCCATCGGTACGACCGAGAGGGCGGCGGCCACCACCGAGGCGGGGCCCGCCCCCACCATCGCGGCGGCCACCCCGGCCGCCACCGCCTGCCCGCCGTAGATGCCCTCGCCGTCATGGCTGACCTGGCCGTCCACCGCGACCAGCCGGGCCGCCTCGGCCGGCCGGCCGGCCGCGAACACCCCGAACGGCGCAGCCCGCATGGCCAGCCCGTCGCTCCAGGCGTGCCGGTGCTGGGCCGAGATCGGGGCGGCGAGCCCGCGCCGCAGGTTCTCCAGCGTGCCGCGCTCGCTGAACCCGGCGCCCCGGAAGGGGCCTTCGTCCAGATCGGCGATCCAGCGGTGCCAGGCCCGTTCCACATGGGAGACGGTCAGCGCCGAACCGTGCCGGGCCAGCAGCAGCCCCGAGAAGATCGCGTACTCGGTGTCGTCCGTCCCCGCCGGGTCGTCACTGACGAAGCCCGTGATACGGCCCCAGCGGCGGCGGATCTCCGAGGGCCGCATGTTCTCCGCCGGGGCGCCCAGCGCGTCCCCGACCGCCAGCCCCAGCAGGGCCCCCCGCGCCCGGTCGGCCCTCCCGGCCGCCGCCGTCCCGCACCCCGCGGGGCCGCCGGGCGGCGTGCCCCCGCGCCGCTCCGCCGGACCGTCCGTCCTCAGCTCCATCGCGTCGACCTTTCGCTCGTGCGGAGCCATCCGCAGAGTGGTCCCCGCGGCCGCGCGGACCACCTGTGCGATGTGTCCCCCGCAGCCCCCGGTCCCTGGCCGGGAAATCAGACAAAAGGGCCACACGGGGGACGCCGGAGAAGGGCCGCAGGCGGCGGTAAGTACGGCCTTCCTTGCTGGCGGGAGGCGTTTTTCGTGCGTACTTTCGACAACCTGAGAGAGGGATGACCCATGGGCCCGGCGTATGGGCTCCCTCCCGGGGAAGGGGAGAGCTGTGTCCATCATCGAGACCGATGCCGTCCTGCACGAGGCCCACCGGGACAACCACACCCACCGGGACGTGAACGGCGGCTGGCTGCGGCCCGCGGTCTTCGGGGCCATGGACGGGCTCGTCTCCAACCTGGCGCTGATGACGGGCGTCGCCGGGGGAGCGGTCTCCCAGCAGACGATCGTCATCACCGGCCTCGCCGGCCTGGCCGCCGGAGCCTTCTCCATGGCGGCCGGTGAGTACACCTCCGTCGCCTCGCAGCGGGAACTCGTCGAGGCCGAACTCGACGTCGAGCGCCGTGAGCTGCGCAAGCACCCCAAGGACGAGATGCGCGAACTCGCCGCCCTGTACGAGTCCCGCGGGGTCGAGCCCGCGCTGGCCGGGGAAGTGGCGCGGCAGCTCTCCAGGGACCCCGAGCAGGCGCTGGAGATCCACGCCCGCGAGGAACTCGGCATAGACCCGGGGGACCTGCCCTCGCCGCTCGTCGCCGCCCTGTCGTCCTTCGGGGCCTTCGCGCTCGGCGCCCTGCTGCCCGTCCTGCCCTACCTGCTCGGCGCCACCGCGCTGTGGCCCGCCGTGCTGCTGGCCCTGGCCGGCCTCTTCGGCTGCGGCGCGGTGGTGGCCCGGGTGACGGCGCGCACCTGGTGGTACAGCGGACTGCGCCAGCTGCTGCTCGGCGGGTCGGCCGCGGCGATCACCTACGGTCTGGGCACACTGTTCGGCGTCGCGGTCGGCTGAGCGGACGTCCGCACAGATGTGACGTACGTCTTGGCGCGCGTCCCTGGCGGATCAGGAGGACGGCCGTAAAATGAGACGCTATGCAGTGCCGCACATAAGTACCCATTACCCGGTGGTTTCGACCGCGTGACCGCTGGGAAAGAGCCGTAGGCACCGCGGGCAACGACGCCTGCTCCCTGCGGCCCTCCCGGACCTTGATCCACCTGGATCGTCCGGCCGCGCGCCACTTCCACCGCCCTCGCGCGGTGTCCGCATAATGGAACGCTCCATTCGCTTTTTGAGAAGCGCTCCATCATGTAATCTGCACAAACTTTCGCAGAGGGCCAACGTCGTCCCTCGGCACAGCACATGCCACGACGACGACGGGAGAGCCGATGCGTTCCGACGCCTGGTCGCCCATGGACGGTCGCCCCGCCCAGCAGGGGATGTACGACCCCCGTAACGAACACGACGCCTGCGGTGTCGGGTTCGTGGCCACTCTGACCGGTGTGGCCAGCCATGAGCTGGTCGAGCAGGCGCTGACCGTGCTGCGCAACCTCGAACACCGCGGCGCCACAGGATCCGAGCCCGACTCGGGCGACGGCGCCGGAATCCTGCTCCAGGTCCCGGACGCCTTCCTCCGCGAAGAGACCGCCTTCACGCTCCCCGAAGCCGGCTCCTACGCCGTAGGCATCGCCTTCCTGCCCGCGGACGACTCCGCCCAGGCCGTCCGGCGGATCGAGAAGATCGCCGGCGAGGAGGGCCTCGACGTCCTCGGCTGGCGCCAGGTCCCCACCGCCCCCGACATCCTCGGCAACGGCGCCCGCGCCACCATGCCCGAGTTCCGCCAGCTGGTCGTCGCCGACGGCGAGAGCACCGGCATCGCGCTGGACCGCAAGGCGTTCACGCTGCGCAAGCGCGCCGAGCGCGAGGCCGGGGTGTACTTCCCCTCGCTCTCCGCACGCACGATCGTCTACAAGGGCATGCTCACCACCGGGCAGCTGGAACCGTTCTTCCCGGACCTCTCCGACCGCCGCTTCGCCACCGCCGTCGCCCTGGTGCACTCCCGCTTCTCCACCAACACCTTCCCGAGCTGGCCGCTCGCCCACCCGTACCGCTTCGTCGCGCACAACGGCGAGATCAACACGGTCAAGGGCAACCGCAACTGGATGAAGGCCCGCGAGTCCCAGCTCGCCTCCGGCCTCTTCGGCGACGCCCCGCTCGACCGGATCTTCCCCGTCTGCACCCCGGACGCCTCCGACTCCGCCTCCTTCGACGAGGTCCTGGAGCTCCTCCACCTCGGCGGCCGCTCGCTGCCCCACTCGGTGCTGATGATGGTCCCCGAGGCGTGGGAGAACCACACCTCCATGGACCCGGCCCGGCGCGCGTTCTACCAGTACCACTCCACGATGATGGAGCCCTGGGACGGCCCGGCCTGCGTCACCTTCACCGACGGCACCCAGGTCGGCGCGGTCCTCGACCGCAACGGGCTGCGCCCTGGCCGCTACTGGGTCACCGACGACGGCCTCGTCGTGCTCTCCTCCGAGGTCGGCGTCCTGGACATCGACCCCGCCAAGGTCG
The DNA here is from genome assembly GCF_008704555.1 of Streptomyces nitrosporeus. Lineage (NCBI taxonomy): Bacteria > Bacillati > Actinomycetota > Actinomycetes > Kitasatosporales > Streptomycetaceae > Streptomyces > Streptomyces nitrosporeus. The sequence continues at coordinate 5,870,108 of NZ_CP023702.1, forward strand.
TCCGCAAGGGCCGCCTCCAGCCCGGCCGGATGTTCCTCGTCGACACCGCCGAGCACCGCATCATCGAGGACGACGAGATCAAGGCGTCCCTCGCCGCCGAGCACCCCTACGGCGAATGGCTGGAAACCGGCGAGATCCAGCTCCAGGACCTCCCCGAGCGCGAGCACATCGTCCACACCCACGCCTCGGTCACCCGCCGCCAGCAGACCTTCGGCTACACCGAGGAAGAACTCCGCGTCATCCTCGCCCCGATGGCCCGCACCGCCGGCGAACCGCTCGGCTCCATGGGCACCGACTCGCCCATCGCCGCGCTCTCCGAGCGCCCCCGGCTGCTCTTCGACTACTTCACCCAGCTCTTCGCCCAGGTCACCAACCCCCCGCTGGACGCCATCCGCGAGGAACTCGTCACCTCGCTGCGCTCCCCGCTGGGCCCCGCCGGCAACCTGCTGGAGCCCACCGCCGCCTCCTGCCGCAACGTCACCCTGCCGTTCCCCGTGATCGACAACGACGAGCTGGCCAAGCTGATACACATCAACGCCGACGGCGACATGCCGGGCATGAAGGCCGCCACCCTGGCCGGCCTCTACCGCGTCGGCGGCGGCGGCGAAGCCCTGGCCGCCCGCCTCGAACAGATCTGCGCCGAGGCCGACGCCGCCATCGAGGACGGCGCACGCCTCATCGTCCTGTCCGACCGGCACTCCGACGCCGAGCACGCGCCGATCCCCTCGCTCCTGCTCACCTCCGCCGTCCACCACCACCTCATCCGCACCAAGCAGCGCACCCAGGTGGGCCTGCTGGTCGAGGCCGGAGACGTCCGCGAGGTCCACCACGTCGCCCTGCTGATCGGCTACGGCGCCGCCGCCGTCAACCCGTACCTGGCGATGGAGTCCGTCGAGGACCTCGTCCGCGCCGGCACCTTCATCGAAGGCGTCGAGACCGAGCAGGCCATCCGCAACCTCATCTACGCCCTCGGCAAGGGCGTCCTGAAGGTCATGTCCAAGATGGGCATCTCGACCGTCGCCTCCTACCGCGGCGCCCAGGTCTTCGAGGCCGTCGGCCTCGACGGCGCCTTCGTCGACCGGTACTTCAACGGCACCGCCACCAAGATCGGCGGCGCCGGACTCGACGTCGTCGCCCAGGAGGTCGCCGCCCGGCACGCCAAGGCGTACCCCGTCTCCGGCATCGCCGCCTCGCACCGCGCACTGGAGATCGGCGGCGAGTACCAGTGGCGCCGCGAGGGCGAACCGCACCTGTTCGACCCGGAGACGGTCTTCCGCCTCCAGCACGCCACCCGCAACCGCCGGTACGACATCTTCAAGAAGTACACGGACCGGGTCAACGAGCAGTCCGAGCGCCTCATGACGCTCCGCGGCCTGTTCGGCTTCAAGGAGGGCCGCGCCCCGGTCCCCCTCGACGAGGTCGAGCCCGTCTCCGAGATCGTCAAGCGCTTCTCCACCGGCGCCATGTCGTACGGCTCCATCTCCAAGGAGGCGCACGAGACCCTCGCCATCGCCATGAACCAGCTGGGCGCCAAGTCCAACACCGGTGAGGGCGGCGAGGACCCGGACCGCCTGTACGACCCGGCGCGGCGCTCCTCCATCAAGCAGGTCGCCTCCGGCCGCTTCGGTGTGACCAGCGAATACCTGGTCAACGCGGACGACATCCAGATCAAGATGGCCCAGGGCGCCAAGCCCGGCGAGGGCGGCCAGCTGCCCGGCCACAAGGTCTACCCGTGGGTCGCCAGGACCCGGCACTCCACCCCGGGTGTCGGCCTGATCTCGCCCCCGCCGCACCACGACATCTACTCCATCGAGGACCTGGCCCAGCTGATCCACGACCTCAAGAACGCCAACCCGGCCGCCCGCATCCACGTGAAGCTGGTATCCGAGGTCGGCGTCGGCACGGTCGCCGCGGGCGTCTCCAAGGCCCACGCGGACGTCGTCCTGATCTCCGGCCACGACGGCGGCACCGGGGCCTCCCCGCTCACCTCGCTCAAGCACGCGGGCGGCCCCTGGGAACTCGGCCTCGCCGAGACCCAGCAGACCCTGCTGCTCAACGGCCTGCGCGACCGCATCGTCGTCCAGACCGACGGCCAGCTCAAGACCGGCCGCGACGTCGTCATCGCCGCCCTCCTGGGCGCCGAGGAGTTCGGCTTCGCGACCGCTCCGCTCGTCGTCTCCGGCTGCGTCATGATGCGCGTCTGCCACCTGGACACCTGCCCCGTCGGCATCGCCACCCAGAACCCCGTCCTGAGGGACCGGTTCTCCGGCAAGGCCGAGTACATCGTCAACTTCTTCGAGTTCATCGCCGAAGAGGTCCGCGAACTCCTCGCCGAACTCGGCTTCCGCACGATCGAGGAGGCCGTCGGCCACGCCGAACTCCTCGACACCGAGCAGGCCGTCACCCACTGGAAGGCCCAGGGCCTCGACCTGGCCCCCCTCTTCCACGTGCCCGCCCTGCCCGAGGGCGCCGTACGCCACCGGATCGCCGAGCAGGACCACGGCCTGGCCAAGGCCCTCGACAACGAGCTCATCAAGCTCGCCGCCGACGCCCTGAACGCCGGCAGCGCCGAGGCCGCCCAGCCCGTCCGCGCCCAGATCGCGGTCCGCAACATCAACCGCACCGTCGGCACGATGCTCGGCCACGAGGTCACCAGGAAGTTCGGCGGCGCGGGCCTGCCCGACGACACCATCGACATCACCTTCACCGGCTCCGCCGGCCAGTCCTTCGGCGCCTTCGTCCCCCGCGGTGTGACCCTGCGCCTGGAGGGCGACGCCAACGACTACGTCGGCAAGGGCCTCTCCGGCGGACGCGTCATCGTCCGCCCCGACCGCGGCGCCGACCACCTCGCCGAGTACTCCACCATCGCCGGCAACACCATCGGCTACGGTGCGACCGGCGGCGAACTGTTCCTGCGCGGCCGCACCGGCGAACGCTTCTGCGTCCGCAACTCCGGCGCCACCGTCGTCTCCGAGGGCGTGGGCGACCACGGCTGCGAGTACATGACCGGCGGCCACGCCGTCGTCCTCGGCGAGACCGGACGCAACTTCGCCGCCGGCATGTCGGGCGGTATCGCCTACGTGATCGACCTGGACCTCGACAACGTCAACACCGGCAACCTCGGCGCCGTCGAAACCCTCGACGACACCGACAAGCAGTGGCTGCACGACGTCGTGCGCCGCCACCAGGAGGAGACCGGCTCCACGGTCGCCGAGAAGCTGCTGGCCGGCTGGGACACCGCGGTGACCCGGTTCAGCAAGATCATCCCGTCCACGTACAAGGCAGTGCTCGCCGCCAAGGACGCCGCTGAGCTCGCCGGTCTCTCCGAGCAGGAGACCACCGAGAAGATGATGGAGGCGGCGACCAATGGCTGACCCCAAGGGCTTTTTGACCACGGGCCGCGAGGTCGCGCGGACCCGCCCCGTCCAGGAGCGCGTCAAGGACTGGAACGAGGTCTACGTTCCCGGCTCGCTGCTCCCGATCATCAGCAAGCAGGCGGGCCGCTGCATGGACTGCGGCATCCCGTTCTGCCACCAGGGCTGCCCGCTCGGCAACCTCATCCCCGAGTGGAACGACTACGCCTACCGCGAGGACTGGACCGCCGCGTCCGAGCGGCTGCACGCCACGAACAACTTCCCGGAGTTCACCGGGCGGCTGTGCCCGGCCCCCTGCGAGTCGGCGTGCGTGCTCGGCATCAACCAGCCGGCCGTCACCATCAAGAACGTCGAAGTCTCCATCATCGACAAGGCCTGGGACAACGGCGACGTCACCCCCCAGCCCCCCGAGCGCCTCTCCGGCAAGACCGTCGCCGTCATCGGCTCCGGCCCCGCCGGACTGGCCGCCGCCCAGCAGCTCACCCGGGCCGGCCACACGGTCGCCGTCTACGAGCGCGCCGACCGCATCGGCGGCCTCCTCCGCTACGGCATCCCCGAGTTCAAGATGGAGAAGTCGCACATCAACCGCCGCATCGAGCAGATGCGCGCGGAAGGCACCAAGTTCCGCACCGAGATCGAGATCGGCCGCGACATCGACGCCGCGAAGCTGCGCCGCCGTTACGACGCCGTCGTCATCGCCGCCGGCGCCACCGTCTCCCGCGACCTGCCGGTCCCCGGACGCGAACTGAACGGCGTGCACTTCGCGATGGAGTACCTCCCGCTCGCCAACAAGGTGCAGGAGGGCGACCTCACGGTCTCCCCGATCACCGCCGAGGGCAAGCACGTCGTCGTCATCGGCGGCGGCGACACCGGCGCCGACTGCGTCGGCACCGCACACCGGCAGGGCGCGGCCTCCGTCACCCAGCTGGAGATCATGCCGCAGCCGGGCGCCGAGCGGAACGCCGGCCAGCCCTGGCCGACCTTCCCCATGCTCTACAAGGTCACCTCCGCGCACGAGGAGGGCGGCGAGCGGGTCTACTCCGTCTCCACCACCCGCTTCGAGGGCGACGAGGACGGCAACGTCCAGGCCCTGCACCTGGTGGAGGTGGAGTTCAAGGACGGCAAGCTGGAGCAGAAGCCCGGCACCGAGCGCCGCATCCCCGCCCAGCTCGTCACCCTCGCCATGGGCTTCACCGGCACCGACCAGGCCAACGGCCTCGTCCAGCAGTTCGGCCTGGAACTCGACGAGCGCGGCAACATCGCCCGTGACAAGGACTACGCGACCAACGTCGAGGGCGTCTACGTCGCCGGCGACGCCGGCCGCGGCCAGTCCCTCATCGTCTGGGCCATCGCCGAGGGCCGCTCCGCGGCACGCGGCGTGGACCGCTTCCTGACCGGCAACAGCGCCCTGCCCGCCCCGATCCGCCCGACGGACCGCTCCCTGACGGTCTGACCCGGGCCCCACGACGTCCCGTACAACGGCGTACGGAACTCCACGCGGCGCCCGCCCCTGTCCCCGACCAAGGACCAGGGCGGGCGCCGCGGCACGCCCGCACCCCTCCGGGACGTACAGGACGGGACCGGACCCCGCCCGGGAGGAAGCCCCCGGACGGCCCGGAGACGGCCCGGGGGAGCGCGCCGTCAGGCGGACCCGGTCAGCGCGGCCGTCCGCACCAGCACCACCACGGCCAGCAGCACCACCAGGACCGCGCCGCCCGCCAGCTGCGCCGCCGAGGTGCGCAGCTTCGCCGGCGCGTAGGCCAGCCCGTACGTCACCAGCCCGCCGGCCAGCAGCCCGCCCAGGTGGCCCTCCCACGAGGTGAACGCCGCGGAGATCACCATCCACAGCAGGAAGCCCGCCAGGAAGCGGTTGACCGGCCCCATGTCCCGGCCCAGCCGCCGGTTGATCACGTAGAACGACGCCGCGAGGCCGAAGATCGCCCCCGACGCCCCGACCGCCGTGTCCAGCGGCGAGACCAGGTACACCAGCACCGAGCCGCCCACCGCGGCGAACAGGTACAGCGCCAGGTACCGGGCCCGGCCCAGCTGCCCTTCCACGACCCGGCCCAGGTTCCACAGCGCGAACATGTTGAACACCAGGTGCATCACCCCGAACGAGGCGCCGGGCGGCAGGTGCAGGAACGCGCCGGTCAGCAGCCGGTACCACTCGCCGTCGGCCACACCCGTCAGCTCGAACCCCGGGAAGACCCCGCTCTCGTAGGCGTAGTAGTCCCCGTTCACCCGGTCGACCAGCGCCGCCCCGAGCACCCCGAACCGGTCCACCACGTCCGGCCGGACGATCTCGACGACGTACGCCAGGACGTTCAGCAGCATCAGCGTGTACGTCACGACCGGAGCGGCCGCCCGCGGCACGGCGCCGCCGAACAGCGAACGCGCCTGACGGACCGAACGCTGCCCCTCCTTCACGCACTCCACGCAGTGATGGCCGACCGCGGCCTCCCGCATGCAGTCCGGGCAGATGTACCGGTCGCAGCGCGTGCAGCGCACATACGTCTCGTACGACGGGTGGCGGTAACACCGGGTGGCGGCGGCCTCGGCCTCCATGGCCGGCTCCTTCAATCGTGGACGGACAGGAGGGCCGCGGGGCGCGGCGGCGCTCAACATAGCGAACGCCGGTGAACGGCCCGCAGCCGGGTCGCCGGGCCCCGGCGCCGCGCCGCCGCCCCCGAGTCCCGTCGGCCACCGGCCGGTCCGGGACCGCCCCGGGCCCCTGACGGCCGTCGGCGAAGGCCCGGCCCGCCCCGGGCCCCTGACGGGCCGTCGGCGAAGGCCCCGGCCCGCCCCCGCCCGGACGCTCCGCCGGGACGGCACGGAAGGAACACGGGAAATCCCGACAGAAGGTGTCGGGATCACCCTGTTCCATGGGCTCATGACACGTTCCTGGGAAGACTTCCGAACCGACCAGCCGGCCTTCGCCGACACGGTGCGCGAGAGGTTCGAGCGGTACCGGCACCACGTGCTGGCCACCCTGCGCGAGGACGGCTCGCCCCGGGTCACCGGGCTGGAGGCGACCTTCGGCCGGGGCGAACTGTGGCTCGGCATGATGCCGGGCTCCCGCAAGGCACTCGACCTGCGGCGGGACCCGCGCTTCGCCCTCCAGGCCAACCCCGGCCCCGACGACTCGATGTCCGGCGGAGACGTGAGGATCTCCGGGCGGGCCGTCGAGGTGACGGACCCGGACGTCCTGGCACGCTTCGTCCAGGACGTGTCACCCCCCGAGCCGTTCCTCCTCTTCCGCGCCGAACCGCAGGAGGTCCTCCGCACCAGGACCGACGGCGACGATCTCGTCCTCCAGGTGTGGCGCCCCGGCCACCGGCTGCGCACCCTGCGCAGGGGCGGGGACGAGCGCCCGCCCCGGGAGATGTGACGTATCCGGCCCGACGGCGGACCGGGCCGGTCCGCACACCGGTCCCGGCCCCGCGGCGGGGCCGCACGACACGCCCGGAGACACGCCGGCCCACTCCGATCCGCCGCTCGGGCGCCGGACGTGCTACGGTTACCGAGTTGCAGTTTTGGTACCCATGAACTTTATGTGCGCCTGACGGGAACTCTCCTCAGGCGCATTATTGTTTTCCGGCTTTCTCCGGGTGGGGCTAATGCGGCGACTTGGAATCCGTAAAGTGCGGATTTCCGGCACTGCACCTCTTTTAGGAGAATGACATGGCTACTGGAACCGTGAAGTGGTTCAACTCGGAAAAGGGCTTCGGCTTCATCGAGCAGGACGGCGGCGGCGCCGACGTCTTCGCCCACTACTCCAACATCGCCACCTCGGGCTTCCGTGAGCTCCAGGAGGGCCAGAAGGTCTCCTTCGACGTCACGCAGGGCCAGAAGGGCCCGCAGGCGGAGAACATCGTCCCGGCCTGATCGCCGGACGCGTACCTCGCAGCCGGGGCCCGCACCGTGTAGGTGCGGGCCCCGGTTTGTGCTGTCTCCGACTCACCCCCACCCGGTCCCCCGTACCGGGAGTTCCCGCATTCCGGGACAACTGCTCCGTGCTCGCATCCTGGGGCGCACATCCAGCAGTCCACAGCAGTCGGCGGTCCGCAGCAGTCGGCAGTCACCCAGGAATCCCCCAGGAGGGAATTTCCGTATGACCCGTTTCGAACGCCAGAACCGAACCGACGGCAGCCGCCCCGCGAAGGGCCGCGGCACCGGCCGGGCACAGACCGGCACCCGGGGAGGCAGCCGCGGCGGCCCGTCCCGCCGCAAGTCCGTGCCCGCCCAGGGCGGCGACTTCGCCCTGCCGGAGACCGTGACCCCCGCCCTGCCCGCCGTCGAGGCATTCGCCGACCTGGACATGCCCGCCGCGCTGCTGAAGACCCTCGCGGCCCAGGGCATGACCGAGCCGTTCCCCATCCAGGGCGCCACCCTGCCGAACTCGCTGGCCGGCCGTGACATCCTCGGCCGCGGACGCACCGGCTCCGGCAAGACCCTCGCCTTCGGCCTGGCCCTGCTCGCCCGCACCGCCGGCCGCCGCGCCCAGCCGCACGCCCCGCTGGCCCTCGTCCTCGTCCCCACCCGGGAACTCGCCCAGCAGGTCACCGACGCGCTGACGCCGTACGCCACCTCCGTCAACCTGCGTGTCGCCACCGTCGTCGGCGGCATGTCGATCGGCCGGCAGGCCGGGACGCTGCGCCGCGGCGCGGAGGTCCTCGTCGCCACGCCCGGCCGGCTGAAGGACCTCATCGAGCGCGGCGACTGCCGGCTGGACGAGGTCTCCGTCACGGTCCTGGACGAGGCCGACCAGATGACCGACATGGGCTTCATGCCGCAGGTCGTCGGACTGCTCCAGCAGGTCGAGGCCGACGGGCAGCGGATGCTGTTCTCCGCGACCCTCGACAAGAACATCGACCGGCTGGTCCGGATGTTCCTCACCGACCCGGTGGTGCACTCGGTCGACCCGTCGGCCGGCGCGGTCGTCACCATGGAGCACCACGTGCTGCACGTGGCGGACGAGACGGACAAGAAGGCCGTCGCCGCCCGGATCGCCGCCCGCGACGGACGCGTGATCATGTTCGTCGACACCAAGCGCGCCGCCGACCGCTTCGCCAAGCGGCTGCTGGCCAGCGGTGTCCGCGCCGCCGCCCTGCACGGCGGCCGGTCCCAGCCGCAGCGCAACCGCACCCTGGACCAGTTCAAGAACGGCCAGGTCACCGCACTGGTCGCCACCAACGTCGCGGCCCGCGGCATCCACATCGACGACCTCGACCTGGTCGTCAACGTGGACCCGCCGACCGACCACAAGGACTACCTGCACCGCGGCGGGCGTACCGCGCGCGCCGGTGAGTCCGGAAGCGTCGTCACCCTGGTGCTGCCCGCGGAGAAGCGGGACATGACCCGGCTGATGGCCGACGCGGGCATCACACCGCGCACCACCCGGATCACCTCCTCCGACGAGGAGCTCGCCCGGATCACCGGTGCCCGCGAGCCGTCGGGCGTCGCCGTCGTCATCGAGGTGCCGCAGCCCACCCCGCCGGCCGCCCGCACCCGCACCGGCGCCACCGGCACCGGCGCCGCCCGCTCGGGCAGCCGAGGACGCGGCCGCCGCCGCTCCACGGGAGGCGGCACGGGCACGAGCGCCGCCGCCGGCACCCCGCAGGGCGGCGGCACCGGCCGCGGCACCACCCGCACCGGCGCCCAGGGCACGGCACGCACCGGCACGGGCACCGCCGGCACCCGGGGCGGCGCGCGTGGCGGCGCGGGCGGATCGGCCCGCCGGGCCGCGTCCGGCGGCACCGGGGGAGCCCCGGGCCGGAACCGCCGGGCCGCCTGACCGTACCCCGCCGCTCGTACACAGCCGCCCGGAACGGGAGGCGCCGGAACACCGGACGCCCCCGCGCCGGGCGGCCGCGTGTCCACAAGACCTCCCGGGCCACGGCGTTCCTCCCGGGCCACGGCGTCCCTCCCGGGCCACGGCGGAGTACCCGCCGCCCGGCCCCGGGAAGGCGCCCGGCCCACGGGCCCGAGGCCGTGGAGGGCCGGGCCCTACGGCCCGTACGCGGCCAGTGCCCGCTCCGCCGTCTCGGCCGCGGCCGGATGGACGGCGTCGCGGGCCAGGACCTGGAGCAACGGCACCGCACGGGCCGCGAACGGCTTCGCACCCCCACGGAAACCGAGCCGCGCCAGCACCTGCGCGCCCAGCATCTGCCGTGACGGATCCGCGCTCGCCGCCCACGCCGACGCCGCCTGGAACGTCTCCTCGTCACCGCGCAGCCGCAGCACCCGCACCACCTCCCGCCAGTCGTCCAGATCCTGGTCCCCGCCCCGCAGGGCACGCCCGGCCAGCTCCTCGAACGAGGCCCGCGCCCCCAGCTCCTCCTCCAGCAGCGTCGCGATCGCCCCGTGCCCCGTCTCCTGGTCCTGACCCGCGAACGGCACACCGTCCCGCAGCAGTTCGACCGTGACGAGCACCCCGCCCGGCACCGGGGAACGGCGTACGGTACTCCGGTGACCGGGCCCGTGTGCGGCGATCAGGGCGCGGCGCAGCTCGTCCGCCACGTCCACCGCCAGCAACCGCCGGGCCTCCTCCAGCGCGGGACGCAGATCCGAGGCGCCGTACCGCAACAGGGCCCGCACCGTCGCCGGGGAACCGCGCCGCGCGGCGACCACCAGCGGGGACTCACCCTGCGGGCCGGGCAGATCCGGATCCGCACCGTGGGCCAGGAGCAGCTCGGCGATCCGCGCCCGCCCCAGCCCGGCCGCCCAGCGCAACGCGGTGAAATCGAAGTCCTCCCGCAGATCCGGGCCGGCCCCGGCCGCCAGCAACGCCTCCACCACCTCGGTGTGACCACCGCACACCGCCCCGCACAGCGGCAGGTCGCCCCGGCCCGGACCGCCGCCCCCGTCGGGGTCGGCCCCCGCGGCGAGCAGCAGCCGCACCGTCCCCGGCAGATCCTCGACGGCCGCCCGGTACAGCACGGCCGTGCCGTCCTCGTCACGGGCGTCCGGGGACGCACCGGCCCGTAGCGCCCGCACGACGGCGTTCTCACCTTCGTACAGCGCCTCGAACAGGCCGCGGTCGGCTCCGACAAGGTCGTTCGTCATACAACGACCCTACGGCGGCACCGGTCCTCCCCGGATTCCCGGCCCACCCCTCAGGTGTCGCACTCCAGCACCGTCCGGCACAGCCCGCACCGCGCCCGCACCCACCCCCGGACCGGGACCCTCACCCGCTGATGACAGACCGGACAGGAGAAAGCGACCCGCAGCCCGTCCGGCCCGCCCGTGAACACGTACTCCGCCCCCGCCTCCCCGGGGCCGCCCAAGCGGCCCCGGGCCTCACGCCGCTCCCGGGCGTAACGCCACCGGTCCGCCCGCCCCGCCCCCCGCAGCGGAGGCCGGCGCAGATCACGCAGCGCCTCGGCCCGGCCCACGGTGTACGCGGTGTACGCCTGCGGGCTGGTGAACCACACCGACGGATCCTCACCGAAGACCAGCGCCCGCTTGGCCAGGACGTACCCGAACTCCTCCGGCGTGAGGTAACCCAGCTTCTGGCTGGACACCGCGTCCTGCCGGAACGCGTCCAGCAGCAGCCACCCCGCGCCGAGATAGGCCGTCACCGTGTCGGTGAGGATCTCGTTGTCCCGCTCACCGGGGAACTCCAGCCCCAGCCGGTGCAGCAGCACATGGGTGACCTCATGGGCCAGCGCCGCGCCGACATCCCGCCGGTGGGTACGGAAACGGTCGTTCAGCTCGACGAAGTACTCCGGCCCCGCGGTGAGTTCGACCGCGGCGGCGTGCTCCATCCGCCGGAACCCCACCACGACCCTGGCCCGCGGCAGACGGAGGTGCCGGACCAGCGCGCCCGCCACCCGCTGCGCGCCGGGATACAGGTCGTCCGCGTCGCCGAACGCCACGTCCTCCGGGGCGATACCGGTGGCGTAACGGGCCACCCCCTCAGGAGACAGCCGGCGGTACAGCGCGGTGATCGCGGAGCGGACCGTCTCCAGATGCGGGAAACCACGGACCACCGGCCCGCCGCCGGCACCGGCCCCGCCCTCACCCATGTCCCCGCCCTCCCTCACCGCCACCGGCCGCCCCACGACAGGACACCCGCCGGGCGGACACACCCTCACGCGAAGGAGGACGCACCGGGGGACCGGAGGGTTGGCCGCCCCCGGAGACCGGACCGGACCGTCAGCCCTCCCGGACCGGCACCCCCGGCCCCAGCTCCAGCACCGGGCCGCCCGCCCCCTCCAGCTCCAGCACCCACACCTCGTTGGTGCCCTCACGCAGCACCGGACCCGGGACGTACAGGGTGTGCTGCGGACCCGCCGACCAGTAACGGCCCAGACAGAAACCGTTCACCCAGGCGAACCCCCGCGTCCAGCCGGGCAGCCGGAGCCCGGCATGGCCGGCGCCCGCGGTCCCGGACAGCTCCGCATACCCCCGGAACAGACCCGTGGGACCCGCCTCCCGCACATCACCGAACGGCACCCCCTCCACCGCACCGGGCTCCCCGAACGCGTCCAGCCGCAGCGCCCGCGCCCGCACCCCGTGCAGGAACTGCCGCTCGTGCAGCACCCCGCCCGTGATGCCCTTGGACTCACCCAGCCGCGGCCCGTAGTTGACCCGCCCCAGCGACTCCACCCACAACTCGACCCGGGCGGGACCCGCCACCGGCTCCGGCAGGGTGTGGTCCTCCTCGGTGAGCACCCCGGCCCGCACCCCGTCGACGTACACCACCGCCCGGTCCCGCAACCCCGCGACCCCCAGCGGGTACGGCCGCCGGGGCCCCGGCACCCGCACCTCGTACCGCACCAGCCCCCGGTCCACCCCCAGGTCCTCGAACGTCGGCGGGACACCGTGCGGGCCGGACTCCGGATCGCCCAGGGCGGCCAGCACCCCGGACAACGGCGCCCCCTCCGACAGGCTGACCCGCACCGGCCCCGCGAGCCCGGCCGGCGCGGGCGGCGGATCGGGCAGCGGCCTCTCCGCGTACTCCGCCAGCACCTCGCGCAGCGCCCAGAACTTGGGGGTGGCCCGCCCGTACTCGTCGACAGGCGCGTCGTAGTCGTACGAGGTCACCGTCGGCAGCAGCGCCCCGTCCTGCAACGGCCCCGAACGGTTCGCGCCCGCCCACCCCGCGAAACTCGTCCCCCGTGCGCCATGTACACATTGACCGACGCCCCGCACTCCAGGATCTCCCGCAGCTCCTCCGCCGCCCCGGCCGCGTCCCGCACCACCGGCTCGACCCCCCACTGCCCGAACCAGCCGCACCAGAACTCCATACACATCAGTGGCCCGTGCGGACGGTGCCGGCGCAGCACCCCGAACCCCTCACGCGCCCCGGAACCGAAGTTCGCCGTGGCGAGGACCCCGGGCACCGAACCACCCGACAGCATGTGGTCCTCCGGCCCGTCCGAGGTGAACAGCGGCACCGTCACCCCGCACCGCCGCACCAGGGCGGCCAGCTCCTCCAGATACACCAGGTCCGAGCCGTAACTGCCGTACTCGTTCTCCACCTGCACCATGACCACCGGCCCGCCGGCCGTCACCTGGCGCTCCGCCACCTGCGGCAGCAGCTCCCCGAACCACCGCGCGACCGCCGCCGTGTACCCGGCGTCCCGGGTCCGCACCCGCCGCCCGTACCGGCCCGTCACCCACGCGGGCAGCCCGCCGTTCTCCCACTCCGCACAGATGTACGGACCCGGCCGTACGACCGCCAGCAGCCCGGCCCCCCGCACCGCGTCCAGGAAACGCCCCAGCGCCCCCACATCACGGAGGACACCCGGCGACGGCTCATGGAGATTCCACGGCACATACGTCTCCACGCAGTTGAGACCCATCGCACGCAGCATCGCCAGCCGGTGCGTCCACTGCGCCTCATGGACCCGGAAATAGTGCAGAGCACCCGACAACAGCCGGAACGGCCTGCCGTCCAGGGAGAAACCATCGTCCACCACCGCGAAACCGGTCATCGTGCCGGGCACTCCTGTCCACCGATCGGGAACCGGCCCCCAGACTGGCCCCCGGACGGCCCGGCCGTCCACGGGGCGTGACCACCGGACCAGGGACGCACCGGACCAGGGGCCCACCGGACCAGGGGCCCACCGGACCAGGGGCCCACCGGCGCAGGGATCCACCGGTGCAGGAGGGAGCGGGGCCGGAGGCCCGCCCGGCCCGGTTCCGCGCACCGGACACCCCGGCAGGACCCGCCCCGATACGTCTAAGCTCCATGACCATGAACGAGATCGACGAGCCGGTACGCGCGGAACTGAACCGCCTGCGCGAAAGCATCGACAACATCGACGCCGCGGTCGTCCACATGCTCGCCGAGCGCTTCAAGGCGACCCAGCAGGTCGGCCACCTCAAAGCCGAACACCACCTGCCGCCCGCCGACCCCGCACGCGAAGCACGCCAGATCACCCGGCTCCGCCAGCTCGCGGAGAGCGCCAGACTCGACCCGGCGTTCGCGGAGAAACTGCTGAACTTCATCGTCGCCGAGGTCATCCGCCACCACGAGCGCATCGCCGAACAGACAGGCAACGGAACCCCCGGCACACAGGCCTGAACCCCGCCACGGGGAGCGCGGGACCAGCACGGAGCACGTGGGCCTGCCCCCGGCACATGGACCCGGACCCCGGCACGGGGGGCGCGGGACCAGCACGGAGCACGTGGACCCGGCCCCCGGCACGTGGACCCGGGGCCCCCGCACAGGGGGCGCGGGACCAGCACGCGGGACGTGAACCCCGGCACGGGGGAGCGGGCCCGGCACAGCAGGCGCGAACCCCGCCACCACACCCGGCCGACCCCCGTCAGCCCTGCGTGAACCCGCCTCCCCGCACCACAGCCCGTACGGCAGCATGACCCCCATGTCCGTACTGACGCGCGACGAAGCGCAGACCCGTGCCCACCTCATCGACGTACACCGGTACACCGTCGACCTCGACCTCACCACCGGCGAGAACACCTTCGGCTCCCGTACCACCATCCGGTTCACCGCCAGAACCCCCGGTGACACCTTCGTCGAACTCAAGCCGGAGACCCTGCACACCCTCACGCTCGACGGACAGCCCCTCGACCCCCACCACCTCGACGGCAACCGCTACCCCCTCCACGGCCTCACCGCCGGCCCCCACGAACTCACCGCCGACACGACGATGCGCTACTCACGCACCGGCGAGGGCATGCACCGCTTCACCGACCCCGCCGACGGCGAGACCTACCTCTACACCCAGCTCTTCCTCGACGACGTCCAACGCGTCTTCGCCGCCTTCGACCAACCCGACCTCAAAGCCGCCTTCGACATCACCGTCACCGCACCCCCCGCCTGGACCGTCCTCGGCAACGGCACCGCCACCCGGACCGCCGAAGGCCACTGGACCCTCACCACCACCCCACCCATCTCCACCTACCTCGTCGCCGTCGCCGCCGGACCCTGGCACTCCGTCACCACCCACCACGCCGGCATCCCCTTCGGCATCCACTGCCGCCGCTCCCTCGCCCCCCACCTCGACACCGACGCCGACGAGATCCTCACCCTCACCCGCGCCTGCTACGACCGCTACCACGAGAAATTCGACGAGCCCTACCCCTTCGACTCCTACGACCAGGCCTTCGTCCCCGAATTCAACGCCGGCGCCATGGAGAACCCCGGACTCGTCACCTTCCGCGACGAATTCGTCTTCCGCTCCGCCGTCACCGACACCGAACGCCAGACCCGCGCCATGGTCATCTCCCACGAGATGGCCCATATGTGGTTCGGCGACCTCGTCACCCTCACCTGGTGGGACGACATCTGGCTCAACGAGTCCTTCGCCGAGTACATGGGCTACCAGACCCTCACCGAAGCCACCCGCTTCACCGGCACCTGGACCGAATTCGGTGTCTCACGCAAAGGCTGGGGCTACGACGCCGACCAACGCCCCTCCACCCACCCCGTAGCACCCCACCCCGACGCCGTACCCGACACCGCCTCCGCCCTCCTCAACTTCGACGGCATCTCCTACTCCAAGGGCGCCTCCGCCCTCCGCCAACTCGTCACCTGGCTCGGCGAGAAGGACTTCCTCGCAGGCATCAACACCCACTTCGCCCGCCACAAATTCGCCAACGCCACCCTCGCCGACTTCATCGACAACCTCGCCACCGCCACCGACCGCGACGTCCACACCTGGGCCACCGACTGGCTCCGCACCACCGGCCCCGACACCCTCACCGCACAGACCGACACCACCCGGAACACCTGGACCCTCACCGTCCACCACACCGGAACCCGCCCCCACCGCATCGCCGTCGGCGCCTACGACCACACCCTCGACACCCACACCGGAACCACCCGCCTCGCCCCCCGCGAACACTTCGAACTCGACATCCCCCAACACACCCCCACCACCCGCCCCGGCCCCCGCCCCGCCCTCGTCGTACCCAACGACCACGACCTCACCTACGCCAAGATCCGCCTCGACCCCACCTCCTGGAACACCGCCCTCACCCACCTCTCCGCCATCCCCGACGCCCTCACCCGCGCCGTCATCTGGAACACCGCCCGCGACATGGTCCGCGACGGCGAACTCCACCCCACCACCTACCTCACCGCCGCCCGCACCCACCTCCCCCACGAAACCGACCTCGCCCTCCTCCAAGGCGTCCTCACCTTCGCCCACACCCACATCACCGACCGCTACCTCACCCCCACCGAACGCCCCACCGCACTCACCACCCTCACCGCCCTCTGCCGCGACCTCCTCCGCCGCACCGAAGGCCTCACCCCCAACGACTGGGAACACACCACCCCCCACACCACCGACCCCGGCCTCCGCCTCACCGCCGTACGCCACTTCATCGACGCCGCCACCCAACCCGACACCATCCAGGACTGGCTCCACGACGGAACCGTCCCCGGCGGACCACACCTCGACCCCGAACTCCGCTGGCGCATCCTCACCCGCCTCGCCGTCCTCGGCGCCACCGACACCACCACCATCGACCACCACCTCGCCGCCGACCCCAGCGCCACCGGCCAGGAAGGCGCCGCCCGCTGCCGCGCCGCCCTCCCCACCCCCGAAGCCAAAGCCACCGCCTGGAACGCCCTCTTCCACGACGACACCCTGTCCAACTACCTCTTCACCGCCACCGCCCAAGGCTTTTGGCAACCCGAACAGAGCGACCTCCTCCACGACTACGTCCACCGCTACTACACCGACGCACCCGCCCTCGCCACCCGCCGGGGCCCCGCCATCGCCGAAGCCGCCGGCCGCCACGCCTTCCCCGCCCACGCCATCGACACCGACCACCTCACCACCGGCACCACAGCCCTCGACGACCCCCGGCTCACCCCCGCCCTCCACCGCAAACTCACCGACCAACTCGACGACCTGCGCCGCGCCCTCGCCGTACGCCGAGCCACCACCACCCCCTGACCGGCCCCACACCCACCCACCCACCCCGCAACCGTGCCCGGCCCCCCACCACACGAGGAGCCGGGCACAGACATACGGAAAACGCACACCCACGGCACCCGGAAGGACACACCCCCCACCGACCGAACACCCATACCCCTTTCGGATCCAGATCGTTGAGCTAAGGGTTGCCTTTCAACCGGCCCCAACCGAAGAACACGGACCAGCCGACACGACCACCCGAAGGACCCCACCACCCATGCCCACCCCACCCCTCGCGGGCGGCACCGCAGGCCCCACCCACCTGCGCCCCCTCCTCGACACCGTCCTCACCGCCCTCCACGACGGCGCCACCCGCCGCAACGGCCCCCTCCCCGCCGGCGGACCCGACACCGTCACCCACCACACCCGCACCACCACCGGACCCGTCCTCCCCGACCACGGAACCGGCCCCCACCACGCCCTGCGCACCCTCGTCACCGCCCTCACCGAAGGCGCCGCCGACCCCGCCCACCCCCACTGCGCGGCCCACCTCCACACCCCACCCCTCGCACTCGCCGCCGCAGCCGACCTCGCCGCCTCAGCCCTCAACCCCTCCATGGACTCCTGGGACCAAGCACCCGCCGCCTCCGCCCTCGAAGCCGACCTCACCCGCACACTCGCCACCGAGATCTACCCCCACACCCCCCACCCCGACGCCGTCATCACCACCGGCGGCACCGAAGCCAACCAACTCGCCCTCCTCCTCGCCCGCGAACGCCACGGCCCCCTCCAGACCATCTGCGCCGCCAACGCCCACCACAGCATCACCCGCGCCACCTGGCTCCTCGGCCTGCCCCGCCCCGTCGTCATCCCCGCCCCCCGCGGCGTCATGGACCCCACCGCCCTCCACGACGCCCTCACCACCCTCACCGGCCCCCTCCTCGTCACCGCCACCGCCGGCACCACCGACACCGGCCGCATCGACCCCCTCGACCACATCGCCGACCTCACCACCACCCACGGCGCCGACCTCCACATCGACGCCGCCTACGGCGGCCCCCTCCTCCTCAGCCCCACCCACCGCCACCTCCTCACCGGCCTCCACCGCGCCCACACCGTCACCCTCGACCTGCACAAACTCGGCTGGCAACCCGCCTCCGCCGGCATCCTCGCCGTCCCCGACCACCACCACCTCACCCCCCTCCACCACCACGCCCCCTACCTCAACGCCGACGACGACACCGAAGCCGGCCTCCCCGACCTCCTCGGCCGCTCCCTGCGCACCACCCGACGCCCCGACGCCCTCAAGATCGCCGTCACCCTCCAAGCACTCGGCCGCGACGGCCTCGCCGACCTCATCGACCGCACCCTCACCACCGCACACCACCTCGCCGACCTCATCGACCAGCACCCCCACCTCCAGCTCTACGCCCGCCCCACCATCAGCACCGTCCTCTTCCGCCCCACCGGCACCGACGACACCCACGTCGCCACCATCCGCCGCACCCTCCTCGACCAAGGCCACGCCGTACTCGGCCGCGCCCACGCCGACGGCCGCCTCTGGCTCAAAGCCACCCTCCTCAACCCCCACACCACCCCCGAGGACCACCACCGCCTCCTCACCCTCGTCACCCACACAGCCACCCGCACCCGCACCACCCCGGCCCCCGCACCCCGCCCGGCCGCACCCCCCGCCCCCAGGACCCCCGCACCCCACACCACCACGGAAGGCAGCAACCCCCGATGACCGAGCCGGCCACCCACAAGAACACCCACCGGATCCACGACCTCACCGGTATCGGCCTCGGCCCCTTCAACCTCTCCCTCGCCGCCCTCGCCCACCACACCCCCGGCCCACCCCTCACCACCGCCTTCTACGAACAACGCCCCGCCTTCCACTGGCACCCCGGCCTCCTCATCGACGGCGCCACCCTCCAGGTCCCCTTCCTCGCCGACCTCACCACCCTCGCCGACCCCACCAGCCCCTGGACCTTCCTCAACTACCTCCGCACCCACGACCGCCTCTACCCCTTCTACTTCGCCGAGCAGTTCCACATCCACCGCGCCGAATACGACGCCTACTGCCGCTGGGTCAGCGAACAACTCCCCACCACCCACTTCAACCACCACGTCGACGCCATCCACTGGAACCCCGACCACTCCCACTTCGACGTCGACTGGACCCGAACCCACCCCGACAACACCACCCGCACCACCGGCCGCACCCACACCCGCAACATCGCCCTCGGCATCGGCACCGCCCCCTTCGTCCCCGAACCCCTCCGCCCCCTCACCGACACCCCCCACCTCCCCGTCATCCACTCCGCCGACTACCTCGACCACCGCGAACAACTCCTGAGAGCCGGCCACATCACCGTCATCGGCTCCGGCCAGTCAGGCGCCGAGATCTTCCTCGACCTCCTCCGCGCCCGCCCCCACGGCACCGAACGCATCCACTGGCTCGCCCGCACCCAGGCCTTCGCCCCCATGGAGTACTCAAAACTCGGCCTCGAACACTTCACCCCCGACTACACCCGCTACTTCCACGCACTCCCCGAAGACGTACGCGACACCCTCGTCCCCCAGCAGTGGCAACTCCACAAAGGCATCGACACCGACACCATCGCCGCCATCCACGACGAGCTCTACCGCCGCACCCTCCACGGAGGCTGGCCCGACGCCACCCTCACCCCCGGCGTCACCGTCCGCACCGCCGGCCGCCTCACCGGCAACCGCATCGAACTCCACCTCGAACACACCCAGCAGAACACCCGCACCACCCTCACCACCGACGCCGTCGTCCTCGCCACCGGCTACCGCGAACGCCCCCTCGGCACCCTCCTCACCCACATCACCCCCCACCTCCGCCGCGACGACCACGGCCGCCCCCGCATCGACACCCACTTCCGCCTCGACCTCGACCCCGCCATCACCGGCAACATCTACGTACAGAACGCCGAACGCCACACCCACGGCGTAGGCGCACCCGACCTCGGCCTCGCCGCCTGGCGCAGCGCCACCATCCTCAACAACCTCACCGGCACCAACCCCTACCCCCTCCCGCAGCGCACCGCCTTCACCACCTTCGGCCTCACCCCCCACCCCACCCCCCGCATCCCCGGCCAGCACCGGCCCCGCACCCCCCTCACCCACCACCACTGACCTCACCCACCACCACTGACCCACCCCGCCCCACACACCAGAACCCCACCCCAGCACCCGCACCCCGGCACCCGCACACACGAAAGCGGCCGCCCCCTCGAAAGAGGAGACGGCCGCCACCACACCGACCCGGTCAGAAAACCGGCACACCATCCCGCGTCAGACGCCACCCCACCGAAGCGAACTCAGCAGGATCCACCGTCCCCTTCTCCCGCACCCACCCGATGATCGTGTTCCGGATCTCCTCCGAATCCGCCCACACCTGCTCCGCACCCGGCACATGCGGAAAATTACCCCCGCCACTCGCCCGGTAATTGTTCACCGCGAACACGAACCGCGCCGCCGGATCCACCGGCGCCCCCTCGAACGACAACCCCACGATCCGCGAACCCACCGGCTGCGCGATATCGATGTCGTACGACACACCCGACACCACGTCGTAGTTGTAATCCGGAATACCCTCAGCATTCGTCAGCGCCGACGTGTCCACCGGCACCCCCGCAGCCGTCCGCACGTAATACCGCGCCGAATACTCCAGATAATCCTTCACCTGAGCACCCGTCAACAGCCGCGCCTCCAAGGTGTTCTCGAACGGATACAACCCCGCCGCATCCCTGATCGTCACCTCACCCGCCGGAATCCCCGCCGTACGCGAGAAACACGCAGCCTGCGACAACACCGGCAACCCCGCGTACGCCCCACCCGCCAACGCCGCCCGCACCGTCTCCACCTGCACCAGATTGATCAGATCGATGACCGGCTCGTCCTTCCACGGCGCATCCGCCGTCGACATCGCCGCCACCGACGTACCGATCACCTGATTCACATACGCCACCACCTTCGCATGCTCATCCCCGAGCAACGACGTGATCCGCGCATCCTCCTCCACCGTGTTCGAATTCAGCACCTGGGCCCCCACCTTCTCGACCACCCAACGCCCCTTCTCCCACACCACATCGAAATCGAACAACGTCAACCGCTGCCCCCACTTCAACGGCTCCGACAGAACAACCCGCTGCCCCGTCTCCTTGTTCGTCACAAAATACTCAGGGATCTCCGCATGCGCGTGCCCCACCAGAATCGCGTCGATCCCCGGAACCTGCTCCGCCATCAGACCCGCCGCATTCTCCACATACGGCACCTGATCCCCGTACGACGACGTACCCGACGAACCCGAATGCGCCGAAACGACCACCACATCCGCACCCATCGAACGCAACTTCGGAACCCACTTCGCCGCCTGCTCCTCAAGACCCGGGAACACCATCCTCCCGCCCACGTTCGCCTTGTCCCAGATCGCGATACCAGGATTCGTCAACCCCAGAACCGCCACCCGCACATCACGACCGTGCGGCGTACGCAAACGCTTGATCACATACGGAGTGAACGCCGGCCGCAACGACTTCGCATCCAGCGCGTTCGCCCCCAGCAACGGGAAATCACACTGCTCCTCGAACTTCCGCAGCAACGGAATCCCGTAATTGAACTCATGGTTTCCGAGCGCCGCCGCGTCATAACCGATCCTGTTCATCGCCGACGCCATCGGATGCACCGGCCCACTCCTCGCCGTGATCGGATCGACCTTCGCGTAGTAGTACGAAAGCTGAGTGCCCTGGATCGTGTCACCCGCATCGATCAGCAGCGTATTCCGCCGGCCCCGCTCCTCACGCACCCGATCCACCAACGTCGAGATCTTCGCCAGACCCACATCGTTGTGCGCCTTGTCGTCGAACTCCGCATCGGTGAAGTAATCCCAGTTGAACACGTTCCCATGGAGATCCGTCGTCCCCATCACCGTGAACGAGTACCGCCTCGCCGGACGGCCGCGCCCCTGCCCGACCCCCTCGCCCCCGGCCGCGGCAGCAGGCCCCGCCACCACCCCGCCCGCCAGCGCCGCACCAGCACCGGCAACAGCCGAACCACCCAGGAACGCCCTACGGTTCAACGCCATGCCCAACTCCTCGTCCACGTACATCCGAGCGAACAACGCGCGTAGATTCTGACCCGGCCATCCCGCCCCGCAACACCCCGCACAGGTTGCGATCTGATGACCACCGGCGACACCCCCGCCCCGCCACACCCCCCGGCGCCGCACCCCGCCCGGCCCCACCGGAACACCCCGCCCCCGCTCAGAAGAGCACCCGCCCGCACAACTAAACAGTTGTCAATAACCTTTCACCAAAAGGATGTTGGACTGTCAGACAGACCCAATTTCCTACCCGTAGGTAAGGTCTAGGGTCGAACCATGCGCCGAGCAAAAATCGTTTGTACCCTGGGCCCCGCAACCGACACATACGACCAGATCAAGGCACTGGTCGAAGCCGGAATGAACATCGCCCGCCTCAACCTCAGCCACGGCACCTACACCGAACACGAACAGCGCTACCACCACGTACGCAAAGCCTCCGAAGAAACCGGCCGCAGCGTCGGAATCCTCGCCGACCTCCAAGGCCCGAAGATCCGACTCGGCCGCTTCACCGAAGGCCCCGTACTCCTCGAACGCGGCGACGACTTCACCATCACCGTCGAACCCGTCGAAGGTGACCGCCACACCTGCGGAACCACCTACCCAGGACTCGCCACCGACGTCACCCCCGGCGAACGCATCCTCATCGACGACGGCCGCGTCACCCTCGAAGTCACCCACGTCGACGGACCCCGCGTCCACACCACCGTCATCGAAGGCGGCATGGTCTCCGACCACAAGGGACTCAACCTCCCCGGCGTCGCGGTCTCCGTACCCGCCCTCTCCGACAAGGACATCGACGACCTCCGCTGGGCCCTGCGCACCGGCGCCGACATCATCGCCCTGTCCTTCGTACGCACCGGACGCGACATCGACGACGTCCACCGCATCATGGACGAGGAGAACCGCCGCCTCCCCGTCATCGCCAAAGTCGAAAAACCCCAAGCCGTCGACAACATCGACGACATCGTCGCCGCCTTCGACGGCATCATGGTCGCCCGCGGAGACCTCGGCGTCGAAATGCCCCTCGAACAAGTCCCCATCGTCCAGAAGCGCGCCATCAAACTCGCCAAACGCAACGCCAAACCGGTCATCGTCGCCACCCAGATGCTCGACTCGATGATCGACAACTCCCGCCCCACCCGCGCAGAAGCCTCCGACGTCGCCAACGCCGTCATCGACGGCACCGACGCCGTCATGCTCTCCGGCGAAACCAGCGTCGGCACCTACCCCGTCGAAACCGTCGCCACCATGGCCCGCATCGTCGAAGCCGCCGAGGAAGACATCCTCGCCAAGGGCCTCCCGCCCCTCACCGAACGCAACAAACCCCGCACCCAGGGCGGATCCGTCGCCCGCGCCGCCGCCGAGATCGGCGACTTCCTCGGCGCCAAGTACCTCGTCGCCTTCACCCAGACCGGCGACACCGTCCAACGCCTCTCCCGCTACCGCTCACCCATCCCCCTCCTCGCCTTCACCCCCGACGAAGCCACCCGCGCCCGGCTGAACCTCACCTGGGGCGTGGAAACATTCCTCGGACCGCACGTGGACTCCACAGACGCGATGGTGGCCCAGGTGGACGAGGAACTGCTGCGCATCGGGCGGTGCGAGAAGGGCGACGTGGTGGTCATCACGGCCGGCTCCCCGCCGGGCGTCGCCGGCACGACGAACCTGGTGCGGGTGCACCACATCGGCGAGGACGACAGCCCGGCGTGACGGCCGTCGTCAGTACTTCGGCCCGACGTGAGCGTCCATGAGGGCGACGGACGCCCGTCGGGCTACGGAGATGTTGTACTCCTTGCCCGCACGGGTGCAGTGGGTCCACTCGATGCCGAGCTTGTCGAGGGTGTCGGTGTACAGGCGGCGGATGTCGTCCGAGACGTTGGTGAACCAGTAGCGCGGGTACTCGTAGCGCTTGCGCTCACCTCCGATGAGGCGTGTGGTCCAGTTGATGCTTCTGCAGCCGTCGGAGTGGATCAGGCCGCGGATGAACTCCCACGGGTGGGCGTCCACGATGTCCTGCTGCCAGGGGGCGAGCACAATCGGACGTTCGTGCTTCTTGCCCGGACCATGTTGAGGGAAAAGGCAAGTCCAGTGGCTTGTGAAGGACTTGACCTCGATGCAGCCGTCCCGATGACGTCGGCCGATGCGGGGCATGGGCATCACCTGCCTCATGGCCGCCTCGGCTTCGTCGATCACTCCGGGCCACGCCTTGTCGCAGAAGACCGACAGGTGATGTTGCCTGGGCTTGGAGACGATGTGGCCGTCGCCGAGGTACAGGCCCAGTAGATAGGCGTAAGCCACCCGGTCGAAGGTGCGGCCTGTGCAGAGGGGGCAATCGGTAGGGCGTACGTACTGCACTCCATGTTGTTTGCGGTCCTCGTGTAGCCACCAGCCGATCGTTCCACGAGGCACGTTGAGGAGTTCTGCGGCTGCCCGGTTGGTGACCCCGCTGCGCAAAAGGGCGAGCGCTTCGTCACGTATCGACGGATTGTGCTGTTCCATGCCGTGAAGTCTTGTGCGACATTCGCGAATGGGTGCCGGATTCGAAGAGGCGTTCACCGGCAAGGGTGAAGATCACCAATATGCGGGTCAACCTTGGAATCGAAGGAGAAGTGCCCCGAGTCGGATTCGAACCGACGCTGTATGGGTTTTGAATCCATGGCCTCTACCGCTGGGCTACCGGGGCCCCTTCGAAACGAAGGATACCGAAGACCCTCCGTGCCTCAAACATACCGTAACTAGGTAGGCTCTTGGGAGCAGCACCCCTGTCTTGACCAAGGAGCCCCGTGACCACGCCCGAGTCACCCCAGCCCGAAGGCACCGTCGGCGACGACAAGTCGCACGTCCCGCCGATGACGACCCGCGTCGTCATCGCCGAGGACGAGGCCCTGATCCGTCTCGACCTCAAAGAGATGCTGGAGGAAGAGGGCTACTCGGTCGTCGGTGAGGCCGGGGACGGGCAGCAGGCCGTGGAGCTGGCCCGGGAGCACCGGCCGGACCTGGTCATCCTCGATGTGAAGATGCCGGTTCTCGACGGGATCTCCGCCGCCGAGAAGATCGCGGGGGAGTCCATCGCGCCGGTCCTGATGCTGACCGCGTTCTCGCAGCGGGAGCTGGTGGAGCGGGCCCGGGACGCCGGGGCGATGGCGTATCTGGTGAAGCCGTTCAGCAAGAGCGACGTGGTGCCGGCGATCGAGATGGCCGTGTCCCGGTTCGCGGAGCTGAAGGCGCTGGAGAACGAGGTCGCGGACCTGGCGCAGCGGCTGGAGACGCGGAAGCTGGTGGACCGGGCCAAGAGCATTCTGCAGACGGATTACGGGCTGTCGGAGCCGGCGGCGTTCCGGTGGATCCAGAAGACGTCGATGGACCGGCGGATGTCGATGCAGCAGCTGGCGGAGGCGCTGATCGAGGATGCCGAGGAGAAGAAGAAGGCGGCGGAGTAGGCGCTGTCGGCGGGTGTACGGAGGAGGCCCGCTCCCGGGTGAACCGGGGGCGGGCCTCCTTCGTGTGTGTGGCGGGTGTCAGTCCTCGCCGAGGTATGCCTTGCGGACGGATTCGTCGTGGAGGAGGTCTGCTCCGGTGCCGGAGAGGACGACCTTGCCGACTTCCATGACGTGGCCCTGGTCGGCGAGGGAGAGGGCTGCCTGGGCGTTCTGCTCGACGAGCAGGATGGTGGTGCCGGCGGCCTTGAGTTCGACGATGGTTTCCATGATCTTCTGCATCATGATCGGTGAGAGGCCCATGGAGGGTTCGTCGAGCATGAGCAGTTTGGGCTGGGACATGAGGGCGCGGCCCATGGCGAGCATCTGCTGTTCGCCGCCGGAGAGGGTGCCTGCGGCCTGTTTGCGGCGTTCGCCGAGGATGGGGAAGAGGTCGTAGGCGCGCTGGACGTCCTTCTCGATGCCTGCTTTGTCGCTGCGGAGGTAGGCGCCGAGGAGGAGGTTCTCGGTGATCGTCAGCCGGGGGAAGATGTGGCGTCCCTCGGGGGAGTGGGCGAGGCCCAGGGAGACGATCTTGTGGGCGGGTACGCCGGTGAGGGGTTTGCCGTCGAAGGTGATGCGTCCCGAGGTGGGTTTGAGGAGCCCGGAGAGGGTGCGCAGGGTGGTGGTCTTGCCGGCGCCGTTGGTGCCGATGAGGGTGACGACCTGGCCGGCTTCGACGCTGAAGGAGATGCCTTTGACGGCTTCGATCTTGCCGTAGGCGACGCGGAGGTCCTCGACTTCGAGCAGTGCGGTCATCGGTTGTCCTCCTCTTCTTCTTCGGTGCGGGTGTCGGTCCCGGTGGGTGTGCCGGTTCCGGGTGTACCGGTTCCGGGTGTGCCGGTCTTCGCGGTTGTGGCCGCGGTGGCGGCTTCGGCGGCTTCGACCTCGGCGGCTTCTTCGGCGCCGGGGGCGCCTTCGAAGGGGGTGCCGAGGTAGGCGGCGATGACGCGTTCGTCGCTCTGGACTTCGGAGGCGGTGCCTTCGACGAGTTTCTCGCCCTGGACGAGGCAGGCGACGCGGTCGCAGAGGTTGAAGATGAAACGCATGTCGTGCTCGATGACGAGTACGGCGATGCCCTGGTCGCGGATGGCGAAGATGAGTTCTTCGGTGACGCGGGTTTCCTGGGGGTTCATGCCGGCGGTGGGCTCGTCCAGGAGGAGGAGGCCGGGGTCGCTGGCGAGGGCGCGGGCGATTTCCAGCTTGCGCTGGTCTCCGTAGGGGAGGTTGCGCGCGAGGTGGTCGGCTTTGCCCGCGAGGCCGATGAACTCCAGGAGTTCCATGGCGCGTTCGCGGCTGGCGTTCTCGGCTCTGGTGAAGCCGGGGAGGCGCAGCAGGGCGGACCAGAGGCCTTCTTTGGTCCTGGTGTGGCGTCCGACGAGGACGTTTTCCAGGACGGTCATGTTGGCGAAGAGGCGGATGTTCTGGAAGGTGCGGGCGATGCCTGCCTGGGTGACGAGGTGGGGCTTGGGGGGCAGGACGGTGCCTTTGTAGCTGACTTTGCCTTCGGTGGGGATGTAGAGGCCGGTGAGGCAGTTGAAGAAGGTGGTTTTGCCGGCGCCGTTGGGGCCGATGAGGCCGACGATTTCGCCTGCGTTGACGGTGAGGTCGACGTCGCGTACGGCGGTGAGGCCGCCGAAGCGCATGGTGACGCCGCTTGCGTCGAGGACGGTGGTTGTGGTCGTGGTCATGGTGGTCACGTCCCCGCCTTGGTGGTGCCGGCGGCCTGGTCGGTGAGTGGTGTGTCGGGTGGTACGTCGAGTTGGCCGGTCTCGTGGAATTCGAGTTTCTTCCTGCGGTCGGCGACGAGGCCTTCGGGGCGGAAGCGCATCAGGAGGATGAGTGCGATGCCGAAGAGGAAGAGCTGGTAGTCCTGCATGAACTGGAGTTTGGCCGGGATGAGGTAGAGGAGTGCGGCGCCGACGAGGGGTCCGCTGAGGGTTCCCATGCCGCCGAGGATGACGGCGGCGAGGAGGAAGGCGGAGTTGGGGGGTGCGGAGCCGGCGAACTGGTACTGCTCGGGGGTGACGGTGTAGGAGACGTGGGCCTGGACGGTTCCGGCGAGGCCGGCGAGGGCGGCGCCGAGTGCGAAGGCGAGGAGTTTGAGCCGGAAGGCGTTGATGCCCATGGCGGTGGCTGCGGTCTCGTCTTCGCGGATGGCGACCCAGGCGCGGCCGATGCGGGATTCTCCGGAGCGTCGGAAGACGAGGACGACGACGGCGGTGAAGAGGAGCATCAGCAGGTAGTAGTTGGCGGACCGGCCGAGGGTGAGGCCGCCGATGTCGTGGCTGATGCCGAAGTCGAATCCGAAGAGGTTGAGGTCGGGGATGCTGGGGATGCCCTGGGATCCGTTGGTGAGGTCGGGGCCGCTGACGCCGTTGAGGTTGTTGACGGTCAGGCGGAAGATCTCTCCGAATCCGAGGGTGACGATGGCGAGGTAGTCGCCGCGCAGCCGGAGGGTGGGGGCGCCGATGAGGACGCCGAAGATGAGGGAGGCTGCGGCTCCGGTGAGGACGGCGGCCCAGAAGGGGAAGTGGACGCCGACGGGGGACATGGGGGAGCCGGAGACGAGTGCGGCGGCGTAGGCGCCGACGCCGAGGAAGGCGACGTAGCCGAGGTCGAGGAGGCCGGCGAGGCCGACGACGACGTTGAGGCCGAGTGCGACGGTCGCGAAGATGAGGATGTTCGCGCCGATGAGGGCGTACTGCTCGTTCTGCTGGGTGAAGGGGAAGCAGAAGGCGGCGACGAGTGCTGCGGCGAGTGTGACGTTGCGGTGTTCGGTGGTGAGTGCGGTGAGGCGGGCTATGAGTCCGGCCCGGGTGAGTGCGGTGAAGCCGAAGGCGAGGGTGATGAGGTAGCCGATGAAGAGTTCGGCGTATTCGGTGTCGATGCCGTAGGTGAGGAGGTGGAGGCCCAGTCCGAAGGAGACCGCGATGATGAGGATTCCGGCCCAGGCGGGGAGTGCTTCGGCGCGGCTGGGTGCGGGTGCGCTCAGGCTGTTGCGGAAGCGGGTGAGTGCGCTGGGGGTGGTGGTCTCGTCGAGGGGCTGGTCGCTGGGGAGTGCGAGGGATGCGGTGGCGGCGGTGAGTGCGCCGGCGAGGCTGATCCAGGCTCCGGGTTCGAGTTCGACGAGGCCGAGGAGGTTGCCGTTGCCGTCTTTCTTCACGATGACGGCGATGACGGTGTAGGCGGTGGTGGCGAAGGTGCCGAGGGCGAGGAGTCTGACGGGGCTGTGGGTGCCGCCGGGGGTGAGCCAGCGCAGGCCCTTGATGCCGTAGCCGGAGAGGGCGTAGAGCAGGGTGAGGGTGGCGCTGACGAGGGTGAGGACCTGGAGTCCGCCGGGGTATCCGGTGACGGTGAGGTCTCCGGGGAAGGTGGAGGTGTAGGTCCAGGCGAGGAAGGTGCCTGCGAGGGCGGCGGCGGCGCCGGTGGTGGTGATGGCGCGGGCTGCCGGTGTGGGCAGGGGGAGCAGGGCGGGTGCGGTGTGGGTGGTCATGGGTATCACGCCCTGTCCGAGACTCGTTCGCCCAGGAGGCCCTGGGGGCGGATGAGGAGGACGAGGATGAGGAGGGCGAAGGCCCAGACGTCCTTCCAGCCTCCGCCGCCGAAGAGTTCCATGCCGGGGATGTCGCCCATGTAGCCGGTGGCGAGGGCTTCGGCGACGCCGAGGACGATGCCGCCGAGCATGGCGCCGTAGATGTTGCCGATGCCGCCGAGGACGGCTGCGGTGAAGGCTTTGAGGCCCATGATGAAGCCCATGCGGAAGCCGATCTGGCCGTTTTTGAGTCCGTAGGCGACGGCGGCGACGGCGGCGAACGCGGCACCGATGGCGAAGGCCATGACGATGATGCGGTCGGTGTTGATGCCCATGAGTTTGGCGGTGTCGGGGTCCTGGGAGGTCGCTTGCATGCCGCGGCCGGTGCGGGTCTTGGAGACGAAGAGGCCGAGGGCGAGCATGCAGACGGGGGCGGCGATGAGGACGAAGAGGTCGCCGCGTTGGACGGTGGCGCCGAGGAGGTCGATGCCTTCGCCCTTGAACTGGGGGAAGGAGCGGTCCTTGGTGGCGTCGGGGTACCACATCCATACGGCTTGCTGGAGTGCGAGGGAGAGGCCGATGGCGGTGATGAGGGGGGCGAGGCGTGGTGCTGTGCGCAGGGGCCGGTAGGCGAAGCGTTCGGCGGCCATGCTGATGGCGACGGCGCAGATGACGCCGCCGGCGATCATGAGGGGTATCGCGGCGAGGAGGGAGAGTCCGGACGGAAGCCCGAGGTAGACCGTGAGGGCGCCGAAGCCTCCGATCATGAAGATCTCGCCGTGTGCGAAGTTGATGAGCTGGATGATTCCGTAGACCATCGTGTAGCCGATCGCGATGAGTCCGTACATCGCGCCGAGGATGAGTCCATTGGCCAGCTGTTGCGGCAGTTCGTTCACCGCAGGGCCTCCGTGGAGTGGTTCGGATATGGCACCGCGCGGGAGTGCTCGTAGCGCTCCCGCGCGGTTGTGTGCGTGCGCTTGGGTGCCCGGTTTCCGGGGCGGGTGTTACTTGACGGCCTCGCTGAGCTTGGAGGTCCACTTGCCGCCGGTGACCTGGTAGGCGGTCATCATGGTGTTGGTGGTGTCGCCGTATTCGTCGAAGGAGACGGGGCCGGTGACGCCGTCGAACTTGACCTTGTCCATGGCTTCGAGGACCTTGGCGCGGGCGTCGTCGGGGAGCTTGCCGTCGTTGTCGGCGAGGGCGATCTTGACGGCCTCGATGATGGACCAGGTGGCGTCGTAGGTGCCGCCGCCGTAGGCCTCGTAGGCGTCCTTGTATCCGGCGGTCTTGTAGTCGGCGATGAACTTCTTGGCGGAGTCGAGTTCTTCGACGGGCTTGCCGACGGAGGTGGCGATGTCGCCTTCGGCCTTCTTGTTGAGGCTGATGAAGTCGGCGCTGTACATGCCGTCGCCGCCCATGAGGGGGATCTGGACGCTGTCCTTGAGCTGCTGGCTCAGGGGTGCGCCGGCGGGGTATTCGCCGCCGTAGTAGACGGCTTTGGCGCCGGAGCCCTTGACCTTGGTGACGACGGAGTTGAAGTCGCGGTCGTCGGGGTTGATGTGGTCGGTGCCGACGATCTTGCCGCCGAGTTCGGTGAAGGTGTTCTTGAAGGAGGCGGCGAGGCCGGCGCCGTAGGGCTTCTGGTCGTCGATGAGGTAGACGTCCTTGATCTTCGCCTTGTCGAAGAGGTAGTTCGCGGCGAAGGCGCCCTGGATGGCGTCGGTGGTGGCGGTGCGGAAGTAGGTCTTGTAGGGGCGCTTCTTGTCGCCGGTCTTCCAGTTGTTGCCCTGGGTGAGCTCGGTGCCGGTGTTGGCGGGGGAGATCTGGGTGAGGCTGGCGTCGTTGAGGGGCTTCTGCATCGACTGGGAGACGCCGGAGTTCAGCGGGCCGATGACGCCGAGGACGTTCTTGTCGCCGATGAAGGTGGCGGCGTTCTGCTGGCCGACGGAGGGCTGGGCCTGGTCGTCGAGTGCCTTGAGTTCGAAGGTGACGCCGGGGACGACCTTCTCCTTGTTGGCGATCTTGATGGCGAGGTCGGCGGAGTTCTTCATGCCGAGGCCGAGGGCGGAGAGGTCGCCGGTCAGGGGGCCGTCGAATCCGATGACGACTTTCTGGTTCTCGCCGCCGCCGCCGTCACCGCTGTTCTTGTTGTCGTCGCGCGAGCCGCAGGCGGTGAGAGTCAGTGCTCCGGTGGTGAGGACTGCGGTGAGTATGAGCAGTGAACGGTGTCGCACGAAAGGTCCTTTCCCTGGCGCGGCTTCCTCTGCTTGAGGTGCCGTGGTGTTCGCCGGGCCGTACTGGTGGATACAGGCCGTGCAGCAGTCGCGCCCGGCGGCGCGGTGACTGGCCGTGACTCTAAGCGCAGGTGCGGGGGTGCGGGACGGGTCCGCTGATGATGTGACTGTCTTGTTATGCCATGGGGAAGGCTTGGTGGTCGCAGTGTGGACATGTGCGGCTTTTTCCCTGGCGGTGAAGTGACCGCATGGTGAGAACTCGCAGCTCTGCTAAGGGGCTTGGGGTGATCTTGGTGCTGTCGCGCGAATCGGGGCGCAGCGGGCGTGCCGGAACGGGCGGGCCGGGGTGGGCGGGGGCGGCCGGCTGTGGTTCGTGTATGGCGCAGTTGTTACGCAGTGTTACATCTGTGGGGTATGCCGGGTGGTCCGGTGGGGGTCCGGGGCCGGGTCGGTGCAGTGGCTCATGGAACGGCGGTGCAGGTCAAGGGGGTTGACCGTGTCCATGGGTCAACTGATGTGCTGTGCACCGGATATGGGTCTGCCCGGTCCGGAATACGGTGTGTATCGCGGGCCGGGCAGGGGGTGGGGCGGGGGAGGGCCGGGCCGGATCAGCCGGCGGCGGGCCGGGGGGCGTCGCGCAGGAGGCAGGTGAGGCGGGCGGTGCAGACCCGCTTGTCCTGGTCGTCGGTGATGACGATCTCGTAGGTGGCGGTGGTGCGGCCGCGGTGGACGGGGGTGGCGACGCCGGTGACGAGGCCGCTTTGGACGCCGCGGTGGTGGGTGCAGTTGAGGTCGACGCCGACGGCCAGCTTGGCGGCGCCGCCGTGCAGCATGGAGCCGACGGAGCCGAGGGTCTCGGCGAGGACGGCGGAGGCGCCGCCGTGGAGGAGCCCGTAGGGCTGGGTGTTGCCCTCGACGGGCATGGTGCCGACGACGCGGTCGGCGGACGCCTCGACGATCCGTACGCCCATGCGCTCGCCGAGGTGGCCGGCGGAGAAGAGTGCGGGGAGGTCGACGCCGAGTGCGGCGTATTCGTCGATGATCTCCTGGGGGAACGTGGGTGCGATGTGCTCGCCCATGGGTGCGGCTCCGATCGTCCGTGCGGTTCGTTGCTGTGCGCACCGTTCTTATCAGACGGGTGAGCGGACGCTTAGAGCTCCTGCGGAAGAGGTGCCCGGTGCCCGGCCTGCGGTGTCCCCGTTCCGTCCGGCCTCCCGGGGCCCGTCCGGGGGCGTTCTTCCGGACGGGCCCCGGGGCCGGAGGGGTCAGGGGGTCTCCAGGCGGATGACGACCGATTTGCCGGCCGGGGTGTTGCTGGTGTCGGCCGTGGCGTCGAGGGGGACCAGGACGTTGGTCTCGGGGTAGTACGCGGCGGCGCAGCCGCGGGCGGTGGGGTAGTGGACGACGCGGAAGCCGGGGGCGCGGCGTTCGGTGCCGTCGTGCCATTCGCTGACGAGGTCGGTGTAGGCGCCGTCGGCCAGGCCGAGGGCGCGGGCGTCGTCGGGGTTGACGAGGACGACGCGGCGGCCGTTCTTGATGCCGCGGTAACGGTCGTCGAGGCCGTAGACCGTGGTGTTGTACTGGTCGTGGGAGCGCAGGGTCTGCAGGAGCAGGCGGCCTTCGGGGAGGCGGGGGTATTCGACGGGGGCCGCGGTGAAGTTGGCCTTGCCGGTGGCGGTGGGGAAGCGCCGTTCGTCGCGCGGGGCGTGGGGGAGGGCGAAGCCCCCGGGTGCGGCGACGCGGGTGTTGAAGTCCTCGAAGCCGGGGACGACGCGGGCGATGCGGTCGCGGATGGCGGCGTAGTCGCGTCCGAACTCCTCCCAGGGGGTGGTGGAGGCGGGGCCGAGGACGGCGCGGGCGAGGCGGGCGACGATGGCGGGTTCGGAGAGCAGGTGAGGGCTCGCGGGGGTGAGGTTGCCGCGGGAGGCGTGGACCGTGCCCATGGAGTCCTCGACGGTGACGACCTGCCTGCGCCCCGCCTGTACGTCCTTGTCGGTGCGGCCGAGGGTGGGCAGGATCAGTGCGCGGGTGCCGGTGACCACGTGGGAGCGGTTGAGTTTCGTGGAGACGTGGACGGTGAGGCGGGCCTTGCGCATGGCGGCCTCGGTGACGTCGGTGTCGGGAGCGGCGGCGACGAAGTTGCCGCCCATCGCGAAGAAGACCTTGGCGTCGCCGTCGCGCAGGGCCTGGATGGAGCGGACGACGTCGTAGCCGTGGTGGCGCGGCGAGGTGATGCCGAATTCCTTGTCGAGGGCGTCGAGGAAGGCGGGGGCGGGGCGTTCGAAGATGCCCATGGTGCGGTCGCCCTGGACGTTGGAGTGGCCGCGTACGGGGCAGACGCCGGCGCCGGGGCGGCCGATGTTGCCGCGGAGCAGGAGGAAGTTGACGACTTCGCGGATGGTGGGGACGGAGTGCTTGTGCTGGGTGAGGCCCATGGCCCAGCAGACGATGGTGCGCTTCGAGGCGAGGACCAGGGCGAGGGCCTGTTCGATCGCGGTGCGGTCGAGGCCGGTGGCGGTGAGTGTCTCGTCCCAGTCCGCGGCGCGGGCGGCGCGGGCGAACTCTTCGTAACCGTGGGTGTGTCCGTCGACGAAGGCGGTGTCGACGGCGCCCTCGGTCTCGATGATCAGCTTGTTGAGGAGGCGGAAGAGCGCCTGGTCGCCGCCGAGGCGGATCTGCAGGAAGAGGTCGGTGAGGGCGGTGCCCTTCAGCATGCCGCGGGCGGTCTGGGGGTTCTTGAACCGTTCGAGGCCGGCTTCGGGGAGCGGGTTGACCGAGATGATCTTCGCACCGGCGGACTTGGCCCGTTCGAGGGCGGAGAGCATGCGGGGGTGGTTGGTGCCGGGGTTCTGTCCGGCGACGATGATCAGGTCGGCCCGGTGGAGGTCTTCGAGGCTGACGCTGCCCTTGCCGATGCCGATGGTCTCGGTGAGTGCGGAGCCGGACGACTCGTGGCACATGTTGGAGCAGTCGGGGAGGTTGTTGGTGCCGAACTCGCGGGCGAAGAGCTGGAGGAGGAAGGCGGCCTCGTTGCTGGTGCGGCCCGAGGTGTAGAAGAGGGCCTCGTCGGGGGAGGCGAGCGCGGTGAGCTCCTCCGCGATGATTCCGAAGGCGCGGTCCCAGGTCACGGGCTCGTACCGGTCGGCGCCCTCGGGCAGGTACACGGGCTGCGTGATGCGGCCCTGCTGGCCGAGCCAGTAGCCGCTGCGGCCGGCGAGGCCGGCGACGGGGTGGGCGGCGAAGAAGCCGGGGGTGACGCGGCGCAGGGTGGCTTCCTCGGCGACGGCCTTGGCGCCGTTCTCGCAGAACTCGGCGGTGTGCCGTTCGTCGCCCTCGGGCCAGGCGCAGCCGGGGCAGTCGAAGCCGTCCTTCTGGTTGACCTTGAGGAGGGTCCGGGCGGTGCGGCGCAGGCCCATCTGCCGCTGGGCGACGCGCAGGGTGTGGGCGACGGCGGGGAGTCCCGCGGCGGAGTGCCGGGCCGCTTCGACCCGTGGTGCGTCCTGGACCGGGTCGCCGGTCGGGGGCTCGGTGGCCATGGTGCTCCCCTTCGTCTTCGCTTCGCTGCTCCTCGATCCTGTCACGCGGCGGGGGCGGGCCGGGTGCGGAGGGCGGGGGTGGTGCGCGGGGCGTGCGGCGGGGGGTGCGGTGGTTCTCCAGTGGGGTGCGAGTGGCAGCCGGTCCGGATTGTCGGTGGTACGTGGCAGGATCGGGGGCGTGGCTGAGACGGCATCGAAGAAGACGGCAGACAACCGACCGCGCCTGCTCCTGATGGACGGGCACTCCCTGGCGTACCGGGCGTTCTTCGCCCTGCCCGCGGAGAATTTCACGACGGCGACGGGGCAGCCGACGAATGCCGTGTACGGCTTCATGTCGATGCTGGCGAACACGTTGCGTGACGAGGCGCCCACGCACTTCGCGGTGGCGTTCGACGTGTCGCGCAAGACGTGGCGTTCGGCGAAGTTCCCGGAGTACAAGGCGAACCGCTCCAAGACCCCCGACGAGTTCAAGGGGCAGGTGGAGCTGATCGGTGAGCTGCTGGACGCGATGCACGCGGACCGGTTCGCGGTCGACGGGTTCGAGGCGGACGACGTCATCGCGACGCTGGCCACCCAGGCCGAGGCGGCGGGTTTCGAGGTGCTGATCGTCACCGGTGACCGGGACTCGTTCCAGCTGATCACGGACAGCGTCACGGTGCTGTACCCGACGAAGGGCGTGTCGGAGCTGACCCGCTTCACCCCGGCGAAGGTCGAGGAGAAGTACGGCCTGACCCCCGCCCAGTACCCGGACTTCGCGGCGCTGCGCGGCGACCCGTCGGACAACCTTCCGGGCATCCCGGGGGTGGGGGAGAAGACCGCGGCGAAGTGGATCAACCAGTTCGGTTCGTTCGCGGAGCTGGTGGAGCGTGCCGACGAGGTCAAGGGGAAGGCCGGGCAGAACCTCCGGGACCACCTGGACGCGGTGAAGATGAACCGTGTGCTGACGGAGATGGTCCGGGACGTGGAGCTGCCCAAGGGGGCCACCGAGCTGGAGCGCGCCCCGTACGACCGCACGGCGGTGACGGGGGTGCTGGACGTCCTGGAGATCCGTAACCCGAGTCTGCGTGAGCGGCTGATGGCGGTGGACCCGGGCGCGGCCGGGGCGGAGGCCGCCCCGGCGCCGGCGGCCGGTGTCGAGCTGGACGGCGCGGTGCTGGGCGCGGGTGAGCTGGCGCCGTGGCTGGAGGAGCACGGCACCGAGCCGCTGGGCATGGTCACGGTGGACACCTGGTCGCTGGGCGCGGGCGAGGTGACGGAGGTGGCGCTGGCGGCGGCCGGCGGTGCCGCGGCCTGGTTCGACCCCTCCGGGCTCGACGAGGCCGACGAGCAGGCGTTCGCCGCGTGGGCGGCGGACCCCGCGCGGCCCAAGGTCATGCACAACGCGAAGAACGCCATGCGGGTCTTCCCCGAGCGGGGATGGCGGCTGGCCGGGGTCACCATGGACACCGCGCTGGCCGCCTACCTGGTCAAGCCCGGACGCCGTTCCTTCGCCCTGGACGCGCTGTCGGTGGAGTACCTGGGCCGGGAGCTGGCCCCGGCCGCCGCGTCCGACGGGCAGCTGGCGTTCGGCGCGGACGAGCGGGCCGAGGCCGATGCGCTGATGTCGCAGGCGCGCGCGGTGCTGGACCTCGGTGACGCGTTCGCGGTGCGGCTGGAGGAGGTCGGAGCCACCGGCCTGCTGCACGACATGGAACTGCCGACGTCCCTCCTGCTGGCCCGCCTGGAGCGGGCGGGCATCGCCGCCGACCGGGCGCACCTGGAGGGCATGGAGCAGCAGTTCGCCGGTGCCGTGCAGCAGGCGGTGAAGGAGGCGCACGCCGCGGTGGGCCGGGAGTTCAACCTGGGCTCGCCCAAGCAGCTCCAGGAGGTCCTCTTCGGGGAGCTGGCACTGCCGAAGACGAAGAAGACGAAGACGGGGTACACCACGGACGCCGACGCCCTGGCGTGGCTGGCGGCCCGGACCGAGCACGAGCTGCCGGTCATCATGCTGCGCCACCGCGAGCAGGCGAAGCTGCGGGTGACGGTCGAGGGCCTGGTCAAGACGATCGGCGGTGACGGCCGCATCCACACCACGTTCAACCAGACGGTCGCGGCGACCGGCCGGCTCTCCTCGACCGACCCCAACCTGCAGAACATCCCCGTGCGTACGGACGAGGGCCGGGCGATCCGCCGGGGCTTCGTCGTCGGCGAGGGCTTCGAGTCGCTGATGACGGCCGACTACAGCCAGATCGAGCTGCGGGTGATGGCGCACCTGTCCGAGGACGCCGGTCTGATCGAGGCGTTCACCTCGGGGGAGGACCTGCACACGACGGTCGCCTCCCAGGTGTTCGGCGTCGAGAAGTCCGCGGTCGACGCGGAGATGCGCCGCAAGATCAAGGCGATGTCCTACGGACTGGCGTACGGGCTCTCGGCGTTCGGGCTGTCCCAGCAGCTGAACATCGAAGCGGGCGAGGCCCGTGCGCTGATGGACACGTACTTCCTGCGGTTCGGCGGGGTGCGTGACTACCTGCACCGGGTGGTGGAGGAGGCCAGGGCCACCGGATACACGGAGACGGTCTTCGGCCGCCGCCGCTACCTCCCCGACCTGACCAGCAGCAACCGGCAGCGGCGGGAGATGGCGGAGCGGATGGCGCTCAACGCCCCGATCCAGGGGACGGCCGCCGACATCGTCAAGGTCGCGATGCTGAAGGTGGACCGGGCGCTGAGCGAGGCCGGGCTCACCTCGCGGATGCTGCTCCAGGTCCATGACGAAATCGTCCTGGAGATCGCCCCGGGCGAGCGGGAGCGGGTCGAGGAGATCCTGCGGCACGAGATGTCGACGGCGGTCGAACTCCGGGCGCCGCTGGACGTGTCGGTCGGCGTCGGAGCGGACTGGGAGTCGGCGGCCCACTGACCCCGCCGCACCGCCCCTGCCCCGCTCTCCGGGAGCGGGGCGGTGCTTCATCCCCTGGTGCCGGGCGGCGCTTCGCCCCTGGCTCCGGGCGGGTGCTTCACTCCCCGGGAGCGGGGCG
This sequence comes from Streptomyces nitrosporeus, assembly GCF_008704555.1. Classification (NCBI taxonomy): domain Bacteria; kingdom Bacillati; phylum Actinomycetota; class Actinomycetes; order Kitasatosporales; family Streptomycetaceae; genus Streptomyces; species Streptomyces nitrosporeus. Next base: position 5,907,748 of record NZ_CP023702.1, read on the forward strand.
GCCGTCCGCCGCCCCGTGACGGCCGGGTACGGCCCTCGTCGGCTCCGCGGCCCCCGTCGGCTCCGCGGCTCCTGGCAGTGCCGCGGCTTCGGCCGGACCCGCGGCCCCCGCGGGGCCCGTGCCTCCGGCCCGGCCCGCGGATCCTGCCGGGCCCGCCGGGGAAGGGCGGCCGGGACGCGGGCGCAGCCGCATCCACGCCCCGTACAGCAGCAGTCCGGCCGCCAGACCGGCCCCGGCTCCGAAGCACGCGGTCGGGATGATGTCGAGCGGGGTGTCGACGCGCCCGAAGTAGGCGTACCAGCGGGCGCACCGGTGGGCGGTGCCCAGCAGCACGCACAGCCCCAGCAGCGCGGCCGCCCAGCGGCGTTCCGCCCGGCCGAGCACCGGCAGCGACGCGGGCACGGGGGCGGGGCCGGTGCGCCGCAGACCGCTCGCCGTGAACCACACCAGGACCGCCAGGGCCAGTGCCGAACTCCCGTACTGCACCAGCTGGAACACCGGATGGCCGCCGACGCTCCCGCCGAGGGCGGGCACCAGCCGGGTGCCCCACCGGCCGTGGTGGGTGAAGGCGTCCCACACCACATGGGTGCCCGCGCCGACGACCGCGGACAGCACGAACCACCCGCCCCGGACGAACCACCCGCCCCGGACGAACCACCCGCCCCGGACGACCCGCCCGCCCCGGGCCGCCCGTGAGGTCCCCGGCTCACCGCCGTGCCCCCGTACGAACGCGTGCACCCGCCCCCGCCACCCGGCGGGCAGCAGCGCCACCAGCGGTTCCCGCAGCATCAGCCAGAGCGCCACCAGCACACCCGTGACGAGGACGTCCACGGTGAACACCCCCAGGACGGAATGGGTCACCTCACCGAACTCCATCGCCCCCGGAACGACGGTGTCCGCGTAGTACGTCAGGTCGGGCGCGAAGGAACCCGCCACCAGTGCCGAGGCGACGAACGGCCCGCGGCCCGAACCGGATCCGCGGATTCCCGGCAGGACGGCGGCGGCATGGCTGAGGGTGAACGGCATGGCGGCAAGTATGTGCGAGCCCGGGCGGGCCGCCCGGCGCCCTGAGACGAACAGCACCTGACGACATGCCTGTCCGGACGTGAAAAATCGGTAAGAACCGGCCGGGGGGCGGTGTCCGGGCAGCACAAGGTGCCGTAGGGTCACCGGAGTCCTCGCGCTGGGGAGCGCGGACAGCCGACGAGGGGGAGGACCCGGACACATGGCAGCGCAATTCGGCCGCCGGCTGCGCAAGGGAGCGACCAGCACCGCGGTCGCCGCGGCGGCGGTGGCGGCACTGGCCGCCTCGCAGGCCCCTTCCGTGACGGCTGACGACGCCGCGAACGGGGATCGGGCGGCCGCCGGCAACACCGACTCCCCGGACGGCGCGGCCACCGGCAACTCGCCCTACCACACCGACCTTCCGCCGCTCACCACGCCCGGCCCGCCCGGGACGTCCACCGGCATCCCCGCGACCGGGAGCACCCAGTCGGGGATACCCGCGACCGTCCTCGACGCGTACAAGAAGGCCGAACGCGAGGTCGCGGGCACCGATCCCGCGTGCCGCCTGCCGTGGCAGCTGCTGGCCGCGATCGGCAAGGTCGAGTCGGGCCAGGCCCGCGGCGGCAAGGTCACCGCCGACGGCACCACCCTCTCCCCGATCCTCGGCCCCGCCCTCAACGGGCAGGGTTTCGCGCTGATCCGCGACACCGACGACGGCGCGTACGACGGTGACTCCACGCACGACCGGGCGGTCGGCCCGATGCAGTTCATCCCGTCCACCTGGGCGACCTGGGGCCAGGACGGCAACGGCGACGGCCGCGAGGACCCCAACAACATCTACGACGCGGCGCTGGCCGCCGGACGCTACCTCTGCGCGGGCGACCGCGACCTGGCCCTCGCCGCCGACCTCGACCGGGCCGTGCTGAGCTACAACCACTCGCAGGAGTACCTGCGCACGGTGCGCTCCTGGTTCGACTTCTACAACCGAGGCACCCACGAGGTCCCCGACGGCACCGGCGTCCTCCCCTCCGGCCGGACCAGCGGCAGCACCGGCCAGGGCGGCGGCTCCCCGGCCACGGCCTCCCCGAAGCCCAGCTCCTCCCCGAAGCCCGGCGCCACACCGGCCGGTTCCGGCGGCGGTACGAAGCCGAGCCCGGAGCCCACCACCCCGAAGCCCGGCGGCACCACCACCCCGGCGCCCGACCCGACGACACCCCCCGCCACCCCCTCCCCCGCGCCGAGGCTCGGGTCCCTGCGGGACGCGGGGACGGGAACCCTGGCCGCCACGGCGGGCGAGGCCTTCGCCGAACGCGTCACCGTGCAGGCCCGGAACACCCTGGGCGACCCGCTCGCCAGGACCGAGGTGACCTTCACCGTGACCGGCTCCGACGCCCGGTTCCCCGGCGGCGAGGCCACGGCCACCCTGGTCACCGGGGCCGACGGCACCGCCACCGCACCGGTGCTGACCGCCGGTGAGAAGACCGGGACGTTCACGGTGACGGCCACCGCCGGTACCGTGCGGCCCTACACCGTCACCTTCACGGCGAGCGTCACCGCCCGCCGGGCCGACGCGATCACCCGCACCGGCGAGGAAGCCCTGACGGCCACCGCCGGCTCCGAGTTCGCCCCTGTCGAGGTCAGGACGACGTACAAGGGAACCGGCCTCGCCGACACCTCCTTCACCGCCGTGATGACCACCGACGCCGCCGCGCCCGCCGAGAACACCGAGGGCCCGTACTTCGAGACCACCGGCGACAAGCCGGTACGTACGCTCACCCTGACGACCGGCCCCGACGGCACCCTGGAACTCCCGCGGATCCACGCCGGCGACACCGCGGGCACCTACCTGCTCCGCCTCACCACCGGGAGCGGCGCCACGCTCACGCTCACACTCACCGTCCAGGAACCGCCCGCCTGACCCGCCGTCCGCGCACACGGCAGCCCCGGCCGGACCCGCTCCGGCCGGGGCCGCCGCGCGTACCGGCCGGGGCCCGCACACGCGGGCCGCGCCGGCTCACTCCCGGCGCGACCGCGCCGAAGTGGAACGTGTCGCCTTCACCGACGCCGGGTCCTCCGGCCAGGGATGCCTGGGGTAGCGCCCCCGCAGCTCCGCCCGCACCGCCCGGTAGCCCTCCCGCCAGAACGACGCCAGGTCCGCCGTCACCGCGGCCGGACGCCCGGCGGGGGACAGCAGGTGCACGAGGACGGGCACCCCCGCCACCCGCGGTGTCTCCCCCAGCCCGAACAGCTCCTGCAACTTCACCGCCAGTACGGGCTGTTCACCGCCGTACTCCACCCGGATCCGCGAACCGCTCGGCACCTCGATCCGCTCCGGGGCCAGCTCGTCCAGCCGCCCCGCCTCACCCGTCGCCCACGGCAGCAGCCGCCGCACCGCCTGCCCCGCGTCGATCCGCGCCAGATCCGCCCGCCGCCGCGCCCGCGACAGCTCCGGCTCCAGCCACTCCTGCGCCCGCGACAGCAGTGCACCGTCCGACACATCCGGCCACGGCGCCCCCAGCACCCGGTGCAGGAACCCCAGCCGGGCCCGCAGCGCCCGGGCGTCCCGGCTCCAGCCCAGCAGTCCCGTCCCCTCCCGGCCCAGGCCCTCCAGCAGCGCGCCGCGCACCAGGGCGGGGTCCGGATCGCGCAGCGGACGTACCGACAGCTCGATGGCGCCGAGCCGCTCCACGGCGCGGGCCACCACATCGCCGTCCGCCCAGCGGACCTCCTCGCCCGCGAACCGCAGCCGGTCCGCGGCCGACAGGGCGGTGTCCTCGTCCACCACGGCCGCGAGCCTCACCCGGGCCGACGCGGAGTGCGCCGGCCGGTCGGCCACCGCGACGGCCAGCCAGGGAGCCCGGCGCAGCGGCGAACCCTCCCGCAGCCCGGCGCCGGTACCGGACGCCATCAGGAACGCCCCCTCACCCCTGGCCCGCGCCACCCGCTCGGGGAACGCCAGCGCGGCCACCGTCCCGGCCGCCGCGTCGTCCGTGCCCCCGGGCCCGTCACCGGGGGCCGCCCCCGGCCCGCCCGCCCCGGACAGGCCGCCTCCGCCCCGCGCCCCCGGACCGGACGGCGCCCCCGCGCCGCCCCGGCCACCGCCCCGGGCGCCTTCCAGCGCCGAGGACAGCCGCCGTACCTCCTGCCGCCAGCGCGCCGCGTAGGCGTCACCGCCCCGCCGCGCCGTCCGCAGGGCGGCCGCCAGGTCGTCGCCGTACTCCCGCGGCGGCTCCTCGCCCAGCAGGGCCACCACCTCCGCCGCCCGGCGCCCGCCCACCTCCTCCGCCCCGTCGAGCAGGGCCCGGCCCAGGCGGGGGTGCAGGCCCAGCCGGGACATGCGTACGCCCCGGGGCGTCGCCCGGCCCGCCGCGTCCACCGCGCCGACCGCCGTCAGCACCTCCCGCGCCGCCCCCATCGCCCCGGCCGGCGGCGGATCCAGCAGGGCGAGACCCGAGGCGTCCGGATCACCCCAGCACGCCGCCTGGAGCGCGAACGCCGCCAGATCGGCCACCTTGATCTCCGGCGACGGGAACGCGGCGAGCCGCCCGTCCTCCGCCTCGTCCCAGCAGCGGTACACCGCGCCCGGCGCCTCACGCCCCGCCCGGCCGGCCCGCTGACGGCCCGTGGCCCGCGAGGCCCGCACCGTCGTGAGCGCGCTCAGCCCGCGGGCGTGATCCACCCGGGGCTCCCGGGCCAGCCCCGAGTCCACGACGACCCGCACCCCCGGCACCGTCAGGGACGACTCCGCCACCGACGTCGACAGCACCACCCGGCGCCCCCGCACCGGCCCGGCCAGCACCGCGTCCTGGACACCGGCCGGGGCCCGCCCGTGCACCTGGAGCACCTCGGCGTCCACCCCGGCGAGCAGCCCCGCCACCCGGCCGGCCTCCCCGACGCCCGGCAGGAAGCACAGCACGTCGCCGTCCCGCTCCGCGAGCGCCCGGCGCACCACCGCCGCCACATGCGCCAGGAACACCGGATCCACCCGCGTCCCGTGCGGCGGGCGCGTCGCCGAGGACGGCGGCGCCCACACCGTCTCCACCGGGTACGACACCCCCCGGGCCTCGACGACCGGCGCGTCACCCAGCAGCCGGGCCCAGCCCTCCGCGTCCGTGGTCGCCGACGCGGCGACCAGCCGCAGGCCGGGCCTGAGCGTCGCGCGTACGTCGAGGAGGAACGCCGCGACGGTGTCCGCGTCCAGGTGCCGCTCATGGCACTCGTCGATGATCACCACATCGGTCCCGGACAGCTCCTGGTCGCGCTGGAGCCGCTGGAGCAGCACCCCGGTGGTCACCACCTCCACCACCGTGTCCGGGCCCACCAGGCGCTCCCCGCGCACCGTGAAGCCGACCCGCCCGCCGGCCCGCTCCCCGAGCAGCCACGCCATCCGCCGCGCGGCCGCCCGCGCGGCGATCCGGCGCGGCTCGGCGACCACGACCCGGCGCACCGGCCCGTCACCGGTCAGCCCGGCGAGGACCAGCGGCACCAGGGTCGTCTTCCCCGTCCCGGGAGGCGCGCAGAGCACCGCCGCCCCGTGTTCGTCGAGCGCCCGCCGCAGAGCGGGCAGGGCGGTGCGTACGGGCAACTGGTCCAGGGCGTCGCTGCGGATCACGCCCCCAGTCTCGTCCCTCCGCGCCGGGCGCCGGGACGCCGGGGCGCGCGGACCGGCGGAGGCGCTGCCCCGAAGGGCGCGGACCCGAAGGGTGCGGAGCGTCAGGCCCCCGGCCCCCGCGGCCCCGGCCGCCCGGGCCGGCGGGTCACCGGGCGGGCCGGTCGTCCCGTTCGCAGACGAAGACCGCGGTGCCGGGGATCAGGCTGCCGCGCAGCGGGGACCAGCCGCCCCACTCCTGGCGGTTCCAGGCCGGCCACTCGGGCTCCACCAGGTCCGTCAGCCGGAACCCGCCCGCCACCACGTCCCGGACCCGGTCACCCAGCGTCCTGTGGTGCTCGACGTACACCGCCTCGCCCCGCTCGTCCTGCTCCACGTACGGCACCCGGTCGAAGTAGGAGGAGGCCACCGAGAGCCCCTCGGGGCCAGGCTCGTCGGGGAAGGCCCAGCGGATCGGGTGCGTCACGGAGAAGACCCACCGGCCGCCGGGGCGCAGCACCCGGTGGACCTCGCGGAAGACCTGGACCGGGTCGGCGACGAAGGGCACCGCCCCGTAGGCGGAACAGGCCAGGTCGAAGGAGTGGTCCCGGAAGGGCAGCGCACCCGCGTCCGCCTCGACCAGGGGCACCCGGCCGCCGATCCGCAGGGCGTGCTGGAGCTGGCGGTGGGAGAGGTCCAGGGCGACGGGACGGGCCCCCTGGGCGGCCAGCCACCGGGAGCACTGGGCGGCGCCCGCCCCGATCTCCAGGACGTCCAGGCCGTCCAGGGAGCCGGCCGGGCCCAGCAGGGCGGCGTCGGCCTCGTCCAGCCCTTCCGGCCCCCAGACGAAGCGGTCGTCCCCGAGGAAGGCCCCGTGGTCGCTCTGGTACTCGTCGGCGTTCCGGTCCCACCAGCCGCGGTTCGCCCGGCTGCTCTCCGCGCCCCCGGCGTCCCGGCGCGTCGCTTCAGGTTCCCACCCGTGGATCTCTTGGCTCATCGTGCCCGTCGTTGTAGTTTGCCTTCACCCGCCGCGGGCGCCCCGCGCACGCTCCGTGCGCCGGAAGCGCCCCCGTGCGCCCGCGACACGCCGCAGGGGACCGATCCGGCCTCGGCGGACGTGAGTTGTGCCGGGGTATGGGGCGTTGTGCCCCGGGTGTGCGCCTTCGCGCATTGACCCTGCCCGGCTGCCCCCGTATGCTACAAGTTGCGCTGCGAGCCTGCGCGCTTCAGACCTAGCAGGCCGCGCTCGCGTCTGTTGCATGTCCCCTCGGTTGTCGAGGCGCCTCCCGGTCATCGGGTCGGGTGCTTTCCAGGCTGTCCGGCGTCTGCAGAGGCGATACGGGCTTTCGGCGTAGCAGTACCTACGACTCACTGTCCGTACCGGAGCCCTTTCCCACATGACGAGCAGCACCGAGACCACCGCCACCACTCCGCAGGTTGCGGTCAACGACATCGGCGACGCGGACGCGTTCCTCGCGGCGATCGACGAGACGATCAAGTACTTCAACGACGGCGACATCGTTGACGGTGTCATCGTCAAGGTTGACCGGGACGAGGTTCTCCTCGACATCGGTTACAAGACCGAAGGTGTCATCCCGAGCCGCGAGCTCTCGATCAAGCACGACGTCGACCCCAACGAGGTCGTCAAGGTCGGTGACGAGATCGAGGCCCTGGTTCTCCAGAAGGAGGACAAGGAAGGCCGCCTGATCCTCTCGAAGAAGCGCGCTCAGTACGAGCGTGCCTGGGGCACCATCGAGAAGATCAAGGAAGAGGACGGCATCGTCACCGGTACCGTCATCGAGGTCGTCAAGGGTGGTCTCATCCTCGACATCGGCCTCCGTGGCTTCCTCCCGGCGTCGCTCGTCGAGATGCGTCGTGTGCGCGACCTCCAGCCCTACGTGGGCAAGGAGCTCGAGGCGAAGATCATCGAGCTGGACAAGAACCGCAACAACGTGGTCCTGTCCCGCCGTGCCTGGCTCGAGCAGACCCAGTCCGAGGTGCGCCAGACGTTCCTCACCACCCTGCAGAAGGGTCAGGTCCGCTCCGGCGTCGTCTCCTCGATCGTCAACTTCGGTGCCTTCGTGGACCTGGGTGGCGTCGACGGTCTGGTCCACGTCTCCGAGCTCTCCTGGAAGCACATCGACCACCCCTCCGAGGTTGTCGAGGTCGGCCAGGAAGTCACCGTCGAGGTCCTCGACGTGGACATGGACCGCGAGCGCGTCTCCCTGTCGCTCAAGGCGACGCAGGAAGACCCGTGGCAGCAGTTCGCCCGCACGCACCAGATCGGGCAGGTCGTTCCCGGTAAGGTCACCAAGCTGGTTCCCTTCGGTGCGTTCGTGCGCGTCGACGAGGGCATCGAGGGCCTGGTCCACATCTCCGAGCTGGCCGAGCGCCACGTGGAGATCCCGGAGCAGGTCGTCCAGGTCAACGACGAGATCTTCGTCAAGGTCATCGACATCGACCTCGAGCGCCGTCGCATCAGCCTCTCGCTGAAGCAGGCCAACGAGGCGTTCGGCGGGGACCCGGCGTCGGTCGAGTTCGACCCGACCCTGTACGGCATGGCCGCGTCCTACGACGACCAGGGCAACTACATCTACCCCGAGGGCTTCGACCCCGAGACCAACGACTGGCTCGAGGGCTTCGAGGCTCAGCGCGAGGTCTGGGAGACCCAGTACGCCGAGGCGCAGCAGCGCTTCGAGCAGCACCAGGCCCAGGTCATCAAGTCCCGCGAGGCCGACGAGGCTGCCGCTGCCGAGGGCGCTGCCGCCCCGGCGGGCAACGCCCCGGCCGCCTCCGGCGGTAGCGGTGGCTCCTACTCCTCGGAGTCCTCGGACAACTCCGGCGCCCTGGCGTCGGACGAGGCCCTCGCCGCGCTGCGCGAGAAGCTGGCCGGCGGCCAGAGCTGACGCTCCGGCTCCGGTAGCCCGGCGGTCGCGGTAACCGCCGAGCTGTAGTCGCCCATGAGGCCCGCCCCCTTCCCGGGGGCGGGCCTCATGCGTGTGCGCGCCCCCGTACCGCGCCCGGAGCGTACGCCGAGCCGGCGCAGCGCCCCTCCGAACCAGCAGGAGGGGCGCGGGGAGGGGAGGCGCTCAGGGCGTCACGGGGATGTTGGTCAGGCCGTTGCCACCGGTGACCGTGTTGCTGCCGTACACCGTGGTGGGGCAGGCGGGGGAGAGGTTGGTGACGTTCACGGCCAGCCGCAGGGCGCCGGTGGCGCCGGTCAGATCCGAGACGTTGCCGCGGAAGACCGTTCCGCAGCCCCAGCCGGCCCGCTGGGTGTGGGTCTCGTAGCCGTTGTTCGTGGTGCGTACGCCCCGGTTGTTCTCGACCAGCACGTCGTTGCCCTTCACGTCGACCCAGGAGTCGTCGTAGTTGGCGCCGGTCAGCCCGCTGCCGTCGAAGGTGTTGCCGATGACGTGTGTCCCGGTCGTGCCCTCCTTGATGTCGATGTTCTCGCCTCCCACGCCCGGACCGATCACATTGCCCGTGATCAGCACCCCGTCACTGCGGTCGGTCAGATCGCCCGCGGTGCCGACGTACACGCCCTCGCCCATGCCGCGCCCGTCGTGGCCCGTGTCATGGATGCGGGAGTCGCGGAGTACGCCGCCCCGGCTCGACCTGCGGAAGTGGACGCCCTCCATGTCGAGGTCGTGGACGGTCACCGAGTCGATGACCACCCCGGCCGCGGCGTCCGTGACGATCCCCTTCTGGCCGCCGGTGACGGTGACGCCGTACACCGTCCAGTACGACGCCCCGTTCAGATGCAGGCCGTAACCCCCGCCCGCCTTCAGCACGGCGCGCTCCGAGCCGGTCACCGTGATCCGGGCCGCGGCGGTGGCCGGCACGGTCGCCTTGAAGTTGCCGGTGTAGGTGCCGTCGGCGAGACGGATCGTGACCCCGGGCACCGCCGCGGCCAGCGCCGCCTTGAACTGGGCGGCCGTGGACACCTCGACGACCGCCGCCCCGGCCGCCGCGGACGGCAGCGCGCCCACGGTCAGCGCGCCGGCGAACAGGACGGGGAACAGGACGCGTACGCGCATGGGAGCCTTCCCGCCGAAGTGCCCGCCGGCGCTCGCGCGCCGAGGGGTGAAACCGCTCGGAGACGCTAGAGCTGAGACATGATCATGTCAAGGTCTGGACCAGGGGTCGGAGCGGAACGGGCTTCCCGTGCGCGGACCGGCGGGTCCCCGCACGCGGACCGGCGGCTCTTGCGCGCGGACCGGCGGTGCGCCACGCCCGGATCGGAGGGCGCCCCCGGAGGAGCGGAGCGCCGCCGTGTGCCGGGGCGACGGCCGCGCCGCGCGGCGGGCCCCTCATCTGACGGTGTGTGAAAGAGGCATGAAGACCGTGCGCGCGGGAATGCTGAGGCGGCTCGGTGTGTTCTTGTCCAGGAACACGAGGAGGAGCGGTAACCGTGCCTGATCCGCAGAGTTTGTACGAATGGGAGCCGAAGGGCCTGGCAGTCGTCGACATGGCGCTCGCCCAGGAGTCGGCCGGCCTGGTCATGCTCTACCACTTCGACGGCTACATCGACGCGGGTGAGACGGGCGAGCAGATCGTCGACGGTCTTCTGGAGGCCCTGCCGCACCAGGTGGTGGCCCGCTTCGACCACGACCGGCTCGTCGACTACCGCGCGCGGCGCCCGCTGCTCACCTTCCGGCGCGACCGCTGGACCTCCTTCGAGGCCCCGACGCTGGAGGTCCGGGTCGTCCAGGACGTCACGGGTGCGCCCTTCCTGCTGCTGTCCGGGCCCGAACCGGACGTGGAATGGGAGCGGTTCGCCCTCGCCGTCGAGCAGATCGTCGAACGGCTCGGCGTCCGCCTCGCGGTCAACTTCCACGGCATCCCGATGGGCGTCCCGCACACCCGCCCCGTCGGCATCACCCCGCACGGCAACCGCACCGACCTCATGCCCGGGCACCACAGCCCGTTCGACGAGGCCCAGGTGCCCGGCTCGGCGGAGGCGCTCGTCGAGTACCGGCTGATGGAATCCGGACACGACGTGCTCGGCGTGGCGGCCCATGTGCCGCACTATGTGGCCCGCTCCGCCTACCCGGACGCGGCGCTCACCGCGCTCGAGGCGATCACTGCGGCGACCGGCCTGGTCCTGCCGAGCGTCGCGCACACCCTGCGCACGGAGGCCCACCGGACCCAGACGGAGATCGAGCGGCAGATCGGCCAGGGCGACGAGGAACTCGTCGCCCTCGTCGAGGGGTTGGAGCACCAGTACGACGCGGTGGCGGGCTCCGAGAGCCGGGGCAACCTCGTCGCGGAACCGGCCGATCTCCCCTCGGCCGAAGAGATCGGCCAGGAGTTCGAGCGCTTCCTCGCCGAACGCGAGGGCGACGCCTGAGGATGACGCCTGACGGCGCGCCCGGCGCGCCCCGTAAGCTCACCGCATGCTGAAAGTGGGCCTGACCGGCGGGATCGGCGCCGGCAAGAGTGAAGTGTCACGGCTGCTCGCGGGGTTCGGGGCCGTGCTCGTCGACGCGGACCGGATCGCGCGCGAGGTGGTGGAGCCCGGCACCCCCGGGCTCCGGGCCGTCGTCGAGGAGTTCGGCCCGGACATCCTCGACGGTGAGGGCGCCCTGGACCGGCCCGCGCTCGGCGCGGTCGTGTTCGCCGACCCGGAGCGCCTGGCCGCGCTCAACGCCATCGTCCACCCGCTGGTCCGAGCCCGTTCCGCCGAACTGGAAGGGGCCGCCGACCCCGGCGCGGTCGTCGTCCACGACGTCCCCCTGCTCACCGAGAACGGCCTGGCCCCGCTGTACGACCTGGTCGTCGTGGTGGACGCGTCCCCCGCCACGCAGCTGGACCGGCTGGTGCGGCTGCGCGGAATGACGGAGCAGGACGCCCGCTCCCGTATGGCCGCCCAGGCCACCCGCGAGCAGCGACTGGCCGTGGCCGACCTGGTCATCGACAACGACGGCCCCCTCGACGAGCTGGAACCCCAGGTCCGCGCGCTCTGGTCGCGGCTGACCGCGCGCGCCGCCGAGGGCTGAGGCGGAATACCGGGGCGCGGGCCGGGCGTTGAAGGGCGGAAGGAGAGGGAAGGATACGGCCGTGCCCGAGAACAACCCGGAAACGCATGTCATCGACTTCCGCGCGGCGGAGCAGCTGCTCGCCGCGCGGGACCCGCGGGGCGCCGTCAAGCTGCTGGACTCGGTGATCGCCGCCCACCCGGAGAACACCGCCGCCCGTCTGCTGCGGGCGAGGGCCTTCTTCGCCGCCGCCCAGCTCCGTCCCGCCGAACTCGAATTCGAACTGGTCCTGGAGCGGGAACCCGACAACGCCTTCGCCCACTTCGCGCTGGCCCGGACCTTCCAGCGGGAGGGCCGCCCCGAACAGGCGACCCGGCACTTCCGGCTCGCCGCCGCCCTCGACCCCAAGCCGGAGTACCTGCGGGCAGCGCGCTTCGACGAGCCCTCCTGACGTCTCCCCCGGGGCCTGCCCGGCCCCGGGGCGGTCAGCGGCGCCCCGGCGGCCCCGGCCGGTCCTGCGGAGGGTCGTACGGCGGGACGTCGCGTCCCGGCTGGTAGCGCGGACCCTGGCGGATACGGCGGATCACCACCAGCAGGTCGACGGCCACGAGCAGCAGCAGGACCCCGCAGGCCGCCGCCCATCCGGGCCGCCCGGCCACCCAGAACGCCACCAGCCCGAACGTCGCCCACGCCACGCCCCATAGACTCAGCCAGAGTCGCATCCGCAGGGGACTGCGGGCGGTGGACGGTTCGCTTCCGGTACGCATCGGCATCGCCTCCCCCTCCCAGCATGACCCCGCGGCGGACATACGGAAAACGATGCCGGGCCATGTGCGGAGAACGGGCCCGGACACGACGGGGGGCGGGCTGTGCACACCACCGGGCCGATGGGGGACACGATGAGGCGGGACACCGGTGAGGGGGCCCGCGCGGACACCGCCGTCCGCCGCGCCCGGACGCGCGGCACCCTGCTGGGCGGAGCCGTCGGGGACGCCCTCGGCAACCCCGTCGAGTTCCTCTCGCTGGACGGTATCCGCCGCGCCCATGGCGAACAGGGCGTACGAGGGCTCACGGCGGACGGCGACGGTGTCACCGGACGGATCACCGACGACACCCAGATGACCCTCTTCACCGTCGAAGGACTCATCCGCGCACGCGTCCGGGCCAGGAGCACGGGCACGCCGGGCGCGGAGTACGCATGCGTCCGCGACGCCTACCTGCGCTGGCTGGACACCCAGAACCACCCCGCGCCACCGGCCCCGGGCGGTGGCGACACCGTACGGAACGGCCGGCTCCGCCGGCATCCCTGGCTGTACGCCCGCCGGGCCCCCGGCAACGCCTGCCTGACCGGGCTGGCCGCCGGCCACGTCCCCGGCCCGGACGCGCCGCTCGGGAAGCCGGGACCCGTCAATCCGCAGTCCAAGGGTTGCGGGACGGTGATGCGCTCGGCGCCCTTCGGACTGCTGGGCGCCGATGCGCGCACGGCCTTCGAGCTGGCCGCCCGGTGCGCGCGGATCACCCACGGCCACCCCACGGGCGCCTACGCGGCGGGAGCGCTCGCGGCGATCGTCACCCACCTGCTGGAGGGTGACTCCACAGCCGGAGCGGTACTGCGGACGACGGACCTGCTGAGCCGCTACGACGGCCACGAGGAGACCACGGCCGCCCTGCGCGCGGCCGTGGATCTGGCGGCCCGCGGCCGTCCGTCCGCCGGGCACGTCGAGAGCCTGGGCGCGGGCTGGGTCGCCGAGGAGGCGCTGGCCATCGGCGTGTACTGCGCGCTGGTGCTGCCGGACGCCGACGGTGTCGCCGAGGCGCTCCTGCTCTCCGTCAACCACTCGGGCGACAGCGATTCCACCGGCAGCGTCTGCGGCAACCTGCTCGGCGCCCGCCACGGGGACATGGCCCTGCCCGCGTCCTGGCTGGCCGCGACCGAGGGCCGGGCCGTCATCGCCGAACTCGCGGACGACCTCTCCCTGGAGCTGGAGCAGCGGGTGGTGTGGCCGCAGGACCGCTACCCGGAGTGCTGACACGGCTCCGCAGCGGGAACGCCCGCCTCCCGCCCCTCGTCGGACCGGCACGGGACAACGGCAGGCGCGCGAAAGGCATGCGGGGACGGGCCCCGGCCCGATCACACCGGACGGCCGCGCGGTCGAGCTGCACACACGGCTGTCCGCGGGGGACGAGCCGGACGTGATCGAAGCGGCGGTGCCCGCCGGTGCCGCCCTGCTCGGACTCGGCCGCCGGACCGCCCCCGGGCACGGCGCGTCCGGGGCCCGGTGCGGTCGGCGCTCCGGCGGAGGGGCCGTCCCGGGCAGGCGGGTCAGTGGACGAAGCGGTAGCTGCGCCAGGGCAGGCTGGGCGGCGCCTTGACGTCGGTGAACGTGGTGGCCACGTAGGTGGTCCCGCCGCCGGTGCAGTCACCGGTGCGGTAGAGGACCATGTCGATCAGCGTGCGGTTCACGACCTCGAACGCGCCGGAGGACGCCATCCGGTGGCAGCCCTTCACGGACGGGCTGTTCACGCTGACGGTCTTCTCGCCCTCGGTGACGTAGGTGACGGGGCCCACCGCCGTGCGGCCGAGACCCGAACAGCCCGCGAGGGCGACGATGAGCAGGACGGCGCCTGCGGCGACGCCGGTGCGGCGGCCTCGGCGGGGGCGGGGGGCGGTCACGGACATGGCGGGGTCCTCGTCTGCTCGTCCGGCTCATCGGTACGTCACAGGGACGTGCTGGCGCTGGCCACCCTGCCGTCTCGCCGTGATCCCGGCATCCGGTGCGCGCCCGGCCGGGGCCGCCGGCACCCGGACAGAGGTTCGACGGGTGCGCATATGGGGCATATCGTGGTAATAGGGCTGAACGAGCGGGCGCCTCGGGGCGCCTCGGACGCAGGGGGCCGCCATGGTCCAGGAACTGGTGACAGCGGCGGTGGCGCTGCTGGCCGTGTGCGTGCTCTACGCGCTGTCCGCGGCCCGGGTGGTCAAGCAGTACGAACGAGGAGTGGTGCTCCGGCTCGGCCGGCTCCACGACCGGGTACGTGACCCCGGCTTCACCCTGATCGTCCCGGGGGTGGACCGGCTCCGCAAGGTCAACATGCAGATCGTGACGATGCCGGTGCCCGCGCAGGACGGCATCACCCGGGACAACGTGACGGTCCGGGTCGACGCGGTCATCTACTTCAAGGTGGTCGACGCGGCGAGTGCCGTGATCCAGGTCGAGGACTACCGGTTCGCGGTCTCGCAGATGGCGCAGACCTCCCTGCGTTCGATCATCGGCAAGAGCGACCTGGACGACCTGCTGTCCAACCGGGAGAAACTCAACGAGGGGCTGGAGCTGATGATCGACAGCCCGGCCGTGGGGTGGGGCGTGCAGATCGACCGGGTGGAGATCAAGGACGTGTCGCTGCCGGAGACGATGAAGCGTTCCATGGCCCGGCAGGCCGAGGCCGACCGTGAACGCCGCGCCCGGGTCATCAACGCCGACGCGGAGCTCCAGGCATCGAAGAAGCTGGCCCAGGCGGCCGGGGAGATGTCCAGCCAGCCGGCGGCCCTCCAGCTGAGGCTCCTGCAGACGATGGTCGCCGTCGCCGCGGAGAAGAACTCCACCCTGGTCCTGCCGTTCCCCGTCGAACTCCTCCGCTTCCTGGAACGGGCGCAGCCCCGGCGGGAAGAGCAGAACCCGCCGCAGCACAGCGGGCCGCCCCAGGAGCCGGCCGCGGTGCCCCCGCCCACCGGTTCCGGCGCACCCGTACCCACCGGCCCGGACACCGCGGGCCCGGACGCACCCGTACCCGCCGGATCCGGTGCTGCCGGACCGGACACGTCGGAGACCGGCACCGCCGGACAACCGGAGCCGCCCCGCCGGAGCGGGGCGCGCCGGACCGGCGCGGCACCGTGACCGTTCCGCCGTCCGTACCCGGCGGGGCGCCGCCTCCCGAACCCGGCCCCCCGCCGGGCCGCGGGCCGAAGGGCCCGCTGCCGCGGCCCGGGCCGGACCTCGCCGGTCTCCCCGCCGGTCTCCCCGCCGTACAGGAGGAGCCGGGGCCGTCCCGGAGCAGGCCCCGCCCGGGAGGCATCCCACGACGGGGTGCCGGCGGCCGTCCCTCCGGCTGAGCGCCGTCCGCCGGGAGCGCGCGCCCGGCCCAGGGAGAGCGAGTGCCCGCCCCCGGGCGCCCGGCCGGAGCGCGAGCCGCTGCCGGGCACCCGGGGGCGGGCACCTCGCCGCCCGCCCCGTGGGAGCCGGGACCCGACCCCTCCGCCCGGCCCCGGCGACGGGCAGGTCAGGCGTTGTCGGACCCCCCGCCTAGACTCGCCGGAGCAGGGAGAGAACCAGGGGCAGGACCGGGCGGGAGGGGCGGTGGACATGGCACGGCGCATGCGGGACGAGGCGGTGGACCGGCTGCTGCGGTGTGCCGCGGTCCACCTTCCGGCCCCGCTGCCCAGGGACGGCCGGATCGCCTTCTGGGACCCCGAGGAGCGGGCCGACTTCACGGGCGCCGACGGCGGCCCGTTCGCCGGTGAGCCCTTCGCCGCGCGACCGCGCGGTGCGGAGCGTCTTTCCCCGGGACCTTCCGGTCCCCCCGGAGACCACACCGGGGAAGGCCCCCTCGCGGCGTCCTCCCCCCGCGACTCTCCCCCCGGGGAGGCGTCTCCCGCGGCTCTCCCCGCCGGAGGACCCGCCGCCGGCCGGCCCGCGCCCGGCGGGCAGCGGCAGCCGGAATACTCCGTCACCGAGCTGACGGTCGTCGCCCGGCACGGCTCCGACGGGGTCCGCCGCCGTAAGGTCCCGGCCCTGACGATGTCCCTCGCCACCGCCCTGCCCCTGCTCGCCGCGGCCCGCCACCGCGTGTCGGCGCACCCCGCCACCCGGGCGTGGGGCGCCGCGGCACTGCACGCGCTCACCCTCGTCGCCCGGGGGCGGCTGCTGCCCGGCCTCACCGCCGACGACCACGACGCATGGCGGGCCGGGCCGCGTGACGCGGAGGACATCGCCCACCTCCGGGCGATCGCCGCCGCCATGCCGCCCGAGGGCCACGCCGTCCCGGTGCCCGGCACCCCTCTGCGGCTCCCCGAGCCCCAGGCCCTGCTCGGGGCCTTCCTCGACGCGGTCGCCGACACCCTGCCCCGCACCCCCGCCGCGGCCCACGCGATGGGCGCGCCGTTCGCCGCCCGGGAACCGCAGGAACTGCCGGACGCCCGGGCCTGGGCGGTCGAGGTCGCAGCCGGACTCGACGCGGGCGTGCGGGTGTCCCTGCGCCTGGACCTGTCGGCGTACGAACTCTTCGACCGCGCGGGCGGGCCGGACCCGTGCACCGGGGGAGCGGAGGCCGGGGAAGGCAAGGGCCGAGGGGCCCGCCACGCCGCCGCCGCGATCACCCAGGTGCACAGCCTGGCCGACCCGACGTACGTCACCGACGCCGCCGCCTTGTGGAACGGCGGGGCGGGGGAGCCCTTCGGACCGCGGGCGAGGATCGACGCGGTGCTCGCCCTGCGCCGCGCCGCCCGCGTCTGGCCCCCGCTGGAGCGCCTGCTGGACCAGCCCGTCCCCGATGTCCTCGCCCTCACCGAGGACGAGCTGTACGAGCTGATCGGGGACGCCGGGCCGCGCCTCGCGGCGGCCGGCGTCGCCGTCCACTGGCCGCGCGAGCTGGCCCGCTCCCTGACCGCCGCCGCCGTCGTGCGTCCCGCGCCCGGCTCGGCCACCGACGGCACCTCCTTCTTCGACGCGGGACAGCTGTTCGCGTTCGACTGGCAGCTCTCCCTCGGGGAGGAGCGGCTCACCGAAGCCGAGATGGACGTGCTGGCGGAGGCCCACCGGCCGATCGTGCGGCTGCGCGACCAGTGGGTGGTGGCGGACCCCTCGCTGGTCCGCAGGGCACGCAAGCGCGAGCTCGGACTGCTCGGCCCGGTGGACGCGCTCGCGGTCGCCCTCACGGGCAGCGCCGAGGTCGACGGCCGGCAGGTCGAGGCCGTCCCCGAAGGCGCCCTGGCCGAGCTGCGCTCCCGGGTCCTGGACGAGGACGCCACGCTCCCGCCGCCTCCCGGTCTGCACGCCACCCTGCGCGACTACCAGCTGCGCGGACTGGCCTGGCTGGACCGGATGGCCTCACTCGGCCTCGGCGGCTGCCTCGCCGACGACATGGGGCTGGGCAAGACCATCACGCTCATCGCACTCCACCTGCACCGCGCCCACCCCGCGCCCACCCTGGTCGTCTGCCCCGCCTCCCTCCTCGGCAACTGGCACCGCGAGGTCAACCGGTTCGCCCCCGGCGTCCCCGTGCGCCGTTTCCACGGCGCCGAGCGGACCCTCACCGGCGTGGACGCCGGCTTCGTCCTCACGACGTACGGCACGATGCGCTCCAGCGCCGAACAGCTCGCCGGACACACCTGGGGGCTGGTCGTCGCCGACGAGGCGCAGCACGTGAAGAACCCGAACTCCTCCACCGCGAGGGCTTTGCGCACCATTCCCGCACCCGCCCGGATCGCCCTCACCGGCACCCCCGTCGAGAACAACCTCTCCGAGCTGTGGGCCCTGCTCGACTGGACCACCCCCGGGCTGCTCGGACCGCTCAAGGCGTTCCGGGCCCGGCACGCCCGGATCGTGGAGAGCACCGGCACCGCCGCCGGCCTGGGCAACGACGAAGCGGTGGAACGCCTCTCCCGGCTGGTCCGCCCCTTCCTCCTCCGCCGCAAGAAGTCCGACCCGGGCATCGCCCCCGAGCTGCCGCCGAAGACCGAGACCGACCACCCCGTCTTCCTCACCCGCGAACAGGCCACGCTCTACGAGGCCGCCGTGCGCGAGACGATGACGCTCATCGAGAACTCCGAGGGCATCACCCGCCGCGGCCTGATCATGAAGCTCCTCGGCTCGCTCAAGCAGATCTGCAACCACCCCGCGCAGTACCTGAAGGAGGAGGCGACCCGGCTCCCCGGGCGCTCCGGCAAGCTGGCCCTGCTCGACGAACTCCTCGACACGATCCTCGCCGAGGGCGGCTCCGTCCTGGTCTTCACCCAGTACGTCTCGATGGCCCGTCTGCTGGCCGCGCACCTCGCCTCCCGTGCCGTCCCCACCCAGCTGCTGCACGGCGGAACACCCGTGGCCGAACGGGAGCGCATGGTGGACCGCTTCCAGTCGGCGGAGGTCCCCGTCTTCCTGCTCTCCCTCAAGGCCGCGGGCACCGGCCTCAACCTCACCCGCGCCGCCCATGTGATCCACTACGACCGCTGGTGGAACCCCGCGGTCGAGGAGCAGGCCACCGACCGGGCGTACCGCATCGGCCAGACCCAGCCCGTGCAGGTGCACCGGCTGATCGCCGAGGGCACCGTCGAGGACCGGATCAGCGAACTGCTGGTATCCAAGCGGGCCCTCGCCGACGCCGTGCTGGGCTCCGGCGAAACCGCGCTGACCGAGCTCAGCGACCGTGACCTGGCCGACCTCGTCGCGCTCCGGAGGGAGACATGAGCCCTGCCACGAGCCCGGCCGCCCGCCCCGGCCCCGACGATCTGCGGCGCACCTTCGAAGCGGTCCCGGCCCGCACCAGCGACCCCGGCGGGCCGTTCGCGGACAGCTGGTGGGGACGCGCCTGGGTCGACGCCCTGGAAACCCTGTCGATGGACGAGGGCCGCCTCGCCCGCGGCCGGGTGTACGCCGACGGCGGCCACGTCGCCGCCGTGACCGTGACCCCCGGCCGGGTCATCGCCTACGTCCACGGCAGCCGCCCCCGCCCGTACCGGGCGGAGCTGAGACTGCGCACGTTCTCCGCGTCCGACTGGGACACCTTCCTCGACGCCGCCGCGGCCCGGCCCGGCCATCTGTCCGCGCTGCTGGACAAGGAGATGCCGCACTCCCTGGCCGACACGGCCGAGGAGACCGGCATCAGACTGCTGCCCGCCGCCGGGGACCTGGAGCCGGACTGCTCCTGCCCGGACCGGGACCGGCCCTGCAAGCACGTCGTGGCGCTCTGCTTCCAGGCCGCACGGCTCCTGGACAGCGATCCGTTCGTCCTGCTGCTGATGCGCGGCAGAGGCGAGCGCGAACTCCTCGACGAACTGGGCCGCCGCAACGCCGAGCACTCCGCGCGCGAGCGTCCGGCCGCGCCCGCCGCTCCCTCGGTCCCCGCCCGGGAGGCGTTCGCCGGCCGTTTCCTGCCGCCGCTGCCCGCGCCGCTGCCCCTACCCGCGCACCCGGGGGAGCCGCCCTCGTACCCGGAGCTGCCCGGGGCCCGTGACCCGCTCGGCCTGGAACACCTCGCCTCCGACGCCGCGGCCCGCGCCCACGCGCTGCTGACCACCGGTGACGACCCGCTCGCCGGCCTCACCACCTGGCAGGACGCGGTACGGATCGCCGCGTCGCGGCCCACCGCCGGGCTCACCGCCACCACCCGGGCGCTCTACCGGGAACTGGCCTTCGCCACCGGCCGCAGCACCACCGACCTCGCCCGGGCCGTGGCGGCCTGGCGGCAGGGCGGGGCGGCAGGCCTGGCGGTCCTGGAAGAGCCGTGGGACCCGCCGGCCGGCCCGTTCGACCGGGCGCGCCCCGCCCTCGCCGCCGCCGACTTCCCCCGCTTCACGCCCTGGCGCAACCACCTCACGAGTCCCGGCGGGACCCTTCAGCTCCGCTTCGGCCGTGACGGCCGGTGGTACGGCTACGAATCGGACCGGGGCGCCGACGACTGGTGGCCCCGAGCCGCACCGGATACCGACCCGGTCGCCGCGCTCACCGCCCTGCGGATCTGAACGCCCGTGGGCGCGCCGGGTGCGGCGGCCCGTCAGCTCCGCCGGGGCACCAGCGGTGCGATCGCCGGGACCGTGCACAGCGGCGACGTCACCCATGGCACGGATCCTGTGCCGCTGTACGCGCCATGGAGCGTACGGACACTCATGGGGACGGCGCCGGGGAGCCCGCTCCCGGCGGGCGAGCAGCGGTGAACGAGGGGAGCACCGCGTCGACCACCTCCGCGGCGAAGCCCTCCGGCAGCCGGGCGCGGCGCAGTACCGCCCGCACCCAGACCGCGCCGGCCAGCAGGTCCAGCAGCAGCATCGGGTCCGCGCCGGGCCGGAGTTCGCCGCGCTCCGCCGCGCGGCGGAAGACCGGTTGCTCACGCGTGAACCGGTCGGCGAAGAAATCACGTGCGAGCAGGGCGAGTTCGTCGTCCGGCGCGTCGCTGCCGGAGGCCATCGCACGGACGACGGACCGGGTGTCCGGCCCGGTGAGGAGGCCGGCGATCTGCTCGGTCAGCCCGATCAGGTCCCCCCGCAGCGACCCCGTGTCGGGCACATCGATGCCGAGCGTCCCGCCGTGCAGCAGGGCCGCCCGCAGCAGAGCGGGCTTCGAGGGCCACCAGCGGTAGATCGTCGTCTTGTTCACCCCCGCCTCCCGGGCGACGGCCTCGATGGTGAGACCCGCGTAACCGCGTTCCGCCAGCAGACGCAGGGCCGCGTCATGGATCGCCCCCGCGGCACGGGGGCCGGCACCGGGAGCCCGGCGGGGGTTCTGATCGGACAAGGCGGCTCCAGGGACGTGGTGCGACGGGGCGTTGTGCATCCTGGCACAGCGCCACCGGCACCACCCCGACGGGTGAACACCCCCGGACGGCCGGCGCCCCCGGCCGGGACCGGCGGGCCGTCACGGTGTCCCCGCGAACCCTTGGGTACAACCCTCAGCGTGACGCGAGCCGCTCCATCAGCCCGATCCCACGAGCCAGCAACTTCCTTTCCTCCCCGGTCAGTTCAGCCTCGATCGCCCGTGCGAGCCAATCCGCCCTGCGCTCCCGCTCCTCCTCCAGGAGCGCGCGCCCCGAGGCCGAGAGCTCGACCAGGCTCTTGCGGCCGTCGGTCGGATGTGCGCGGCGGGTGATCAGTCCCTGCTCCATCAGCAGACCGACGGCGCGAGCCATGGACTGCGGACGCACCCGCTGGCCGGCCGCGAGCTCGCTGGTCGTCATGGCGCCGTTGCGGTCCAGTTCGCCGAGGACGGCCACCTGGCCGAGCGGCATCTGGTCCTCGAGCTTCACGCGCCGCGTGAGCTTTCCCATCGCTGTGCGCAGTTCGGCCGCGACGGCGGCGGATTCCGGGAGGGGCATACCGCACTTTAACGCAGGACCTGACGCCCGCCTGCGCAGCTCAACTGTACAGCACATCTGAACAGCTAATCTGTACAGTTGAACTGAACAGCATTGCTGTATGGTTTTGTGTGCCGGGTCCAGCGCCACCGTCGTCGCAGCCGGATCCCGGCACGTGCCAACGGGAAGGACTCCCATGACCGCCATCACCTCCGTCACCGGCCGCCGCGTCCTCGACAGCAGGGGCAACCCCACCGTCGAGGTGGACGTGGAACTGGCGGACGGGTCCCTCGGCCGGGCCGCGGTCCCCTCCGGCGCCTCCACCGGTGCCCGCGAGGCCGTCGAACTCCGCGACGGTGACCCGGCGCGCTGGCACGGCAGGGGTGTCGACCGCGCGGTGCGCCACGTCGGCACGGAGCTCGCCGCGGCCGTCATCGGCCGCGACGCGGAGGACCAGGCCGGACTCGACGCCGCCCTCGTCGCGGCGGACGGCACCGCCACCAGGTCCCGGCTCGGGGCCAACGCGATCCTCGGGGTCTCCCTGGCGAGCGCCAAGGCCGCGGCGGCGGCCCACCGCCTGCCGCTGTACCGGTACCTCGGCGGGGCCGGTGCCCGGCTGCTGCCCGTACCGATGATGAACATCGTCAACGGGGGCGCGCACGCCGACAACCCCCTGGACTTCCAGGAGTTCATGGTCGCCCCGGTCGGCGCGGAGACCTTCGCCGAGGCCGTCCGGATGGGCTCGGAGATCTTCCACTCCCTGCGCCGAGACCTGCTCGCGGCCGGACACTCCACGGGTGTGGGCGACGAAGGGGGCTTCGCGCCCGCTCTGCGTACCGCCGAGGAGGCCCTCGACTTCGTCATGACCGCCGTCGAGCGCGCGGGATACCGGCCGGGTGCGGACGTCGGACTGGTCATGGACCCGGCGACGTCCGAGTTCTTCCGTGACGGCGTCTACGACTACACCGGGGAGGGGGTGCGGCGCACGCCGGCCGAACAGGTCGACTACCTGGCCGGGCTGATCGACGCCTACCCCGTCCTGTCGGTCGAGGACCCGATGGCCGAGGACGACCTGGAGGGCTGGCGGGAGCTCACCGCGCGGGTCGGATCGCGCTGCCAGCTCACCGGGGACGACGTGTTCTGCACGAACGAGGCCCTCCTGCGCGAGGGCATCGATTCGGGGGTCGCCAACTCGGTTCTGGTCAAGGTCAACCAGGTCGGCACCCTGACGGAGGCCCTGGCGACCGTCTCCGCCGCGCACCGCGCGGGCTACACCGCCGTCATGTCGCACCGCTCGGGCGAGACGGAGGACACCACGATCGCCGACCTGGCGGTGGCCACGGGCTGCGGCCAGATCAAGACCGGCTCGCTGTCCCGCTCCGACCGCACCGCCAAGTACAACCAGCTCATCCGTATCGAGGAGCAGCTGGGCGGGAGCGCGCGGTTCGCGGGCGCGGAGGCGCTGCGCCGCCGGGACCAGTAGGGGCCCAGGTGGAAGAGGCGCCCGACTGCGCTTGCCCCCGGAGCGGTACCGGAGTAGAAATGCAACGCAACGTTGCGTTGCATTCAGGGGTCGCGATCCGCCATGGAGGCGGCCGAGGGGGAGGGATGGACCAGCGGAAGGTGTCCGGCGCGGTGACCTGGGGGCTGTTCGCCGCCTGGGCGGTGCACGACCTGGAGGAGCTGGCCACCATGGCCCGCTGGGCGGCGGACGCCCGGCCCCGGCTCCAGGAGCGCTTCCCCCGGGTGCCCGGCCGGGTGTGGGAGCGGCTGGACCTTCGGCAGCGCGAGGCGGCCACCGCCATCGGCCTGATGGGCGGAGTCGTCGCGGCGGCTTCGGCGGCCGGGGCGCGCAGCGGGGGCCACAGCCCCTTCTTCGGGACCGCGGTGGCCGGATTCGGGCTGCACGGTGCGGTCCACCTGGCGCAGTCCGCGGCCTACCGCGGCTACACCCCCGGCGCTGTGACCGCCGCGCTGGTCGTCCTCCCGTACTCGGTCCGGGTGGTCCGGCGGCTGTCGGCGGCCGGGGTGCCTCCGGTCACGGGGCGTTCGGCCGCCGTCGGCCTGGCACTGTTCCCCGTCGCCGCGGTCGGGGTGCACGGCATCGCCCGCCGGCTGAACCGCCGGCGCCACGGCCCCGCTGTCCGCGAGGGGGCCGGAAACCGCGCTGCCGTACCCCGGACGTAGCACAGGCACCCTCGGGCCCCGGCACCCCGGACGTGGCACAGACATCCCCTCGGCCCCGGCACCCCGGACGTACCGCAGGCCCTTCCCGGGCCCCGACGGGACGCCTCCGCCGGGGTGCCGTCCGGTGCGGGCCCGCCGCGAGGTCTCACGCCCCGGCGCCCCGGCCGTCCCCGGCTTTGGGCAGCGAGACCCCCCGGCCCGCGAAGAACCGCTCGAACACCGCCAACGGCAGATCGGCGGCCCGGGTCGGTGCCGAGATCCCCGACGGGTTGTGGAAGTGCACTCCCACGCCCCCGGCCGCCGACCGGCCGGTCACCAGCACCAGGTGCCCGCCCCGCGCCGGGGCCGGCCGGTCCGGGTACCGGATCGCGAAGTGCACGGACGCCATCACGCTCCGCCCCGCGTCCAGCAGCCCGAGCAGCTCGGGGGAGGCCAGCCGCCGGTGCACGACCGCGTCGAGACCGTGGACCTCGCGCGCGTACCGGGCGAACGGGTCGTACACCAGCCCCCGGATCGTCCCGTCCGCGTCCTCGGTGTAGGCGTCGTACGCCCGGGCCCCGTCCCGCAGGGCGAACAGCGGCGGAGCACCGGCGCCGAGCGCCATCCGCAGACAGGCCATACCGCACAGATGGCCTGCCCAGCGCGCGTACTCGGCCGGCGACACGGCCCCCGACACCGCCCAGTCCGGGTCCTCGGCCGGATCGAGCCCGCGCTCCACGATCGCCTCCACCAGCCCCGGCGAGGCGAACTGGGTGAGGGCCGGGACACCGCAGGCCGGGCAGCTCACTGCCGGTACCCGTGCAGGAAGCGGCCGATACGGCTGATCGCCGCGTCGAGGTCGTCGGCGTGCGGCAGGGTCAGGATGCGGAAGTGGTCCGGGCGGGGCCAGTTGAAGCCCGTGCCCTGCACCACCTGGATCTTCTCCCGCAGCAGCAGGTCCAGGACGAACCGCTCGTCGTCGACGATCGGGTACACCTTCGGGTCGATACGCGGGAACGCGTACAGCGCTCCCTTCGGCTTCACGCACGAGACCCCGGGGATCTCGTTCAGCCGCTCCCAGGCGCGGTTGCGCTGTTCGTGGAGCCTGCCGCCCGGTGCCACCAGCTCCCGGATCGACTGACGGCCGCCGAGCGCGGCCTGGATCGCGTACTGCGCCGGGGCGTTGGGGCAGAGCCGCATGGAGGCGAGCATGGTGAGCCCCTCCAGATAGCTGCGGGCGTGCTGCTGCGGGCCCGACACCACCATCCACCCCGAGCGGAACCCGGCGACCCGGTAGGTCTTGGACAGTCCGCTGAAGGTGAGGCAGAGCAGATCCGGCGCCAGTACGGCCACCGAGTGGTGTTCGGCGTCGTCGTAGAGGATCTGGTCGTAGATCTCGTCGGCGAAGACCATCAGCCCGTGCCGGCGCGCCAGGTCGAGCATGCCCTCCAGGACCTCCCGTGAATACACGGCGCCCGTCGGGTTGTTCGGGTTGATGATCACCATCGCCCGGGTGCGGTCGGTGATCTTCGAGGCCATGTCGGCGAGGTCCGGGTTCCAGTCCGCCCCCTCGTCGCAGGTGTAGTGCACGGCCCTGCCGCCCGCGAGCGTGGCGACCGCGGTCCACAGCGGATAGTCCGGACTCGGGATCAGGATCTCGTCGCCGTCCTCCAGCAGCGCCTGCACGGCCATGGAGATCAGCTCGGACACGCCGTTGCCCAGGAAGACGTCGTCCACCCCGACCTCGGCCAGCCCCATCGCCTGGTACCGCTGCGCCACCGCGCGGCGGGCGGACAGGATGCCGCGTGAATCGGTGTAACCGTGCGCCTGGGGGAGCATCCGGATCATGTCCTGGACGATCTCCTCCGGGGGCTCGAAGCCGAACAGTGCCGGGTTGCCCGTGTTGAGGCGCAGCACGCTGTGGCCGGCCTCCTCAAGGGCGTTGGCCTGCTCGATGACCGGTCCCCTGATCTCGTAACAGACCTCGTTGAGCTTGCTGGACTGCCGGAACTCCATCTGGTGCCTCCCCGACCCGAATTGCGATACTTGGTTTTACCAAGCCAGTGCTTGGAAAGTCCAACAACATGTCTAGACTGCGTTGCATGCCACGTCAGCAGCAGCCAGCGACACGCACTGCCCGCCGCCGGAGTTACGACCAGTTCTGCGCCGCAGCCCGCGCCCTCGACACCGTCGGGGACCGGTGGACACTCCTGATCGTCCGTGAACTGCTGGCCGGACCGCGCCGCTACACCGATCTGCACGCCGACCTGCCCGGTGTCAGCACGGACGTGCTGGCCTCCCGGCTCAAGGACATGGAGCAGAACGGCCTGGCCGTACGCCGCAGACTCCCGCCGCCCGCCGCCGCCTCGGTCTACGAACTGACCGGCCGCGGCCGCGGACTGCTCCCCGTCCTCACCGCGCTCGCCCACTGGGGCGCGCCCGCGCTCGCCGAACGCCGTCCCACCGACGCGGTCCGCGCCCACTGGTTCGCCCTCCCGCTGCTCCGGGCCGTGCGGGGGCTGGGCCCCGGAACCGTCGAGGTCAGGCTGGACGAAGGGGAGTTCCACCTCCGCACGGGGCCGGAGGTGCCGGAGGAGAGCGCCTACGGCTACGGCCCCGCCCCGGACGCCGATGTCTCGCTCGTGCTCGACGCGGAACTCTGCCTGGCGCTGGGGGACGACGACTGCACACTCGCCGAAGCGGTCGCCGACGGCCGGGTCCAGGTGCACGGCGAGAGCGTGCTCGCCGAGGAGCTCCGTGCCCACCTGCCACGCGCATCACCGGTGACCACCGCGTAACTCGCGCGTACCGTAAGGGCTTTCCTGCGGTACGGCGACGAGTGAGGGAGCTGTCCATGCGATTCGGCGGCACGGCGGACACGGACGGACGGGCGGCGGGGAGCGGCCCGGGGAACGGTACGCGGAGGAGGGTGCCGCGCACGGTGATGCTGATGGGCGCCTGCGTGGCCGCCCTCGGCCCGGTGTCCGCGGCGGCCGTCGCGACACCGGGCGGCGGCGTGAGCGGCACGGTCGTCGCGAAGGGGACCTCCGAGGGAGAGCTGAAGGTGCGGGCGCCCGAGGGCCGTGCCGATGTGACCTTCCGGGAGATCGTCGTGGAACCAGGGGGCTCGACGGGCTGGCACACCCACCGGGGGCAGCTGATCGCCGTGGTCCAGTCCGGGACGCTGACCCGGACGCTCCACGACTGCTCCACCGAGGTGACCCCCGCGGGAACCTCGTTCATCGAACCCTCGGGGGCCGGCCACCGGCACATCGGCCGGAACCTGGGCACGGAACCCGTCGTGCTGTGGGTGACCTACCTGCTCCCCGAGGGCAGCGAGCTCTCCGACGACGCCGAGGCCGCCGACTGCCCGCCGGGGAAGTGAGGCGGCCCGCCGCTCAGCCGGCGGGCGTCTCGCCGTACGCGCCGAAGCCGGAGGCGACCAGCCCGTTCCGGAAGACCAGCACCTCGCTCACCCGGCCCCCGGCCTGGTTGCGGTAGTCGATCACCAGGGCGTCGACACCCGCCCGGACGTCCACCACCTCGAACTCCAGGCCGGGGATCTTCTCCAGGCCGGTGGCCCAGTACGCGCGCAGCGCGGCCTTGCCCCGCACCGTGCCCACCGGGTCACCGGTCAGCCGGGCGATCATGGGGGAGCTGAACGTCACGTCGTCGTGGTAGTGGGCCAGGATGCGGTCCAGGTCGTGGGAGTTCCAGTCGTCCTGCCACCGGGCCGCGAACTCCTGGGCGAAGGTGAGGTCCATGCGGCCCATCATGCGGCAGGGCACCGCCGCCGCGGGGGGAAACCGGCCGGCCGGGACGGTCAGAAGACGGCGTCGGCCACCGCGGCCCCGGCGAACGAGAGCCCGACGCCGGCCACCAGGCTGACCAGCAGATACGAGCCGGCGGTGGCCACCCGCCGGGCGGAGGTCAGCGTCAGCAGCTCGTAGGAGAAGGTCGACCACGTCGACAGCGCCCCGCAGAACCCGGTGGCCAGCAGCAGGTGCACCCGCGTCCCGAGATCCCCGTCCGTGGCGCCCTGGGAGACGAAACCCAGCACCAGGCAGGCCGCGGCGTTGGCCGCCAGGGTGCCCCAGGGGAAGGTGTTGCCGAAGCGGTACTTGGCGTCCACGCCGAGCAGATAACGCACCGGCGCGCCGACGAGCGCGCCGGCCAGGACCAGCAGCCAGTCGGTCATGCCGCACCCTCCCGGGCGCCCCGGCCGGGCCTCCCGAAGGCGGCATGGGCGAGCAGCGCGCCCGCCGTCACCCCCACCAGGGCCGCGGCGACCGTGCCCAGCAGGTTGCCCACCGCGTAACCGGGGCGGTCCTCGTCGAACAGCTGGCGCACGTCGTCCGTGTAGTGCGAGAACGAGGTGAAACCGCCCAGCACCCCCGTCCCCAGCGCCGGGCTGAGGAGGCGGGGCGCCGAGGGGAACCTCAGCTTGAGGGCGACCATGAGGACTCCCATCAGGAAACAGCCCACCGCGTTGACCCCGAGGATCGTCCAGGGGAAGTCCGCGGGCCCGGTGGGCCACAGGCGCTCCGCGCCGTAGCGGGCGGCCGCCCCGGCGGCTCCGCCGACCGCGACCGCGACCACGACGGAAGCCTGGACGCCCGGATGGTGATCAGGGTGCGGGTGGGTGTGCAACGCCATCTTCTGGAGCATGGGCGCACCGTAATGGTGCTGATCAGGAAGAATTGAGAGATTTTCCTCTTTCCTCTCCTTTTGCTTCGAATGGCTCAAGCAATCGGTGCATACCGTGGCAAGGCGTCAGAAACTGGCTAGCGTGCGGGTCGAGCGCAGTCCGTTTCGCGTCACCGCAGGCCCGTGTCCTTCCGAGAGCTGGAGCCATCCGTGCCCGTCGCCGAACCGGACGTCATCGCCAAGCTGCAGAAGAAGGAGCCCGCGGGCTTCCTGCTCGCCTCGGTACGGGGAGTGGGCCAGGTCGACTTCCAGCCCCTCCTGTGGACCGGCGTCCTCATCCTCGGTTCCCTGTGGGGGGCCGGCTGGGAGTACGGACTCTTCGCGACCCTGGGCGCCCTGTCCGCCACGGCCGCCGCCTACCTGCTGGGCGTCGACCGGTCGAACATCGCCCTCGGCCTCCAGGGGTTCAGCGGATGCCTGACCGGTATCGCCCTGTGGGTCTACCTGGGCAACCACGGCTCCACGTACGTGCTCACCCTCGTCGGCGCGGTCATGTGCGTCGTCATCAACGCGACCCTGACGGCCTTCCTCGCGCCGTACAAACTCAACGCCATGACCGCGCCGTTCTGCATCGTCACGGCGGTCATGGTCATCGGGGCCCCCTCGTACGGCCGGCTCTGGCACGGAGCGACGCCCCCAGCGGCCGATCCCACCTACGGGGGCAGCGGACTCACCTGGTCCGACCTGTGGCGGGCCTTCTTCACCAACGTGTCCCAGGTCTTCCTCGTCGACGAGTGGTGGGTCGGCCTCGTCATGCTGGTCGCCCTCACCCTCGCGGGATGGCGCGTCGGCCTCTTCGCCGCGGCGGGAAGCATCGTCGGCATCCTGGTGGCCTGGGCCTTCGGCGCCCCCGACGCGCAGATCGCCAACGGCATCTTCGGGTACAACGCCGTCCTGGTCTCCATCGGCATGGGCACGGTCTTCCTGGCGGCCACGGCGTGGAACTGCGTCTACACCCTGATCGCGGCAGGCGCCGCCACCGCCCTGACCGCGTCCCTGACCACGCTCTTCGACACCTTCGGCGGCCACACCTTCACCTGGCCCTTCAACCTCACGACCTGGGCGTTCATGGCCGCGGTCCCGTTCTTCCCGAAGATCCTCCGCACCGGCTGACCACTTTGCCCCTACCGCCCGCCCCACCCAGAAATCCGAGAAAGGCACCGACGATGAACCTCGCCCCCCGCGAGATCGACAAGCTGCTGGTGTACGTGGTGGCCGACCTGGCACGCAAGCGTCAGGGGCGCGGACTCAAGCTCAACTACAGCGAGTCCGTCGCCCTGATCACCGAAGCGATCCTGGAGGCCGCCCGGGACGGAAAGAGCGTCGCCGACTGCATGGAACTCGGCCGCCACGTCGTCGGAGAGAAGGACACCATGCCGGGCGTACGGGAGATGCTGGGCCTCCTGCAGGTCGAAGCCTCCTTCGTGGACGGCACCAAGCTGGTCTCCTGTCACGACCCCATCGGTGGCTGACGTGTCCGGCCGCTGCCGCCTCGTCGCCGTCTGCGGCCACGAGGCCGACGGCGGCGAAGCACTGCGCGGCCTCGCCGGTCCGGAGACGGCCGTCGTCACCGGCGGACGCGAGCTGATCCGGGCCCTCGCCGGACTGCGGCGGGCCGGGGAGAAGGCATGCGTCCTGCCGATGACCCTGGGCAGGGACCCCGAACTGGTCGCGGACACCGCCCGTACACTCCGCGCGCTGCCCGCCGCTCAGGTGTCCGGGACCCTGCTCGCCGAACCCTTCGGTACCGCACAGCACCTGACCGCCTGGCTGCGTGCCGCGGCCGGCCGGGTGCCGGCGTCGGCGGCGCTGCTCGTCACCGCGCCCACCGCCGGCCCGTTCGACGACGCCGAGCTGTACCGGGTCGCGCACCTGGTACGCAGCCACGGCCGCCATGAACTGGTCGAGGTCGCCCTGACCGGAGGCGTCCCCGGCCTGGCCGAGGGGGTGCGGCGCTGCGGACTGCTCGGTGCGCCCGAGGTGGCGGTGCTGCCCGCCGCGTTCCACCTGCCCCGCCTGCCCGGCGCGTTCGGCACGGCGGTCACCTGCGCCGGTCCGCTCCTCTCACGTGCCGCGCTCGGCCGGGTCATGGCCGAGCGGATGGCGGACGCCCTTCGCCGATGGGACGAACACGGCGACGACGGCATCGCGTCCGGCCTCACCGCGGCCGACGACCACGGCCACTCGCACACCCATCCACCGGGCGAGGACCACCACCACGGACACGGCCGGCCGGCCGCCACGGGACACGGCCACACCCACGCGGCGCACGGTCACACCCACGCGGCGCACGGTCACACCCACGCGGCACACGGGGAGCACGACCACGATCCCGCGTCCACGCATACGCACCCGCAGGTCCGCCGAGCGGACCGAGCCATCAGGAGCACCGTATGACATTCCGTCAGAAATACCTGTACGGCAAGGAACCGGTGGAGATCAACGCCGGCCGCCGCACCACGAAGCTCACCGTCCACAACACCGGCGACCGCGCCGTCCAGGTCGGCTCGCACTACCACTTCTTCGAGGTCAACTCGGCGCTGTCGTTCGACCGGCAGAAGGCGCTGGGCATGCACCTCAACATCCCCGCCGGCACCTCCGTCCGCATCGAACCGGGCGGCTCACGCGAGGTCGAGCTCTGCGAGTACGCCGGGACCGGGCGGCTGGTCGGTTTCAGCGGCCTGCTCAACGGCAGCCTCGTCTCGCACCCGCTGAGGGTCGAGGCGGTCCGCAAGGCCATCGAACGGGGCTTCGAGGGCGCGGGGCAGAGCGAGGGGACCGGCGCCTCCGACAGCGACGGCAAGGACAAGCCGAAGGCCAAGAAGAAGGGTTCGCACTGATGCCCATCCTGCCGCGCAAGCAGTACACCGACATGTTCGGGCCGACGGTCGGTGACCGGTTCCACCTCGGGGACACCAACCTCGTCGTCGAGGTCGAGAAGGACTACAGCGAGGGCCAGTACGGCGACGAGGTCCTGTACGGCGGAGGGAAGACCATGCGTGACGGCATGGCCTCCGACCCGCAGGCCACCGCCGCCCAGGGAGCCCTGGACACCGTCATCACCAACGTGGTGGTGATCGACCCGGTCGTCGGTGTCGTCAAGTGCGACATCGGGATCAAGGACGGCTTCATCGCCGGCATCGGGAAGTCGGGCAACCCGCAGACCCAGGACCGGGTCGACGCGGGCCTCATCATCGGCCCCGGCACGGAGGCCATCGCCGGCGAGCACCTCATCGCCACGGCGGGCGCCATCGACAGCCACGTCCACCTCATCGCGCCCCAGCAGGCGGAACAGGCGCTCACCAACGGGATCACCACGCTCATCGGCGGCGGCACCGGCCCCTCCGACGGGAGCAACGGCACCACCTGCACCCCCGGCCCGTACAACATCGCCCGGCTCCTCCAGGCGGCCGAGAGCATCCCGGTCAACATCGGGATCATGGGCAAGGGCAACGGCAGCCTCCCCGAAGCCCTCAACGAACAGGTCGTCGCCGGCGCCTGCGCCCTGAAGGTGCACGAGGACTGGGGCGCGACGCCCGCCGTGATCGACAACGCGCTCAGCGTCGCCGACCAGCACGACGTCCAGGTGGCCATCCACACCGACAGCCTCAACGAGAGCGGGTTCTTCGAGGACACCCGTTCGGCGATCGACGGCCGCACCATCCACACCTTCCACAGCGAGGGCGCGGGCGGCGGCCACGCCCCCGACATCCTGCGGGTCACGGGCGAGCCGAACATCCTGCCGTCCTCGACCAACCCCACGCTGCCGTACACCAAGAACTCGGTGGACGAGCTGCTGGACATGGTCATGGTCTGCCACCACCTCAGCCACGACATCCCCGAGGACGTCTCCTTCGCCGACAGCCGGGTGCGCGCCGAGACCATCGCCGCCGAGACCGTGCTGCACGACCTGGGCGTGATCAGCATGTTCTCCTCGGACTCGCAGGCCATGGGCCGGGTCGGGGAGTCCGTCACCCGCTGCTTCCAGACCGCCCACCACTGCAAGGACAAGCTCGGCCCCCTGGAGGGCGACTCCGAGCGCAACGACAACCAGCGGGTGCTGCGCTACCTCGCCAAGGTGACCATCAACCCCGCCATCGCCACCGGGATCTCCGACTACATCGGGTCGATCGAGAAGGGCAAGCTGGCCGACATCGTGCTCTGGCCCATCCACTCCTTCGGGGCCAAGCCGAAGATGGTGATCAAGGGCGGCATCATCTCCTGGGCGCAGATGGGCGACCCCAACGCCTCCCTCCCGACCCCCCAGCCGGTGATCTACCGGCCCATGTTCGGGCAGTACGGGAAGGCCCAGCAGTCCACCCACGTCACCTTCATGTCCCAGGCCGGCATCGCGGCGGGCGTCCCCGAGGAGCTGGGCCTGGACCGCACGGTGCTGCCCGTGCGGCGCACCCGGACCATCGGCAAGCACAACATGGTCCGCAACAGCGAACTGCCCGAGGTCAAGGTCGACCCCGAGACGTTCAAGGTCACGCTCAACGGCAAGGTCGCCACCATCGACCCGGCCGAGAAGCTGCCCCTCAACCACCTCTACTTCCTGGTCTAGGGCGGATCCGGGCGATGTACCAGGAAGAACGCCCCGCCCCCGGCACCGGCCCCACGACAGGGGCCGGTGCCGGGGAGCCGGCTCTGCGCCATCTGCTGATCGGCCTCCAGCTGACCGACTCGGCCTTCCCGAGCGGTTTCTACACGCTGTCGCACAGCCTGGAGGGCTTCGCCCAGGCCGGCGAGACCGACCCGGCGAGCCTGCCGCTGCTGCTGGAGTCGCTGCTGCTGCACGGGGTCGGCCCGGCCGACGCCACCGCCCTCGCCCTCGCCCACCGCGCCACCCTGGCGGGGCGGGCGGAGGAGGTGGCCGCCGTGGACGAGCACCTGTTCGCCACCAAGCTGGGGCAGGAGATGCGCCTGGCCGCCACCCGGACCGGACGCCAGCTGCTGGACCTGGCGGGCGAGGTCTACGGATGCCCGGAGATCGGTGACTACCACGCACGCGTCGTACGCCGAGAGGTCCCCGGGACCCAGGCGGTGGCCGCCGGGATCGTCTACGCGGCCACCGGCGTCCCGGTCCGCCAGGCCGTGGCCTGCGACCTGTTCGCGTTCTGCGCCAGCTTCGCGGGTGCGGCCCTCCGTCTGCGGCTGACCGACCACCGCAAGGCCCAGAGCATGCTCCACGGGGCCGCCCCCGTCATCGAACGGGCCGTCGAAGCCGCACTGCACCGGGAGCTCGCCGACGTCGGCGCGACGGTCTTCGCCTCCGACATCATGTCGGGCCGTCACGAAAGGGCCGAGGCCCGGCTCTTCGCCAGCTGAACCACCGGCCCCGCCCCGGGGCCGCCCCCCCCTCACGAACCAGAACCAGGGAGCACCATGGACGACAACGTACTGCGCGTCGGGATCGGCGGACCGGTCGGCTCCGGCAAGACGGCGCTGATCGAGGCGCTGGTGCCGCTGCTGATCGCACGGGGCAACCGCCCCTCGGTCATCACCAACGACATCTACACCCAGGAGGACGCCCAGCACATCCGCCGCACCCTCGCGGGCACCCTGGAGCCGGAGCGCGTCGTCGGCGTCGAGACGGGCGCCTGCCCGCACACCGCCGTACGGGACGACCCCACGATGAACCTGGCGGCGGGCGCCGAGATGCTGGAGCGCTTCCCCGACACCGACACGCTCTTCTACGAGTCCGGCGGCGACAACCTCACCCTGACGTTCAGCCCCGCCCTCGTCGACGTCTTCGTCTTCGTCCTGGACACCGCCGAGGGCGAGAAGATGCCCCGCAAGCGCGGTCCGGGCATCACCGAATCCGACCTGCTGATCATCAACAAGACCGACATCGCGCAGTACGTACGCACCGATCTCGGTGTCATGGAGTCCGACGCCCACAGGGTCCGCGACGGCCGCCCCGTCCTCCTCACCGACTGCCTGACCGGTGCGGGCGTCGAGGACGTCGCCGGCTTCATCGAGTCGCGCCGCAAGGTGCTGATCTGACATGGCGCCCACCCCGCTCCCGACCCGGTCCGACCGTCTCGACCCCGGTTACTACGGGGCCGGCCGGCTGCCCCCCGAGGTGGCCGCCCTGGCCTCGGTACCGGACACGCTCACCCCCGGCTCCCCCGCCAAGGTCGGCGTCCTCGATCTGGGCTTCGCCGTGCGGGGTGGGCGCACCGAACTCGTCGAGCGCTACCAGAAGACCCCCCTCCAGATCATGCGCCCGCACTGGACCGACCCCGCGCTGCCCGGCATGGCCCAGCTGCTGCTGATGGCCACCGGCGCCGGCGTCGCCCAGGCGGACCGCTACCGGATGGACTTCCGGTGCGGGCCCGGCACCCAGGTCCACCTGACCACCCAGGCCGCCACCAAGATCTTCCGGATGGAGCACGACTACGCCAGCCAGCGGGTGCACCTGACGGCCGAAGAGGGGGCCTACGTCGAGTACCTGCCGGACCCGCTGATCCCGTTCGCGGGCGCCCGGTTCTACCAGCGCACCGAGGTCACGGTGGCTCCCGGGGCCACGGTCGTCCTGGGGGACACCGTGACGGCGGGGCGGCTCGCCCGGGGGGAACGCCACACCTACCGGGTCGTCGCGGCCGACCTCCGCGTCACCCGCCCCGACGGCACGCTCCTGGCCCTGGACACCCAGCGGCTGGCGTCCGGCGCACGGACCCCGGGGGACAGCGTCCTGGGCCCGGCGGTCTTCGCCGGACGCGACCACGTCTCCTCGCTCTTCGTCGTCACCGACCGCGTCCCGGCCGGAGAGATCGCCGACGCGCTGCACGAGGCGGTCGCCGGCCACGGCGTCCTGTACGGGGTGAGCGTGCTGCCCCGGGACTGCGGGGCGTGGCTGCGGCTCCTCGACGACAGCCCCGTGCGGGTCGCGGGCGCCCACACGGCCGCCTGGCACGCCGTACACCTGCTGCTCACCGGCTGTCCGGCACCCGCCACGCGCAAGACGTGACCCTCCCGCCCACCCGCCCCGACGCACCCCCAGCGAGGTAACACGCCGATGAACACCGCCCCCGCGCCGATGCCGCCGGCGTACGACTCCGGCGACACCGCCTGGCTGCTCGCCTCCACCGCCATGGTGCTGCTGATGACGCCCGGACTGGCGTTCTTCTACGGCGGCATGGTGCGCACCCGGCACGTGCTGATGATGATCAAGATGAGCTTCGCCGCGCTCGCCTTCGGCACCCTGGTCTGGTGGATGATCGGCTACACCCTGGCGTTCGGGCCCGACGTCGGCGGCGCCGGGATCATCGGCAACCTCGACCACGTCTTCATGAACGACATCGGGCTGACCACCCTGACCGGACACATCCCGACCTATGTCTACAGCACCTTCCAGATGGGCTTCGCCGTCATCACGGTCGCGCTGATCAGCGGCTCGATCGCGGACCGGGCCACGATGAAGGGCTGGCTCGTCTTCGTCGTCCTGTGGCTGCTCATCGTCTACGTCCCGCTCGCCCACTGGGTGTTCGACCAGGACGGGTGGATCGTCAAGCACCTCGGCGCGCTCGACTTCGCCGGCGGACTGCCGGTCGAGCTGAACTCCGGGGTCGCCGGACTCGCCGTGGCGCTCGTCCTGCGGGCCCCGCGTGACTTCGCCCGCCGGGAGGAACGGCCCAACAACATCCCGCTCGTGGTGATCGGCGCCGCGCTCCTCTGGTTCGGCTGGTTCGGCTTCAACTCCGGTTCCGCGCTGAGCGACCAGGGCACCGCGGCGGCGGCCTTCATCAACACCCAGCTGGGCGCGGCCGGGGCCATGGTGACATGGCCGCTGGTCGAGAAGTGGCGCACCGGCAGGGTCACCACCATGGGGGTCGTCTCGTCCGCCGTCGCCGGCATGGTGGCCATCACCCCCGCCTGCGGCGAGATCGACACGCTCGGGGCCGTCGTCACGGGGCTCGTCGTCGGCGCGGTCAGCGCCTACGCGATCACCCTGAAGTACCGCTTCGGCGTGGACGACACCCTCGACGTGGTCGGGGTGCACGGGGTCGGCGGCTTCATCGGCCTGATCATGGTCGGGCTCTTCGCCACCGCCCGGATCAGCGGCAAGAAGGGCCTCTTCGAAGGCGGCGGCTGGTCCCTGCTGGGCAAGCAGCTCGTGGCGATCGTGGCGGTGATCGCGTTCTCCTTCGTCCTGACCTGGATCATCGCGAAGGCGGTCGACCTGACCGTGGGCTTCCGCGCCAGGGAGGAGTACGACAACGTCCCCGGCGAGGACGAGGAGCGCGCCTACGACTTCCGTACCGCCGAGAAGCTGGAGGACGTGGTGGACGCCGGCCGGCGAGGACGTCCTGCCAGGAGCGACGAGGAACTCGTCCGGGAGATCACCGCACTGCTGCGGAACCGCGAGCGGTAGGGCGCGGAGCTCCTCCCCGGGGCCCGCGCCCTCCCGGGGCCCGTGCCCGCCCCGCGGCCCGGCCGTCCGCGGCGCGATGATGGACCGGTGCGATTCGAACCGATCACCTGGGAACGACTGACCGCGGCCCTCGCCGGTCACGCCGACGGCCTCCGGCCCGCCGACGGCGGCACCCGGCTGCGGATCGGTGTCGACGGCGCCCCGGCCGCCTGCCCCGGCGAGCGGGCCGAACACCTCGCCGAGGCGCTCCGGGCCCGCGGACGTGCCGTACTCACCGTGTCCACCGCGGGGTTCCTGCGTCCGGCGAGCCTGCGGTTCGAACACGGCAGGCAGGACCCCGACGCGTACGCCGACGGCTGGTTCGACACCGGGGCGCTGTGGCGCGAGGTGTTCCGGCCCCTGGAACCCGGTGGCAGCGGGCGGGTGCTGCCCGACCTCTGGGACCCGGTCACCGACCGGGCCACCCGCAGCCCCTACCGGACCCTGCCGGACGGCGGGGTGCTGATCCTGCACGGGCCACTGCTCCTCGGCCACTGGTTCCCCTTCGACCTGAGCGTCCACCTCGCCCTGACCCGGGGCGCCCTGCGGCGGCGCACCGGGGAGGGGGAGCGGTGGACCCTGCCGGCCTTCGCGCGGTACGAGGACGAGGTGGCGCCCGCCGGGAAGGCCGATGTGGTCGTACGGACCGACGACCCGCACCGGCCCGCGTGGACGGGAACGGGCTGACGGACCGCCGGGCGGACCCCTCTGCCCGGAACCCTCAGAAGAGCGGCTGCGGGAGCACGCCCTCCAGCTCCAGCAGCCGCCGCTTGGTCTCCAGGCCGCCCCCGAACCCGCCGAGGCCCCCGTCACTCTCCACCACGCGGTGGCACGGCACCACCACCGGCAGCGGATTGGAACCCATGGCCGCGCCCACCGCCTGGGCGGCCCCGGGCTGCCCCACCCGGGCGGCGAGGCCGCCGTACCCGACGACCGTGCCGTAGGGGACGCCGGACGCCAGCTCCCGGAGCACCTCACGGGGGAAGCCGGAACTCAGCGACCAGTCCAGAGGGAGGCCGAACTCCCGCAGCGTGCCGGCGAAGTACGCGCCGAGCTGACGCACCGGCTCCGCGAGCCGCGCCGAGTCCGGGGCGTGCACCGGCTCGGCGCCCAGCCGGCTCCGCAGCCCCTCCAGCACCGCCTCGCACACCGCGGGGCGGGCGTGGAAGGCCACGGTCACCAGGCCGGTGTCCGTCGCGGCGAGCAGCAGCGCTCCGATGCCGCTCTCCACGACGGTCCAGTGCGGTCCCCGCGCATCGCTCTCCATGCGCCCACCGTACGGCCCGGCGCCGGCAGCGGGGCCCCGGCGGGGCGCGGACCCGTCAGCGGGTGGCGTCCCGGACGAGGTCGGGGTTGTTGGAGATGATGCCGTCGACGCCGTAACCCGCGACCCTCGCCGCCTTCTCCGCGTCGTTGACCGTCCAGGTGTTCACCCGCAGCGGCTTGCCGTGCGCGCCCTTGAGCTTCTGGACCTCGGCGACGTAGTCCGCGTCGATCGTCGTGTACGACGGGTTGATCTGGTCCGTGAACGCCGCGTACGCCGGCAGATCGGCCACCGCGGGAGTGCCCAGGAAGCCCGTCACGACGTCCGGGCGCTGCTCGTGGACAATCTTCACACTCTCTGCACCGAAGCTCTGGACGACCAGGCGGTGCTTCACATGACCCCGGTCGAGCCACCCCTCCTGGCGCAGGACCCGCAGGATCTCCTTCTCGATCCCGGGGTAGGTCGCGGGGCTCTTGATCTCCAGGAGCAGCTTCTGGCGGTTGCGCTCGACCCGCTGCAGATAACTCTTCAGGGTCGGGACCCGGGCGCCGGTGAACTCCGCGCCGAACCAGCTGCCCGCGTCCAGTTTCGCTATCTCCGCCGCGGTGAAGTCCTTGACGGCCCAGGGGGCGCGGTCCGGGTAGACCTGCTCGGCGTCGGTGGTCCGCGCCAGGGTGGTGTCGTGCATGACGACCAGCACGCCGTCCGCGGTGCGCTGGACGTCGTTCTCCACCCAGCTGATCCCCAGGTCGTCGGCCGCGTCCACCGCGGCCAGCGTGTTCTCCGGGGCGTAGGCGGAGGCGCCCCGGTGGGCGTAGACGACGGGGGTGTCCCCGGCGCCGGCGGCCTGGGTCTGCCCGGCGGACAGCAGGACGCAGCCGCCGAGCAGGGCGGCGACGGCGGTGGAGGCGGTGGCGGTGCGTGCGGACACGGGTACTCCTCGCATCGGGGTTGCGGTCCAGCCGAGAGTCGCATCCGGCTCCCAACGGAAGGGAGGGCGGCGATGGCCACAATGTGAACGGAATGTTGGGTACCGGAACGGCGGGCCCCGCGGGGACGGATAAAATGCCGCTCCTACGTTTGCCTGCCGGGCCTCGCCCTTTAGGGTCACCCCCGAACCCGGGCCTCCGTGAAGGGCGTACCAGCATGCAGGGCACAGTTGACGGTTTCAGTTACGGCCTCGTGACCCCCGTCGTGGCATTCCTCATGGCCTGCCTCGGGGCGGCCCTCGGACTGCGCTGCACCACACGGTCGCTGCGCGCGCGGAGCGCCGCCCGGGCCGGCTGGCTCGCTCTCGGGGCCACCTCCATAGGGTCCGGGATCTGGACGATGCACTTCGTGGCGATGCTCGGCTTCAGCGTCCGGGGGACGCCCGTCGCCTACGACAGGCCGCTCACCTTCGCCAGCCTCGCCGTGGCGGTCGTGATGGTCGGCATCGGCATCTTCATCGTCGGCTACCGCGGCGCCACGCGCATGGCCCTGGTCACCGGCGGCACGATCACCGGCCTCGGGGTGGCCTCCATGCACTACCTGGGCATGGCCGGGATGCTCTTCGAGGGGCGGTTCGCCTACGACACGCTCACCGTCACGCTCTCCGTCGTCATCGCCGTCGTCGCGGCGACCACCGCGCTGTGGGCGGCCGTCTCCGTCCACGGCTTCCTGCCCAGCCTCGGGGCCAGCGTGGTCATGGGGGTCGCCGTCAGCGGTATGCACTACACCGGAATGGCAGCGCTCCACGTCCATCTGGACCCCGAGGCCGTCCCGGTGCGGGGCGACACCCCCGTCTCCCTGCTGCTGCCGATGCTGATCGGGCCCGGCTGCTTCCTGCTGCTCGCCGGTGTGGTCGTGATGGTCGACCCGATGGTGGTGGCGGGCGGCGGCCCCGTGCCGGGCGACGCGCACCGGGCCGGGCGCGGCCACGGGCACGACGGCCGGGGGAGCACCGCCGCCCCGGTCCAGCGGCACCGCGCACCGTACGAGACCGCCGCCCGCGGGGGGTACCGGCAGTCGCGGAAGAGCTGATCCACCGCCGTTGTCGGTGGGGCGCCGTACGGTGGATCCATGCGGCCCGTTTCCCAGATCGAACGTACGGTGGCGCCCTTCGAGGTCGTCAGTCCCTACCAGCCCAGCGGCGACCAGCCGGCGGCCATCGCCGAGCTGGAGCGGCGCATCAGGGCGGGCGAGAAGGACGTCGTCCTGCTCGGCGCGACCGGCACCGGCAAGTCGGCGACGACCGCCTGGATGATCGAGAAGCTCCAGCGCCCGACCCTCGTCATGGCCCCGAACAAGACACTCGCCGCGCAGCTGGCCAACGAGTTCCGCGAGCTCCTGCCGAACAACGCGGTCGAGTACTTCGTCTCGTACTACGACTACTACCAGCCCGAGGCGTACGTCCCGCAGTCGGACACCTACATCGAGAAGGACTCCTCGATCAACGAGGAGGTCGAGCGGCTGCGCCACTCCGCCACGAACTCCCTGCTCACCCGGCGCGACGTCGTCGTGGTGGCCTCCGTGTCCTGCATCTACGGCCTCGGCACACCGCAGGAGTACGTGGACCGCATGGTCCGGCTCCAGGTCGGCGACGAGGTCGACCGGGACGACCTGCTGCGCCGCTTCGTCGAGATCCAGTACACCCGCAACGACCTGGCGTTCACCCGCGGCACCTTCCGGGTGCGCGGCGACACCATCGAGATCTTCCCGGTCTACGAGGAGCTCGCCGTCCGCATCGAGATGTTCGGTGACGAGATCGAGGCGCTCTCCACCCTCCACCCGCTCACCGGCGAGGTCATCAGCGAGGACCGCGCGCTCCACGTCTTCCCCGCCAGCCACTACGTCGCCGGACCCGAGCGGATGGAGAAGGCCGTCAGCGGCATCGAGCAGGAGCTGGCACAGCGCCTGGCCGAGCTGGAGAAGCAGGGCAAGATGCTGGAGGCCCAGCGGCTGCGGATGCGCACCACGTACGACATCGAGATGCTCCGCCAGATCGGTACCTGCTCCGGGGTCGAGAACTACTCGATGCACTTCGACGACCGCGCCCCGGGCACCGCCCCCAACACCCTCCTGGACTACTTCCCCGAGGACTTCCTCCTCGTCCTGGACGAGTCGCACGTCACCGTCCCGCAGATCGGCGCGATGTACGAGGGCGACGCCTCCCGCAAGCGGACCCTGGTCGACCACGGCTTCCGGCTGCCCTCCGCGCTGGACAACCGTCCCCTGAAGTGGGAGGAGTTCCTCCAGCGGATCGACCAGACGGTCTACCTCTCCGCCACCCCCGGCACGTACGAGATGTCCCGCGGCGACGGATACGTCGAGCAGATCATCCGGCCGACCGGGCTCGTCGACCCCGAGGTCGTCGTCAAGCCCACCGAGGGCCAGATCGACGACCTGGTCCACGAGATCCGCAAGCGCACCGAGAAGGACGAGCGGGTCCTGGTCACCACCCTCACCAAGAAGATGGCCGAGGACCTCACCGACTACTTCCTGGAGCTGGGCATCCAGGTCCGCTACCTCCACAGCGACGTCGACACCCTGCGCCGTATCGAACTGCTGCGTGAGCTGCGCTCCGGGGAGTACGACGTCCTGGTCGGCATCAACCTGCTCCGCGAGGGACTCGACCTGCCCGAGGTCTCCCTGGTGGCCATCCTCGACGCGGACAAGCAGGGCTTCCTCCGGTCGGGCACCTCGCTGATCCAGACCATCGGCCGTGCCGCCCGTAACGTCTCGGGCCAGGTCCACATGTACGCCGACCGGATCACCCCGGCGATGGCCCAGGCCATCGACGAGACCAACCGGCGCCGCGAGAAGCAGATCGCCTACAACACCGAACGCGGAGTCGACCCGCAGCCGCTCCGCAAGAAGATCAACGACATCGTCGCCTCCATCGCCCGCGAGGAGGTCGACACCGAACAGCTCCTCGGCACCGGCTACCGCCGGGCCAAGGACGCCAAGGACACCAAGGCGCCCGTCCCCTCCCTCGGCAGGACCGCTCCGGGGGGCGGGGCAGTCAAGGAGGGTGCCGCCGTCACCGACCGGCCCGCCGCCGAACTCGCGGGGATCATCGAGGAGATGACGGACCGCATGCGGGCCGCCGCCGCCGACCTGCAGTTCGAGGTGGCCGCGCGGCTGCGTGACGAGGTGGGCGAGCTCAAGAAGGAGCTGCGGCAGATGAGGGAGGCGGGACTGGCCTGACGGCCGGGGCGCGCGATGTTGCAGGACCGACACAAAAACGGCCCGTCCCTGCTTCCCGCCCCCGTGGACTGCGTAGGGTTCGGGGAAACCGCACACCGAGGGTTGCGGGGCAAGCGGAGAGGGGACAGCGCGTGACGGTCAACATGACCAAGGGCCAGGCCATCAGCCTGCAGAAGAGCGACGGGGGGACCCTGACCGCGGTACGGATGGGGCTCGGCTGGCAGGCGGCCCCGCGCCGCGGGCTGTTCGGCTCCCGCACCCGGGAGATCGACCTGGACGCCTCGGCGGTGCTGTTCGCCGACAAGCAGCCCGTGGACGTCGTGTTCTTCCGCCACCTGGTCAGCGACGACGGTTCGGTGAAGCACACCGGCGACAACCTGGTCGGCGGCGCCGGCTCGGGCGGCGACGACGAGGCGATCCTCGTCGACCTCCAGCGGGTCCCGGTCCACATCGACCAGATCGTCTTCACGGTGAACTCCTTCACCGGCCAGACGTTCCAGGAGGTGCAGAACGCCTTCTGCCGCATCGTCGACGAGACCAACGGCCAGGAACTCGCCCGCTACACCCTGGACGGCGGCGGCCAGTACACCGCCCAGATCATGGCCAAGGTGCACCGGGCCGGCAGCGGCTGGAAGATGACCGCCCTGGGCAACCCGGCCAACGGCCGGACCTTCCAGGACCTGATGCCGGCGATCCTGCCGCATCTGTAGCGGCGGACGGGGCCGCGGGCCCCGTCCACGGAACAGCACGAGCAGCTCCCGGAGGCGTCCGCCGCCGGGAGCTGCGCCCATGGCAGGGCGCCACACGGAACGTCGAGGGGGACAGGGCGATGACGGCCGAACTGGTCCGGGGGCAGAACCACGCCTTGCCCCAGACCCGTCTGGAGATCAGGGTGACGGCGGGCTCACCGGTGGTGGCCGGGGCCACCCTCGCGGACGAGGGCGGCACCGTCCACGGCGCCGAATGGGTCGCCCACCCCGGCGCTCCCCGGCTGCCGGGCCTGGAGGTGCCCCGGCAGGCCGCCGCAGGCCACCGGCTCGCCGTCGACCTCGGTGCCCTGCCCGAGGCGGTCCACCGCGTCACCGTACTGCTGGCCCTGCCCACCGGGCCGGGCCGGCCCGTCCGGTTCGGGGCGGTGGCGGCGCCGTTCGTGGCGGTCACCGGGCTCGACGGCACCGAGATCGCCACCT
Source organism: Streptomyces nitrosporeus (assembly GCF_008704555.1). NCBI lineage: Bacteria > Bacillati > Actinomycetota > Actinomycetes > Kitasatosporales > Streptomycetaceae > Streptomyces > Streptomyces nitrosporeus. Next base: position 5,951,312 of record NZ_CP023702.1, read on the forward strand.
TCACCCTCACCGGCCTGGACTCCGAGTCCGCGGTCACGGCCCTGGAGCTCTACCGCCGCCAAGGCGCCTGGAAGGTCCGCGCGGTCGGCCAGGGATACGCCGCGGGCCTCGCCGAGATGCTCGCCGACCAGGGGCTCACGGAGGCGGCGGAGCTGGCCGCCTCGATACAGGAGGCCGTCGCCTCCGGGCTCGCCCGCTCCGTGGCGCCCCCGCCGCCGCGTACGCCGGACGGGGAGCGGGCCCGCCGTCCCGCACCGCCCGCCGCCCCGCCGTCCGGACCGGCGGCCACGACGCCTCCGGCCGTCACATCCCCGGCCATGACGCCTCCGGCCATGACGCCTCCGGCCGTCACGCCGGCCCCCGGACCGTCCGGTGACGCGGGCGGCGGTGTGCCGTATGCCGGTGCGCCGGGCGGTCCCTCCGCGGGTCCCATCAGCTACGCCCACCCCCGCCGTCAGACCTCCGCACCGCCTCCGCCGCCCTCCACGGCCCCTCCGGCGGCCCCGGGACAGCCCGCACGGCCCGTCGCGGGTGACGCCACCGGCTGGTCGATGGACGAACGCCTGTACAACCAGATCTGGGGCATGTTCGAGGACCTGGCGCGGGCCGTCGCCGCCTACCGCAGCGCCGTGGACTTCGCCGAGTCCCGGATGGACCAGGAACTCGAACGGACGCTTTCCGACCCCCGCAGCCGCATCGGCGGCACGGGCGACCTGGCGAGAGCCGCGGCCAGGGCCAAGTGCGAGGAGCTCACCGCGCGGGCCCGCGAGGCACTGGACCGCGACCTGGCCCAGCTCGCCGCGGAGTCCGGCGTCGTCGAGCCCGCGCTCCCGGCCCCGTACGCGGGCTGGGACAACCCCGTCTGGCACGGCTACCGCGTGCCCATGGAGATCCCGATGGCGCTGCGCCTGGGGGATCTGCACCTGCCCGAGCGGGCCGACCTGCGAATCCCCCTGCTGGTCCGGCTGCCCCTGGAGCGCGGTATCTGGATCGACAGCGGCCGTACGGCCTTTGAGGCCGCCGCGGCGGCGGGCGGGGGCCGGCTGCGGGCCCTGGCCATGGAGACCGCCGTCGCCCTGGCCGCACGGCTGCTCGCGGCCTACCCGGCGGGGGAGTTCTCCGTCCACGTCATCGACCCCGCCGGTTCCGCCGCGGGCCCCCTCGCCCCGCTGACCGCGTCCGGCGTCCTGTCCTCCCCGCCCGCCACGGGCCCCGCCGGGGTGAGCGCCGTGCTGGCCCACCTCACCCGGCGGGTCGACCTGGTGCAGATGGCGGTCAGGGCCGGTGCCGCGGACTCGCTCCCGCCCGATCTGGACACCGGCGAGCAGTTGCTCGTCGTCAACGACTTCCCGCACGGTTTCGACGACCGGGCCGTCACCCAGCTGCGCTACCTCGCCGACGAGGGTCCCTCGGCCGGCGTACACCTGATGATGGTGGCCGACCGCGAGGACGCCCGCGCCTACGGGCCCCTCCTCGACCCGCTGTGGCGTTCCCTGCTGCGCGTCACCCCGGTCGCCGACGACCACCTCGCCGATCCGTGGGTGGGGCACGCCTGGACGTACGAGCCGTCCCGGATACCGCCGGGCAGCCGCGTCCTGGAACAGGTGCTGGCGCTGGTGGCCGCCGCCCGGCGGACCGGACACCGCTGAGGCCCCCGCGCCGGGCCGGAGCCCGTGCCGACCGGACGGATACAGGAACGGCACAACCCCTCCGAGCTGGCCTTTTGATCAGCTTTTGCCTGGAGCTTTACCTTATCTTGGTGCTTCCTGTACTGTTCTTCGAGCGGAGGGGAGTACTCCCGATCGCGGCGTTCCCGTCAGTACGGACTGTGACCGGTCCCGGGGCGCCGGCCCGGCGCGCAGCCCGCGCCCCGGGTGGAAGAGACCTCCGGCAGCGACGACGCTGATCCATAGCCGTAGTGAACTGCCGGAGGCGCAGTGGACGTTTCATGGACCCTCTGGGCGCTGACCATTTTCGGTCTGGTCGCCCTCATCTCCGTCGACTTCTTCATCGGGCGCAAACCCCATGACGTGTCGACCAAGGAAGCCGGAATCTGGACGGTCGTCTGGATCGCGCTGGCCGTGCTCTTCGGACTCGGTCTGCTGGTGTTCGGCGAGAGCCAGGCATCGGGCGAGTTCTTCGCCGGCTTCGTCACCGAGAAGTCGCTCAGTGTCGACAACCTCTTCGTCTTCATCCTGATCATGGCGAAGTTCTCGGTGCCCTCCCACCTCCAGCAGCGGGTGCTGCTGATCGGTGTGCTGATCGCCCTGGTGCTGCGTGCGATCTTCATCGCGGCCGGCGCCGCGGTCATCGCCAACTTCTCGTGGGTCTTCTACATCTTCGGCGCGTTCCTGATCTACACCGCCTGGAAGCTGATCCAGGAGGCGCGGGCGGACGAGGACGAAGAGGAATGGGAGGAGAACCGCCTCCTGAAGTCGGTCGAGCGCCGTTTCGGTGTCGCCGACCGGTACCACGGGACCAAGCTCTTCATCCAGAAGAACGGCAAGCGCGTCCTGACCCCGCTCATGGTGGTCATGCTCGCCATCGGCACCACCGACGTGCTGTTCGCGCTGGACTCCATCCCGGCGATCTTCGGCCTGACCCAGGACCCGTACATCGTCTTCACCGCCAACGCCTTCGCCCTGATGGGCCTGCGTCAGCTGTACTTCCTCATCGGCGGTCTGCTGAAGAAGCTGGTCCACCTCAGCTACGGGCTCTCGGTGATCCTCGGGTTCATCGGCGTCAAGCTGGTGCTGCACGCGCTGCACGAGTCCGGGGTGCACGTCCCGGAGATCTCCATCGCGTTCTCCCTCGCCGTCATCGGCGGTGTCCTGGTGATCACCACCATCACCAGCCTGATGGCCACCAGGAAGCAGGCGGCGGCCGAGAGCGTGGAGCAGGCGAAGAGCGACGACGAGAACGTCGGCGCCGAGAAGTAACCCGCCCGCGGCACGGTGCCGCACCTGACACGGCCGGTGGCCGGGGCCCGGAAAGGGGTCCCGGCCACCGGCCGTGGTGCGTCGGCCCGCGGTCACGCGGGGCGGGCCGCCCGTCTTCACCAGCCGCGTGCGCGCCACTCCGGCAGGTGCGGGCGCTCGGCGCCGAGCGTGGTGTCGTGGCCGTGCCCCGGGTAGACCCAGGTCTCGTCCGGCAGCGGGCCGAAGAGCTTGGTCTCCACGTCGTGGAGCAGGTGCGCGAACGCCTCGGGGTCCTTGTGCGTGTTGCCCACGCCCCCGGGGAAGAGGCAGTCCCCCGTGAAGAGGTGCGGGGCGCCGTGCGGGTCGTCGTAGACCAGGGCGACGGAGCCCGGGGTGTGGCCCCTGAGGTGGCGGGCGGTGAGCGTGACCTCGCCCACCCGCACCGTGTCACCGTCCTCCAGGAGCACGTCCGTGCCGACCGGGATGCCCTCGGCGTCGTACCGTCCGGCGAAGGTGCGCGCGCCGGTGGCCCGGACCACCTCGGCCAGGGCCTGCCAGTGGTCGCCGTGCCGGTGCGTGGTGACCACGGAGCCGATGCCGTCCTCGCCGATCAGCCGCAGCAGTGTGTCCGCCTCGGCGGCCGCGTCGATCAGGAGCTGCTCACCGGTGGCCCGGCAGCGCAGCAGATAGGCGTTGTTGTCCATCGGCCCGACAGCGACCTTGGAGATCATCAGATCGGTCAGTTCGTGCACGTCCGCGGGCCCGCCGACCCTCACCGCTCCGCTGTACGTCATACGCCGCAGCCTATAGCGGAGGCAGCGCCGGGAGGGCGCCGCCTTCCACCGTGAGCCCCGAGCCGTCGCGGCGCCCGCAGAGCCAGCCGAGGATCTCGGCCGCCGTGCCCCGCACGGTGACCGGGGCGCCCTCGGCGCCCCCGCCCGTGGTCCAGATCCTGCCGTCCCCGGTCACCGCGGTGGTGGCGACCACACCGGGGTGCCCGGCGAACCGCTCGGCCAGGAAGTCGTTCTCCCGGACCACGAACTCCTCCGGGAGGTCCTCCAGCCCGTAGCCGAGGCCCAGGTCCACATGGTGCAGCCCGACCTCCGCCCAGCGGCGGAAGGGCACCCGCCACGCCTGGTCGGTCACACCGTTGCGCAAGGTGACTGTCCGCGACCAGTCGGCCGGCTCAGCGGCGGCCGCCAGGAACGCGTCCCCGCTCTCCCGCAGGTCGGCGAGCTGGGCGGCGGGCGTACGGGTCGCGTCCCGCTCGATCTCGGCGTCCCGGGTTTCGCTGTTCGCGTACATCGGCCGTCCCCGGAGAACATTCACGAGCGCGTCGGCGTTACGTGAGACGTGGGCGAGAACATGGCCGCGGCTCCAGCCCGGCAGGCGCGAGGGCGCTTCGAGTGCGGAGCCGTCCAGTCCGCCCGCGGCCTCGAGCAGGCGATCGGTCGCCTCACGTACGGCTTCCAGGTCGTGCGCATGATCGATCATGACCCGAGCGTAGCCGCCGACACTCGTTCGGGTGAAGGCGTCCGCGACCGGCCGTAAATCGAATGCGCGTGCTATACGCTCGAAGTCGAAAGCACATCACATCGCTGTGGCGCCCCCCATACCCTGGGGCCGGAGCGCAGTTCCCCGCTTCACCCGAAGAAAGGTGCGGACCGGCGTGGCCGACCGTCTCATCGTCCGTGGCGCGCGCGAGCACAATTTGAAGAACGTCTCGCTCGATCTCCCCCGCGACTCCCTCATCGTCTTCACCGGGCTGTCCGGGTCGGGCAAGTCCTCCCTCGCGTTCGACACGATCTTCGCCGAGGGGCAGCGGCGTTACGTGGAGTCCCTCTCCTCGTACGCCCGGCAGTTCCTCGGCCAGATGGACAAGCCGGACGTCGACTTCATCGAGGGCCTCTCGCCCGCTGTCTCCATCGACCAGAAGTCGACCTCGCGCAATCCGCGCTCGACGGTCGGCACCATCACCGAGGTCTACGACTACCTCCGGCTGCTCTTCGCCCGGATCGGCAAGCCGCACTGCCCCGAGTGCGGCAGGCCCATCTCCCGCCAGTCGCCGCAGGCGATCGTGGACAAGGTGCTCGCGCTGCCCGAGGGCAGCCGGTTCCAGGTGCTCTCCCCGCTGGTGCGCGAGCGCAAGGGGGAGTTCGTCGACCTCTTCGCCGACCTCCAGACCAAGGGCTTCAGCCGGGCCCGGGTCGACGGCGTGACGGTCCAGCTCTCCGAGCCGCCCCAGCTGAAGAAGCAGGAGAAGCACACCATCGAGGTGGTCGTCGACCGCCTCACGGTGAAGGAGAGCGCCAAGCGCCGCCTGACCGACTCCGTGGAGACCGCGCTGGGCCTGTCCGGCGGCATGGTCGTGCTCGACTTCGTCGACCTCGCCGAGGACGACCCCGAGCGTGAGCGGATGTACTCCGAGCACCTCTACTGCCCGTACGACGACCTCTCCTTCGAGGAGCTGGAGCCGCGCTCCTTCTCCTTCAACTCGCCCTTCGGCGCCTGTCCGGAGTGCACCGGCATCGGCACCCGGATGGAGGTCGATCCGGAGCTGCTCGTCCCGGACGAGGACAAGTCCCTGGACGAGGGTGCGATCCACCCCTGGTCGCACGGCCACACCAAGGAGTACTTCGGGCGGCAGATCGGCGCGCTGGCCGAAGCCCTCGGATTCCGCACGGACATCCCCTGGGCGGGGCTGCCGCAGCGTGCCAGGAAGGCCCTGCTGTACGGCCACAAGGTCCAGACCGAGGTCCGCTACCGCAACAGGTACGGCCGCGAGCGCGCCTACACCACCCCGCGCTTCGAAGGCGCCGTCCAGTACGTCAAGCGGCGCCACGGCGAGGCGGAGAGCGACTCCAGCAGGGAGCGCTTCGAGGGGTACATGCGAGAGGTCCCCTGCCCCGCCTGCGAGGGCACCCGGCTGAAGCCGATCGTGCTCGCGGTCACGGTGATGGAGAAGTCCATCGCCGAGGTCGCCGCGATGTCGATCAGCGAGTGCGCCGACTTCCTGGGCCGGCTGAAGCTGAACGCCCGGGACAAGAAGATCGCCGAGCGTGTCCTCAAGGAGGTCAACGAGCGGCTCCGCTTCCTCGTCGACGTCGGCCTCGACTACCTCTCGCTGAACCGCGCCGCCGGAACCCTCTCGGGCGGCGAGGCGCAGCGCATCCGGCTCGCCACCCAGATCGGTTCCGGGCTGGTCGGCGTGCTGTACGTCCTGGACGAGCCGTCCATCGGGCTGCACCAGCGCGACAACCACCGGCTGATCGAGACCCTGGTCCGGCTGCGGGACATGGGCAACACCCTGGTCGTCGTCGAACACGACGAGGACACCATCAAGGTCGCCGACTGGATCGTCGACATCGGCCCCGGCGCCGGTGAGCACGGCGGGAAGGTCGTCCACTCCGGTTCGCTGAAGGAGCTGCTGGCCAACGAGGAGTCGCTCACCGGCCAGTACCTCGCCGGCAAGCGGGCGATCACGGTCCCCGACGTCCGGCGGCCCGTCGACCCGAAGCGGCGGCTCACGGTCCACGGCGCCCGGGAGAACAACCTCCAGGACATCGACGTCTCCTTCCCGCTGGGCGTGCTCACGGCCGTCACCGGCGTCTCCGGCTCGGGCAAGTCGACCCTGGTCAACGACATCCTCTACACCCACCTGGCACGCGAGCTGAACGGCGCCAAGTCGGTCCCCGGGCGGCACACCCGGGTGGACGGCGACGACCTCGTCGACAAGGTCGTCCACGTCGACCAGTCGCCGATCGGGCGTACCCCCAGGTCCAACCCGGCCACCTACACCGGCGTCTTCGACCACATCCGCAAGCTGTTCGCGGAGACGATGGAGGCGAAGGTGCGCGGCTACATGCCGGGCCGGTTCTCCTTCAACGTCAAGGGCGGCCGCTGCGAGAACTGCTCGGGCGACGGCACGATCAAGATCGAGATGAACTTCCTGCCCGACGTGTACGTCCCGTGCGAGGTCTGCCACGGAGCGCGCTACAACCGGGAGACGCTGGAGGTCCACTACAAGGGCAAGTCCATCGCGGAAGTGCTGGACATGCCGATCGAGGAGGGCCTGGAGTTCTTCGAGGCCGTCCCGACGATCGCCCGCCACCTGCGCACGCTCAACGAGGTCGGCCTCGGGTACGTCCGGCTCGGCCAGTCCGCGCCGACGCTCTCCGGCGGCGAGGCGCAGCGGGTGAAGCTGGCGAGCGAGCTGCAGAAGCGCTCCACCGGGCGCACGGTCTACGTCCTGGACGAGCCGACCACCGGTCTGCACTTCGAGGACATCAGCAAGCTCATCACGGTGCTCTCCGGCCTGGTCGACAAGGGCAACACGGTGATCGTCATCGAGCACAACCTCGATGTCATCAAGACCGCCGACTGGGTGGTCGACATGGGCCCCGAGGGGGGCAGCGGCGGTGGCCTGGTGGTCGCCGAAGGCACCCCCGAGGAGGTCGCGGCGGCACCGGGCAGCCACACCGGAAAGTTCCTCCAGGACGTGCTGGGCGCGGAGCGGACCGATGCGGCCGCGCGGAAGCCCGCCCGCAGGACGGCGGCGAAGAAGACGGCCGTGGCGAGGAAGACGGCCGTGGCGAAGACCGCCGGACCGGCCGCCGCGAAGCCCGCGGCCCGGAAGACGGCGCGGGCCCGGAAGGCCTGACACCGCCCCTCCCGGCACACCGTCCGCGGGCGGCCCCCTCACGGCGGCCGCCCGCGGCGCTCCGCCGGGGCGGTGGGCGGGGGCGGTCGGAAGGGCGTGGTTCTCCGCCGGTATCGTCAGTTCTGTCGCCGATGCCTTCCGGCGCGGCCCGTGCCCCTTCCCCGCGGCACTCGGCGCCCCGGACCCATCGGACGGCCCCTTGTCCCCCCGACCAGTGGAGACCCTATGTCCGGCCTGCCCGCCGCCCGCCGCACCGTACTGAAGGGCGCCGCTCTCGCCGGTGCCGCCGGGCTGGGAGCGGCCGCCTGCTCCACCGATTCCAAGCTGGGCCACGCCGAGACACCCACACCCACGGCCCCCGTCCAGCTCGGCTCCCCGGACGAGGTGCCCGTCGGCGGCGCGAAGCTCTACCGCGAACAGCGGGTCGTGGTGAGCTGCCCGGCCGAGGGCCGGTACAAGGCCTTCAGCGCGCAGTGCACCCACGCCGGCTGCCTGCTGGACAAGGTCGAGGGCAACGAGGGCAACTGCCCGTGCCACGGCAGCCGCTTCGACATGACGACGGGCAAGGCCCTCAAGGGTCCGGCCACGGTGCCGCTGCCCGAGGTCCCGGTCAGGGTCGAGGGCGGGAAGCTGGTGGCGGGCCCCGAGGCCTGACCCGCGCCGGGGGCGGTCGCGTCCTTCCCGGAGATCCCGCTGTGTCACCGCCCGCAAGTAGGGTGTGAGACATGGCAGACCCCTCCAGCTACCGCCCCGCGCCGGGAGAGATCCCCGACACCCCGGGGGTCTACAAGTTCCGCGACGAGCACCGCCGGGTGATCTACGTCGGCAAGGCGAAGAACCTGCGCCAGCGCCTGGCCAACTACTTCCAGGACCTGGCCGGCCTGCACCCCCGTACGCGCACGATGGTCACCACGGCCGCGTCCGTGGAGTGGACCGTGGTCTCCACCGAGGTCGAGGCGCTGCAGCTGGAGTACTCCTGGATCAAGGAGTTCGACCCCCGCTTCAACGTCAAGTACCGCGACGACAAGAGCTACCCCTACCTCGCGGTCACCCTGAACGAGGAGTTCCCGCGCGTCCAGGTCATGAGGGGCGCCAAGAAGAAGGGCGTGCGCTACTTCGGCCCGTACGGCCACGCCTGGGCGATCCGCGAGACCGTCGACCTGATGCTCCGGGTCTTCCCCGTGCGCACCTGCTCCGCCGGGGTGTTCAAGAACGCCGCGCGTACCGGCCGGCCCTGCCTGCTCGGCTACATCGGCAAGTGCTCGGCCCCCTGTGTCGGGCGGGTCACCCCCGGTGAACACCGCGAGCTGGCCGAGGACTTCTGCGACTTCATGGCGGGCCGGACGGGCACCTACATCCGCCGCCTGGAGAAGGAGATGGCGCAGGCGGCCGAGGAGATGGAGTACGAGCGGGCCGCCCGGCTGCGTGACGACACCGAGGCGCTCAGGCGGGCCATGGAGAAGAGCGCCGTGGTCCTCGCGGACGCCACCGACGCCGACCTGATCGCCCTCGCCGAGGACGAGCTGGAGGCCGCCGTCCAGATCTTCCACGTCCGCGGCGGACGCGTCCGGGGCCAGCGCGGCTGGGTCACGGACAAGGTCGAGGCCGTCGGCACGGCGGACCTCGTCGAGCACGCGCTCCAGCAGCTGTACGGCGAGGAGGCCGGGGACGCCGTGCCCAAGGAGGTGCTCGTCCCCGCGCTCCCGGAGGACCCGGAGGCCGTCGCCCAGTGGCTCGCCGGACGCCGGGGCTCCCAGGTGAGCCTGCGCGTCCCGCAGCGGGGCGACAAGAAGGACCTGATGGCCACGGTCCAGCGCAACGCCCAGCAGGCGCTGGCCCTGCACAAGACCAGGCGCGCCTCCGACCTCACCACCCGCTCGCGGGCCCTGGAGGAGATCGCCGAGGCCCTCGGGCTGGGCGCCGCGCCCCTGCGCGTGGAGTGCTTCGACATCTCGCACCTGCAGGGTGACGACGTCGTCGCGTCCATGGTGGTCTTCGAGGACGGTCTGGCGCGCAAGAGCGAGTACCGCCGCTTCCAGATCAAGGGCTTCGAGGGCCAGGACGACGTCCGGTCGATGCACGAGGTCATCGGGCGCCGTTTCCGGCGCTACCTCCAGGAGACGGAGCGGACGGGGGAGTGGGGGGAGGCCCCGGCACCGACCGGCCCGGCACCCGCCACGGGCGGCACCGCCCCGGCGGGACCCCCGGACGCCGCCGGGGCCGAAGCGGCCGCGGAGGATGCGCGCGACGACGACGGCCGCCCGAAGCGCTTCGCCTATCCGCCGCAGCTCGTCGTCGTCGACGGCGGGCAGCCGCAGGTCGCCGCAGCCAAGCGCGCGCTGGACGAGCTGGGCATCGACGACATCGCCGTGTGCGGGCTCGCCAAGCGGCTGGAGGAGGTCTGGCTGCCGGACGAGGACGACCCCGTCGTCCTGCCGCGTTCCAGCGAGGGCCTCTACCTCCTGCAGCGCATCCGCGACGAGGCCCACCGCTTCGCCATCACCTACCAGCGCGCCAAACGGGCCAAGCGCGTCCGCAGCAGCCCCCTGGACGACATCGCCGGTCTCGGGGAGACCCGCAAGCAGGCGCTGATCAAGCATTTCGGCTCCGTCAAGAAGCTGAGGCAGGCGACGATCGCCGAGATCTGCGAGGTCCCGGGGATAGGCCGTCGCACGGCGGAGTCGGTGGCCGTCGCCCTCGCCGGGGCAGCGCCGGCCGCACCGGCCGTCAACACGGCCACAGGAGAGATCATCGAAGAGGACGACGGGGGCAGTACGCCATGACCGAGCACACGCAGGACCACGGTGACGAGCAGGCGCACCACCGGACCGACCGAACAGACGGAGCAGCAGACGTGAGTACGGGAAGCGCCCTGGACCAGGCGGACGCCGGCACGCCGCCCATCCCCGAGCTGGTGATCATCTCGGGGATGTCGGGGGCCGGACGCAGTACGGCGGCCAAGTGCCTGGAGGACCTCGGCTGGTTCGTCGTCGACAACCTGCCGCCCGCCCTGATCCCCACCATGGTGGAGCTCGGGGCCCGGTCCCAGGGCAACGTCGCCCGCATCGCCGTCGTCGTCGACGTACGGGGCCGCCGTTTCTTCGACAACCTCCGGGAGTCCCTCGCGGACCTGGAGGCCAAGCACGTCACCCGGCGGATCGTGTTCCTGGAGTCCTCCGACGACGCGCTCGTACGCCGCTTCGAATCGGTCCGCCGTCCGCACCCCCTCCAGGGCGACGGCCGGATCGTCGACGGCATCGCCGCCGAGCGCGACCTGCTGCGCGAGCTGCGCGGCGACGCCGACCTGGTGATCGACACCTCCAGCCTCAACGTGCACGAACTGCGGGCCAAGATGGACGCCCAGTTCGCCGGCGAGGAGGAGCCCGAGCTGCGGGCCACCGTGATGTCCTTCGGCTTCAAGTACGGCCTGCCCGTCGACGCCGACCTGGTCGTGGACTGCCGCTTCCTGCCCAACCCGCACTGGGTCCCGGAACTGCGTCCCTTCACCGGCCTCAACGAGGAGGTGTCCGACTACGTCTTCGACCAGCCCGGCGCCAAGGAGTTCCTCAACCAGTACACGGAACTGCTCCAGCTCATCGCGGCCGGCTACCGCCGTGAGGGCAAGCGCTACGTGACCATCGCCGTCGGCTGCACGGGCGGCAAGCACCGGTCCGTGGCCATGTCGGAGAAGCTGGCCTCCCGGCTGGCCACGGAAGGGATCGAGACCGTCCTCGTCCACCGGGACATGGGGCGCGAGTGAGCAGCAGCCGCCCTCTGCGCCGGCACCGGCTGAGCAGGGCCACCGCGGCCCTCTCCGGCCGCAAGCGCGGCGCGCAGCCCAAGGTCGTCGCCCTCGGCGGCGGCATGGGCCTGTCGGCGTCCCTCACGGCCCTGCGCCGGATCACCGGCGACCTCACGGCCGTGGTCACCGTCGCCGACGACGGCGGCTCCTCCGGCCGGCTCCGGGAGGAGCTGGGCGTCCTGCCGCCGGGCGACCTGCGCAAGGCGCTGGCCGCGCTCTGCGGGGACGACGAGTGGGGCCGGACCTGGTCCCAGGTCATCCAGCACCGCTTCGAGTCCAGGGGCGACCTGCACGGGCACGCGGTGGGCAACCTGCTCATCGTCGCCCTCTGGGAGCAGCTCGGCGACCACGTCCAGGCACTCGACCTGGTCGGCAGACTGCTCGGCGCACACGGCCGGGTACTCCCCATGTCCGCGGTGCCCCTGGAGCTCCAGGCCCTCGTCCGGGGCCACGAACCGGGGCGGCCCGACGACGTCGTCACCGTACGGGGACAGGCCACGGTCGCCCTCACGCCCGGTGAGGTGCAGTCCGTCCACCTGGTCCCGGCCGATCCTCCGGCGGTCCCGGACGCGGTCACGGCCGTCCTGGACGCCGACTGGGTGGTGCTCGGCCCGGGGTCCTGGTTCTCCTCGGTGATCCCGCACCTGCTGGTGCCGGAACTCCTCGACGCGCTGGTATCCACGAAGGCGCGTAAGGTCCTCTCCCTCAACCTCGCTCCGCAACCCGGTGAAACCGAAGGGTTCTCACCGCAGCGTCATTTGGAGGTTTTGGGACGACACGCCCCTAAACTCGCCATGGACGTGGTGCTTGCCGACGAGGCCGCCGTGCCCGACCGTGAGTCCCTCGCCGATGCCGCCGAGCGGCTCGGAGCAGCGGTCGAGCTGGCGCCCGTGGCCTCACCCGACGGTGTTCCGATCCATGATCCGGAGCTGTTGGCCGCCGCGTACGACCGTATTTTTCGGATGCATGGAAGGATCGGCCCATGGCGATGACGCCGGCGGTGAAGGACGAAGTCTCCCGGCTTCCCGTGACCCGGACCTGCTGCAGAAAAGCCGAGGTCTCGGCGATTCTCCGGTTCGCGGGCGGGCTGCACCTGGTGAGCGGCCGGATCGTGATCGAGGCCGAGCTGGACACGGGCATCGCGGCCCGCCGGCTCAAGCAGGACATCCTGGAGATCTTCGGGCACAACTCGGAGCTGATCGTGATGGCCCCCGGCGGGCTGCGCCGCGGTTCGCGTTTCGTCGTACGGGTGGTGGCGGGCGGGGACCAGCTGGCCCGCCAGACCGGTCTGGTGGACGGCCGGGGCCGCCCCATCCGCGGGCTGCCCCCGCAGGTGGTCTCGGGGGCCACCTGCGACGCGGAGGCCGCCTGGCGCGGGGCGTTCCTGGCCCACGGCTCACTCACCGAGCCTGGCCGTTCCTCCTCGCTGGAGGTGACCTGCCCCGGTCCCGAGGCCGCCCTCGCCCTGGTCGGCGCCGCACGCAGGCTCTCCATCGCCGCCAAGGCGCGCGAGGTGCGGGGGGTGGACCGGGTGGTCGTCCGTGACGGTGACGCCATCGGCGCGCTGCTGACCCGCCTCGGCGCCCATGACGCGGTGCTCGCCTGGGAGGAGCGCCGGATGCGGCGCGAGGTCCGGGCCACGGCCAACCGGCTCGCCAACTTCGACGACGCCAACCTCCGGCGTTCCGCGCGGGCCGCGGTGGCCGCCGGTGCCCGGGTCGGCCGTGCCCTGGAGATCCTGGGGGAGGAGGTCCCCGAACACCTGGCGGCGGCCGGGCGGCTGCGGATGGAGCACAAGCAGGCCTCCCTGGAGGAGCTGGGCGCGCTCGCCGACCCGCCGCTGACCAAGGACGCGGTCGCCGGCCGGATCAGGCGCCTGCTGGCGATGGCCGACAAGCGGGCCCAGGACCTCGGTGTCCCGGGCACGGAGTCCACCCTCAGCGAGGAGATGGCCGACGGCCTCGTCGGCTGACCCGCACGCCGCCGGCCGGCGTCCCCCGGGCTCCCCGGCCCATGGGACGCCGGCCGGCGGCGTGTGCGGTGTGTGCGCGGAGCGGGAGCCCGTACGGAAACGAGGGGAATCGGCGGGATCCGCGGAGCGGAAGTCAATTCCCCATCGCTTGAGAACGCCTCCGCACAATTGAGCGGCCGGTGTTCCGGATGGCGGTGATCCGGGCGGCGGGAGATCCGGTGGGCGGAAGGCGTCTTATTGCCCGGGGCCGTGTCCGGCCCGCCCGGCAGGCCGAAAAGTATGACCCCGGCAATTTTATCGGTTGAGAAGCCTTCCGCACAATTGAGCGGAAGTTCTGGGTGACCGTGCCGGTACTCTCCGGAAGTGGGCCGTCCGGCATATTCGCCGGGTGAGGGCGAGGGTGCCCGATTGAGCGCGGGGGCGCCCCCCGGAGCGCCGCCGCCGCGGTCCGCGCGCACACCGGGACGGTGATTTCCGGTCGTGAACCAGCCGGTGGGGCCGCCGTGCTGATGGCCCGTCAGTCCGGCCCGCGGGCCGGGTCCCGGCGGTCGTGGCCCCGGGTTGCGGCCGCAAGGGGCCTGTTCGGGACCGGGGTTGGCGGCCGGTGGCCGTCCGGGCGCGCGGCGCGGTATTCGCCCGGTGTCCCGGTCAAAGGGGCGTGCCCCTACCCGGGAGTACGGATATCCCTCTTGATAGCGCCCCTCTCGATGTCACTCCGGAGCCCGCGGAGAGGTAGGGTCGTAGGCGGTCGGGGACATCCCTATAAAACTCGCCGGAAACGAAAACCGGCGTACCTAACGAGGAGATCGGTTCGTGACGATCCGCGTAGGCATCAACGGCTTTGGCCGCATCGGTCGTAACTACTTCCGCGCGCTGCTCGAGCAGGGTGCGGACATCGAGATCGTGGCTGTCAACGACCTGGGTGACACCGCGACCACGGCCCACCTGCTGAAGTACGACACCATCCTGGGTCGTCTCAAGGCAGAGGTCAGCCACACCGCCGACACCATCACCGTCGACGGCCACACCATCAAGGTGCTCTCCGAGCGCAACCCGGCCGACATCCCCTGGGGTGAGCTGGGCGTCGACATCGTCATCGAGTCGACCGGCATCTTCACCAAGAAGGCCGACGCCGAGAAGCACATCACCGGTGGCGCCAAGAAGGTCCTCATCTCGGCTCCGGCCAAGGACGAGGACATCACCATCGTGATGGGCGTCAACCACGAGAAGTACGACGCGGCCAACCACCACGTCATCTCCAACGCCTCCTGCACCACCAACTGCGTGGCGCCGATGGCCAAGGTCCTCGACGAGAACTTCGGCATCGTCAAGGGTCTGATGACGACGGTCCACGCGTACACCAACGACCAGCGGATCCTTGACTTCCCGCACAAGGACCTGCGCCGCGCCCGCGCCGCCGCCGAGAACATCATCCCGACCACGACCGGCGCCGCCAAGGCGACCGCCCTGGTCCTGCCCCAGCTCAAGGGCAAGCTGGACGGCATCGCGATGCGCGTCCCGGTCCCGACCGGCTCCGCCACCGACCTCGTGGTCGAGCTGCAGCGCGAGGCCACCGTGGACGAGGTCAACGCCGCGTTCAAGAAGGCCTCCGACGACGGCGCCCTGAAGGGCTACCTGGCGTACACCGAGGACCCGATCGTGTCCTCGGACATCGTCAGCGACCCGGCCTCCTGCACCTTCGACTCCTCCATGACCATGGTCCAGGAGGGCAAGACGGTGAAGATCCTCGGCTGGTACGACAACGAGTGGGGTTACTCCAACCGGCTCGTCGACCTGACCGTCTTCGTCGGCGGCCAGCTCTGATCCTAGGATCGGTAGACACTCTGATGTGAGCAACGGGCTCGGCCGGCGTGACGACGCGCCTGCCGGGCCCCTTGCATGCTTCCGACCTCCAAGGAGTACCGCTACAGATGAAGACGATCGACGAACTTCTCGCCGAAGGGGTCGCGGGCAGGCGGGTATTCGTCCGCGCCGACCTCAACGTGCCGCTGGACGGCACCACGATCACCGACGACGGCCGTATCCGCGCCGTCGCGCCGACGATCGCCCGGCTCGCCGAGGCCGGTGCGCGGGTCGTCGTCGCCTCGCACCTGGGCCGCCCCAAGGGGGCCCCGGACCCCGCCTTCTCGCTGGCCCCGGCCGCCACCCGGCTCGGTGAACTGCTCGGCGCCGACGTGGCGTTCGCGTCCGACACCGTCGGTGACTCCGCCCGCGCCACCGTCGCCGCCCTCACCGACGGCCAGGTGGCCGTCCTGGAGAACCTGCGCTTCAACGCCGGTGAGACCTCCAAGGACGACGCCGAGCGCGGCGCCTTCGCGGACCGGCTCGCCGAACTCGCCGACATCTACGTCGGTGACGGCTTCGGCGCCGTCCACCGCAAGCACGCCTCCGTGTACGACCTCCCGGCCCGGCTGCCGCACGCGGCCGGCGCCCTGATCGCCACCGAGGTCGGCGTGCTGAAGAAGCTCACCGAGGACGTCGAGCGCCCGTACGCCGTCGTCCTCGGCGGTGCCAAGGTCTCCGACAAGCTGGGCGTCATCGACCACCTGCTGGACAAGGCCGACCGCATCCTCATCGGCGGCGGCATGATGTTCACCTTCCTCAAGGCCCAGGGCCACGAGGTGGGCGGCTCGCTGCTCCAGGAGGACCAGATCCCGGCCGTCCAGGGCTACCTCAAGCGGGCCGAGGAGCTCGGCGTGGAGTTCGTCCTCCCCGTCGACGTCCTGGTCGCGGACAAGTTCCCCGACCTGAAGACCAAGGCTCCGGCGAACCCCACCGCGGTCGCCGCCGACGCCATGCCGGCCGGACAGATGGGCCTGGACATCGGCCCCGAGTCCGCCGCGCTGTACGCGTCGAAGCTCGCCGACGCGGCCACCGTCTTCTGGAACGGCCCGATGGGTGTCTTCGAGCACCCGGACTACGCCGAGGGCACCCGGGCGGTCGCCCAGGCCCTGGTCGACTCCCAGGGCTTCAGCGTCGTCGGCGGCGGGGACTCCGCCGCCGCCGTCCGCATCCTGGGCTTCGACGAAAACGCATTCGGACACATCTCGACCGGTGGCGGCGCCAGCCTCGAATACCTCGAGGGCAAGACGCTTCCCGGCCTCGCCGCACTGGAGGACTGACCTTTCATGACTGCTACTGCCCAGGGCCGTACCCCGCTGATGGCGGGCAACTGGAAGATGAACCTCAACCACCTCGAGGCCATCGCCCACGTCCAGAAGCTCGCCTTCGCGCTGGCCGACAAGGACTACGAGGCGGTCGAGGTCGCCGTCCTCGCTCCCTTCACCGACCTGCGCTCCGTGCAGACCCTGGTCGACGGCGACAAGCTGAAGATCAAGTACGGCGCCCAGGACATCTCGGCGCACGACTCCGGCGCCTACACCGGTGAGATCTCCGGCCCGATGCTCGCCAAGCTGCGGTGCTCCTACGTGGCCGTCGGCCACAGCGAGCGCCGCCAGTACCACGGCGAGACGGACGAGATCTGCAACGCCAAGGTCAAGGCCGCCTACCGCCACGGCCTCACCCCGATCCTCTGCGTCGGCGAGGGCCTGGACATCCGCAAGGCCGGCGACCAGGTCTCCCACACCCTCGCGCAGCTCGACGGCGCGCTGAAGGACGTCCCGGCCGAGCAGGCCGAGTCGATCGTCATCGCGTACGAGCCGGTCTGGGCCATCGGGACCGGCGAGGTCGCCACCCCCGAGGACGCCCAGGAGGTCTGCGGCGCGATCCGCGGCCGGCTCGCCGAGCTGTACTCGCAGGAGCTCGCCGACGCCGTGCGCATCCAGTACGGCGGCTCGGTCAAGTCCGGCAACGTGGCCGCGATCATGGCGCAGCCCGACGTGGACGGCGCCCTGGTCGGCGGCGCGGCGCTGGACGCCGACGAGTTCGTCAAGATCGTCCGCTTCCGCGACCAGTGAGTATGCCCTAGCGCCGATCCGTCGTACCCTTGCGGGGGCCAGGGGGGTGATACCCCTCGGCCCCCGCTGTTCGCACACGCAGTCCGCAGTCCCGAGAATTTCCGGAAAGTAGGAGCCAGCCGTGATTTTGGCGTTCGAGATCGCCCTGATCGTCTTCAGCCTGCTGCTGATGCTGCTGGTGCTGATGCACAAGGGCAAGGGCGGCGGCCTCTCCGACATGTTCGGCGGCGGGATGCAGTCCTCCGTGGGCGGCTCCTCGGTCGCCGAGCGCAACCTCGACCGCATCACCGTGGTGATCGGTCTGCTGTGGTTCGCGTGCATCGTCGTCCTCGGCCTGCTCATCAAGCTGGACTGACGGCGCCTTCGGACAATTCCCTGTGACGGTGTAACTCCTTCTACTGGACGCGCGTTGGGCCTTACGTAGACTGGGGCAACCTCGAGCACCATCACGCAGGGAGTTACGACCGTGGCAAGTGGCAACGCGATCCGGGGAAGCCGGGTCGGAGCGGGGCCGATGGGGGAGGCCGAGCGGGGCGAGTCAGCTCCTCGCCTCCGCATCTCCTTCTGGTGCTCGAACGGGCACGAGACCCAGCCCAGCTTCGCCCATGACGCGCAGGTACCGGAGACCTGGGACTGCCCGCGCTGCGGTTTCCCGGCCGGGCAGGACCAGGACAGCCCGCCGGCCCCCCCGCGCACCGAACCGTACAAGACGCACCTGGCGTACGTGCGTGAGCGGCGCAGTGACGCGGACGGCGAGGCGATCCTCGCCGAAGCCCTCGCCAAGCTCCGCGGCGAGATCTGATCCTTCCGTCCACCGGCCGGCCACCCCACGGGTGCCCGGCCGGTGCCGGTGTGCCGCCCGGTGCCCCGACGTGCTCCGCTAGGCCCTCCTGATCAATTAGGTTGGAGGGGCAGCGGGGATGTTGCAGGTACCAAGAAGAAGTGGGCGATTCCCGGGATGAACGCACAAAGCCGAACCAAGCTCAGTCAGCTGCCCGAATGGACGGCCCTCGCCAAGCACCGCGAGGAGTTCGGCCGGACACACCTGCGGCAGCTGTTCGCGAAGGAGCCGGAGCGCGGGAGCGCGTACACCCTCAGGGTCGGCGACCTCCACATCGACTACTCCAAGCACCTGGTCACCGACGAGACCCTGGGGCTGCTGCGTGACCTCGCCGCGGCCACCGGCGTCGCCGGGCTGCGGGACGCCATGTTCCGCGGCGAGAAGATCAACACCACCGAGGACCGCGCCGTCCTGCACACCGCGCTCCGCGCCCCCAGGAACGCCGTGATCGAGGTCGACGGCGAGAACGTGGTACCGGCCGTCCACGCGGTCCTGGACCGGATGGCCGCCTTCGCGGACCGGATCCGGGCGGGCGAGTGGACCGGGCACACCGGCAGGCCCGTCAAGAACATCGTGAACATCGGCATCGGCGGCTCCGACCTCGGTCCCGCCATGGCGTACGAGGTGCTGCGCTCCTTCACGGACCGCTCGCTGACCGTCCGCTTCGTCTCCAACGTCGACGGCGCCGACCTCCACGAGGCGGTACGCGACCTGGACCCGGCCGAGACGCTGTTCATCGTGGCGTCCAAGACCTTCACCACCATCGAGACCATCACCAACGCCACCTCCGCCCGCGACTGGCTGCTCACCGGACTGAGGGCCGGTCAGGAGGCCGTCGCCAAGCACTTCGTGGCACTGTCGACCAACGCGGACAAGGTCGCGGACTTCGGCATCGACACGGCCAACATGTTCGAGTTCTGGGACTGGGTCGGCGGCCGCTACTCCTACGACTCGGCCATCGGCCTCTCGCTGATGATCGCCATCGGCCCGGAGCGTTTCCGGGAGATGCTCGACGGCTTCCACCTCGTCGACGAGCACTTCCGCACCGCCCCGGCCGAGGAGAACGCCCCGCTGCTGCTGGGCCTGCTGGGCATCTGGTACGGGCAGTTCTTCGACGCGCAGTCCCACGCGGTCCTGCCCTACAGCCACTACCTGTCCAAGTTCACCGCCTACCTCCAGCAGCTGGACATGGAGTCCAACGGCAAGTCCGTGGACCGCGACGGGAATCCGGTGGAGTGGGAGACCGGCCCGGTCGTCTGGGGCACCCCGGGGACCAACGGCCAGCACGCCTACTACCAGCTGATCCACCAGGGCACCAAGGTCATCCCGGCGGACTTCATCGGCTTCGCGTCCCCGGTCCAGGACCTGCTGCCGGGGCTGATCGCCCAGCACGACCTGCTGATGGCCAACTTCTTCGCGCAGACCCAGGCCCTCGCCTTCGGCAAGACACCCGACGAGGTGCGGGCGGAGGGCGTGGCCGAGGAGCTGGTGCCGCACAGGACCTTCCACGGCAACCACCCCACGACCACGATCCTCGCCGAGCGGCTCACCCCGTCGGTGCTGGGCCAGCTGATTGCGCTGTACGAGCACAAGGTCTTCGTCCAGGGCGCCGTCTGGAACATCGACTCCTTCGACCAGTGGGGGGTCGAGCTCGGCAAGGTCCTCGCCAAGAAGATCGAGCCGGTCCTGACCGAGGGCACCGGCGGTGAGGACCTGGACAGCTCCACCGCCCAGCTGGTGGCGGCCTACCGCGCACTGCGCGGCCGCTGACCGTGGGAACGGGGGAGGGGGCGGTACGGCTGCGCCCGCCGCGCAACGCGCCGGCGCGGCAGGCGGCCGGCTGGTGGCGGGCCCGGTGGCTGCTGCTGACGGCGGCCCCGGTGGCGGTGCTGGGCGTCCTGGGGGCGCTCATCACCCCGGCCAGGTTCTGGCTGCTGCTGCCCGCCGCGGTGCTGGCGGCCGTGGGACTGCTGTGCGCCGCCCTCCTCCCCGTGTGGTGGTTCCGTACGCACCGCTGGGAGGTCACCGGGGACGCCGTCTACGTGCGGACCGGGGTGTTCCTGCGGAAGTGGCGGATCGCGCCGATGTCCCGGATCCAGACCGTGGACACCGTGCGCGGCCCGCTGGAGCAGCTCTTCGGGCTGGCCACGGTCACCGTCACCACCGCCTCGGCGAAGGGCGCCGTGCGGATCGCGGGTCTGGCCCACGAGACGGCCGCCGAGCTCGCCGGACAGCTCACCCGGCTCACCCGGGACACCCCCGGGGACGCCACATGAGCACCGACGCGGACGCCGTGGGCCCGCCGTGGCGGCGGCTCCACCCGCGTACGGTCCTGGTCACCGCGCTCGTCACGGCGGGGGTGGCGGCGGGCGCCGCCGTACCCGTCGTGGCGGGGCTGTCCGGGTGGCTGGGATACCCGGCGGCCATCGGCTGGGCCCTGGCCGGAGCGGCCGTCCTCATCGGGTGCGCCACCGCCGGCGACCACGTCCGCCTGCGGCGCACCCGCTACCGCGTCGGCACCGAGCGCGTGGAGCTGCACACCGGGCTGCTGCTGGTCAAGCGGCGTTCGCTGGCCCGCGAGCGGATCCGTACCGTCGATCTCACCGCCCACCCGCTGCTGCGGGTCCTGGGACTGGTCACGGTACGGATCGGTACGGGGGACCGGAGCGGCGGTGAATCCCCCCTGGAACTCGACCCGGTGAGCCGGGCCGAGGGCGAGCGGCTGCGCCGCGAACTCCTGGACCGGGCCGCCGGGCCCTCCCCGGACGCGCACCGGGAGGGCGAGCTCGCCGTCCTCGACCTCCGCTGGATCCGTTACGCACCGGTCTCCTTCGCCGTCCCGGTGCTGGGCGGCGCGGCGGCCGGCGGTGTGATGCAGGTCAGCGAGTGGGCCGGGGTGCAGGGTGAGGTGATCGGCTGGGTCGGCGACCGGTTCAGGGACACACCGGTGCTCTGGACGGTCACGGCCCTGGTGGCGGCGGCGCTGGCCGCCGGGGTGGCCGGGGCCCTCGGCCTCTGGGCCGAGATGTGGTGGAACTACCGCCTGGAGCGCGAACCGGGCGGCACCCTGAGGGTCAGGCGCGGCCTGCTGACCTCCCGCTCGATCTCCTTCGAGGAACAGCGGCTGCGCGGGGTGGACCTGGTGGAGCCGCTGGGCGTCCGGCTGGCCGGTGCCGCCCGGGTGGACGTCGTCGCCACCGGCCTGGTGAAGGACGAGGAGGCGAAGAACCTCGACCACAGCACCCTCCTCCCGGCCGTTCCCCGGGCCCTGGCCGACGCGGTCGCGGCGAAGGTGCTGCGGGAACCCCTCTCGCCGGCCGCCGCCCCGCTGACCGCGCACCCGCCCGCGGCGCGCGGCCGGCGGCTGCGCCGGGCCGTCGCCGCGGCGTCGGCGCCCGTGCTGCTCCTGGCGGTGCTGGGCGCCTGGCTGACCCCGGTGCTGCTGTGGGCCGCGCTCGGCTGCGCGGCCGTGCTCCTGCCGCTCGCGGTGGCCCTGGCCCTGGACGCCTACCGGTCGCTGGGGCACACCCTCAGCGGTGCCTATCTCGTGACCCGCTCCGGCAGCGTCCGCCGCTCCACGGCGGTGCTGCAGCGGAGCGGCGTGATCGGCTGGACCGTGAAGCAGTCCGTCTTCCAGCGCCGGGCCGGGCTGATCGACCTCACCGCCACCACGGCCGCCGGGGCGGGCGCGTACACCGTGCGGGACGCCGGTACGGCGGAGGGGCTCGGCTTCGCCGCCGAAGCCGTCCCGGGGCTGCTGGAGCCTTTCCTGGAGCGCGGCAGCCCCTGAAGGAGCCCCGGGGGCCTCAGGGGCCCGAGAGGACGGTGGCGCCGAACGCGGCCACGCCCGCCGGGGGCGGGGCGTCCTCGTCCACCGGAGCGGGGCGGCCGGCGGCCAGGACGTACAGCGGGACGGAGCCGGTGCCGTCCAGGCCGCAGCGCCCGGCGACCTCGGAGTCGCGGAAGGCCCCGGTCTGGGCGGGGCCCAGGCCGAGCGCCGTCGCGGTCAGCGCGAAGGTCTGCCCCAGGTGCCCGGCGTCGAGGAGGCAGACCCGGTAGGCGCGGGGCGTCGGGTACTTCAGGCTCATCCGCTCCAGCCGTGCGGCGAGGACGACGAGGAAGGCGGGGCGCCCGGCCCACGCCTGGCCGGCGCAGAGGTGTACGGCGTCCTCGGGGGTGCAGCCCTCCGAGAGCAGTCCGAGCGCGTGCTCCAGGCCGTCGTAGTGGTACCAGCCCGGGTCCAGGCCGTCGACCCGGAGGGCACCCACATAGGCGTCGATCTCCTGCCGGGAGCCGCCCTGCGGGCTGGTCCGCCGGTACAGGGCGCCCCGGCCGCAGTCGATGAAGTCGACCGGCCCGAAGGTGGTGGCCAGCAGGGAGGCCAGGGTCTCCAGGGACACCGGGGCGCCGGTGAAATCACGGTGGGTACGGCGGTCGTACAGGACCTCGTCGAAGGGGGCCCTCAGCCCGGCCGGCCGCCGGGGCAGCAGGACGCGGGGAGCGTCGGGGAACCCGGTGAACAGCGGGGGCCGCGGGCCGGGCGCCTCCTGCGGTCCGGGGGCCGGGAGGCTCCCGGCGGGTGCGGGGTCCGGGGCGTCCGGCGTGGAAGGCGCGGAGCCCGGGGCGTCCGGCGTGGCGGGCGCGGGGTCGTAGACGCCCTGGGTGGCGTGGTGGAAGAAGGACGCCTCCGGCATCCAGGAACCCCACCGGCGGGCGGCCCGCTCGTCGTCCAGGGCTTCCTCGCTGCCGTGGAGCAGCAGCGCCCCGCAGCGGACCAGGGCCGTCACGGCCTCCTCGGCGGTCTCGGGCGCCAGATGGCCGAGCAGCTCCACGGCCTCACCGGGCGTGGTCCAGTCCTCGAACGCCGCCAGGACCTCCGCGGCGGCCGGGTGCAGGGCCGTGGGCATGCCGTGCGGGTGGGGGTGGACGACGAAGGCGCCGTCGTGCCAGTAGCAGGTCAGACAGCGGGAACGACGCAGACGCACAAGGACTCCGGAACAGGGGTGGGGAGAAACGGGACACCGGTGCGGGGCCGGGGCCGGTGAGGGGGGAAGGGGTGCCCCGGCCCCGCACGTCTGGGATCAGGCCTGGCGGTAGGCCCACGTCCAGTTCCAGCTGGAACTCTCACCGGCCCTGGGGCGGTCGGCCCGGACCGCGGCCTGAGCCCTCATCTCGATCCTGCGCATGTGTCACCTCCTTTCCGGGTGCGGTGTGCCTGTGTCACCGCGGTTTCTCCCGGTGACTTCTCCATGACGCTCCACAGAATTGCTCCGGCGCAAGAGGCGGCCCGCTCCATCACCCGATCGTGGTGGAATTCATGGCCTTGACTATTTCTCTGTGTCGCATTCCTGGGCAGTGGAATCACGGGCGGTGAGGGTTTTCGTATACGGTCGCCCCCTTGCCCGCGCCTGCTCGGTCCCGGGGGTGCGCCGGATCCGGGAGCAGTGCGCGATGACAGGCATTGCAGCAGCTCAGAGCGGTGAAGAGGGCTGCGCTTACCGATTTCTTTCAGTCTTTTTTCGGCTACCTGTCGATGCGGGCCGGGCTTCCGGGGCGGTGTCCTAACGTGCTCGGCGTCGACGCTCGCCGAATAGGTGGACCTGTCCGGCGGCGAAGAATCGCGCCAGCCGTCGAATCGCGAAGGAGAAGCATGAGCCTATTTCCGTCCAGCGAAATGGCCTACGACGTTTTCGGGAAACTTTTCACCGTGCTGCTCGCGGACGAGCAGTTCGTGGAGAAGGCCCGCAGGGAGTCGCTCTCGGTCCAGCTGGTGCACAGCAAGCCGGACTGCCGGATCTTCGTCTCCCCCGAAGGCCTGGTCCTCGGGGACGAGACGCCCTTCAAGCCGGCGATCACCCTCCGGATGTCCTGCGACACGGCGCACGCGCTGTGGATGGGACGTCTGCTGGTGCCCGCCGCCGTCGCCACCGGCAAGGTCCGCATCCGCGGCCGTATCGCCAAGGTGCTGGAGCTGGTCCCGACGCTCAGGCCGGCCTTCGACAGCTACCCGGCCATCGCCGCCGAATTCGGTGTCGACGGCTGACCCGGGCCGCCCCGCCCCCACCCACCACACCACCGAGGAGCCCCACCGCATGACCGCCGACGCGCACGCCGCCCCCTCGCCGGAGCTGAACTTCGACACGCTCCCGCCCGAGGTGCAGCGGCTCAAGGAAGAAGCACGGGAGTTCGCACAGGACATCGTCGCGCCCAGGGTCCAGGAACTGGACCGGGCACCGGCCGAGGACTTCGACTGGGACGTCGTACGCCGCGGCCACGAGATCGGCCTGACCCGGGCCGCGGTCCCCTCCGACCACGGCGGCCTCGGCGTCGGCATGCTCGGGGTCGCGGTCGCCCTGGAGGAGGTGGCCGCCGTGTGCCCGGGCACCGCACTCGTCTTCGGCGCCACCATGCTCGGCCAGGCCCCGCTCCTGCTCTCCGGCGACCCCCGCCTCCAGGCCCGCTACCTGCCGCTGTTCTCCGGTGACGAGCCGGTGCTCGCCTGCAACGCGGTGACGGAGGAGGACGCCGGCTGCGACCTGATCATCCCGGCCAACGCCGTCCACGCGCGCAACGTCATGACCGCACGGCGCGACGGCGACAGCTATGTGCTCACCGGCAGGAAGCGGTTCATCACCAACGCCCGCTTCGCCGCCTTCGCCTCCGTGTTCGCGAACATGGAGGGCAGCCCGGGGGCGAGCGGGCTCACCTCCTTCATCGTGCCCCTGGACCTCCCCGGAGTGGTCCGGGGACCGGTCGCCGACAAGATGGGCTACCGGGCCTGCCTGGGCAGCGAGCTGGAGTTCACCGAGGTCCGCGTCCCCGCCGAGAACATGATCGGCGGCGAGGGCGAGGGCATGGCCATCAACATGGCCCAGAGCAACATGGCCCGCGCGGCCGTCGCCGGCATCTCCACCGGCGTGGCACGCGGCGCGCTGCGCCAGGCCGTCGACTGGGCGGGCGAACGGGTACAGGGAGGCCTGCCGCTGCACCGCCACCAGTTCACCGCGGCGAAGCTGGCGGACATGAGCGCCAAGGTGGACGCCGCCCGGCTGCTGTACCTGCACGCGGCGAACACCGTCGACACCCAGCTCCCGCCCCCCGTCTACGAACCCGCCGTCGCGAAACTCTTCGCCGACCGGGCGGCCATCGAGGTGGCCGACGCGGCGATGTCCCTGGTCGGCGCACGCGGCTACCTGCGCTCCTACGGGGTCGAGAAGATGCTGCGGGACGCCTACGGCACACGTGTCTACGAGGGCACGCCCGAGGTGCTCGCGCTCGCCGTCACCGAGAGCCTCTACACCGAGGACGACGCCGAGTGAACGCCGACCTGCCCCGCCGCGCGAAGAGTGACGGGCCCGCCGGCCGTACCACCGTCCCCACCTCCGCCGACCCCGTCGGCTCGCGTGCGCTGCGCTACGTCGCCGACATCATCGAGCTGCACGAGCGGCTCAGCTACCGGCAGCTGCCCGCGGAGATCACCGGCACCCCGATCTACCACGCCCAGGACCCGCACAGCGGACTGGTCACCCTCACCGCGCGGGACAGTCAGTTCCCCACCCGCTACCTCAGGGGCATCCTCGGCTTCCGCCTCGCCCAGTACCTCCGGCTGAGCTGGATCTCCGCCGACCTCGTCTACCGGACGGCCGCCTACCACGAACCGCTGCCCCGGCCCGGCGGCCTGGAGAGCATCCACACCGTCACCCTCTGCTCGCGCACCGGGAGGATCCGCGGATACGTCGGGCTGAGCTGCTCCACGGACGCGGTGAGCCTGCCCCTCGACTCCCCCCGCCGCGCCCTGTTCCCGACCGAGACCGCCCACGGCATCGACCTGCTGGGACAGTACGCGCGGCCCGGCCTGGGAACCCACCAGGCGTTCGAGCTCAAGCGCTTCCTGCGGGACCAGGCGATGCCCCTCGGCATCCAGCACGACCGGGTGCCGTGGCACCTCATGCTGGGCATGGGCGAAGCGATGGTCCAGCTCGGCGACTCCATCCGCCTCGTGCTCGGCGACGCCAAGGAGCACGTGGCCCTGCGCCATCTGCGGCTGGCCGGCTTCGACCTCCGGGTCGTCGAGGGCACCGATCCGAGCCTGCCCCCGTCGGACCCGCTCGCCCCCATCTACCGCCAGGACGTCCTCGCCAAGCCCTTCGTCGCCCCGGTCCCCGACGACCTGCCCTGGTACGCCGACGTCGTCCGCTCCTACCTGGACGGCACCAGCGACCTCACCTCGTACCACGCGATGGTCGCCAGGCTCGCCGCGCGCAGGCAGCGGACCGACGGCCCCCTGATCCCCCGACAGCGCGGAGGTACGGCATGACACCGCACGGCATCGGCCGGACGGACGACGACGCGGAGTCGGTGCCGCACAGCGCCTTCTACGAGGAACTGACCATCCGGAACACCGGCGTCGTCCGGGCCGGCGCACAGCGCGCCCTGCGCCGGGCGACCGTCCTGGTGGCGGGATGCGGGTCGATCGGCGGGGCCGCGGTGGAGCCGCTGACCCGGCTCGGCGTCCAGCGCTTCCTGGTGGCCGACCCGGGGACGTACGAACTGAACAACCTCAACCGGCAGAGCGCGGTCGCCGCCGACATCGGCCAGAACAAGGCCGCCGGCGCGGGCGAGCGGATCATGGCGATCAACCCGCACGCCCGGGTGACCGTCTTCACCGAGGGCGTCACCTCCGAGACCGTGCAGCGGCTCACCGCGCCCGCCCAGCTGATCATCGACGGGGTGGACGTCACCACCGGTGAGGGGTGGCGGGCCAAGCACCTGCTGCACCGGGTGGCCGCCCAGCGGAAGGTCCCCCTCATCACCGGCTGGGACATGGCGGGCACCCAGTACGTGCGCTGCTACGACTACCGCAGGATCCGTGAGCCCTTCGACGGCGACATCACCCTGGCCGACATCGAGCGCATGGACACCTGGGACCTCCTCAGGCGTGCCGTGCCGCTGCGCCGGGTGCCGGCCGAGATGCTCGCGGAGATCCGCGCGAACCACACGAAGGCGGACTACAGCTTTCCCCAGGTGGCCTACACCGCGACGGCGTTCGGGGTGCTGAGCTCCTACATGGCGGTACGGCTCCTCGCCGGGGCCCCGGTACGCCAGGAGATCAGCGTCGATGTGCACCAACTCGCCAGGCCCCTCGGGCCGCGCTGGCTGAACCGGCTGCGCCGGCCGGTCGAACTCGCGGCCCTCGTCCCGCCGATGCTCCGCCTCGTACGCGGCGCCGGCAGGCACTGAACCGGTCCGCACCCGGCGGCTCCGGCGGCCGGCCCGCTCCCCACGGGGCCGGCCGCCGGTGGTCGGTGCGGCCGTACGCCCACCACCGGGAAAGCGGCACACCACTCGGAAGAGGTCAATCATGCGTGTCCCGAACCGGAACGTGCTGTGGACGTTCCTGTGCTGCGGCCTGGCCGTGGCCATGGTGTCCCTCGACAACCTGGTCGTCATCACGGCCCTGCCGGCCATCCGCGAGAGCCTCGGCGGCGACATCCAGCAACTCGAATGGACCGTCAACGCCTACACCCTCACCTACGCCGTCCTGATGCTGCCCGGCGCCGCCCTCGGCGACCGGTTCGGCCGGCGGCGGATGTTCGTCATCGGCCTGGGCGTCTTCACCGCCGCGTCCGCGGCCGCGGCGCTCGCCCCCGACATCGGCGCTCTCATCGCGGCCCGGGCCGTCCAGGGCCTCGGAGCCGCGGCACTGATGCCGCTCAATCTGACCCTGCTCACCGCGGTGGCCCCGGCGGCCCGCCGCGGCGCCGTCCTCGGGGCGCTCAGCGCCGTCGAAGGACTGGCCATCGCGACGGGCCCGCTCCTGGGCGGGGTGATGGTGGAACACCTGACCTGGCAGTGGATCTTCTGGATCAACGTGCCGATCGGGCTGCTCCTCCTGCCGCTCGGCCGGTGGAAACTGGCCGAGAGCCGCGGCAGCCACGCCCGGCTGGACCTCACCGGGACGGTCCTGGCCGGCACCGGACTGTTCGGCATCGTCTTCGGCCTCATCCAGGGGCCCACGGACGGCTGGACGAGCACCGGGGTCCTGACCGCGCTGACGGGCGGCACCCTGGTCCTGGCGGCCTTCGTCGTCTGGGAGCTGCGGACCGAGATGCCGATGTTCCCGATGCGGCTCTTCCGCCACCGGACCTTCAGCGGCATGAACGCGGCGGGGCTCCTGATGTTCGCCGGGATGTTCGGCTCGGTCTTCCTGCTCACCCAGTTCTTCCAGGGGCCGCGGGGCTACTCCCCGATGGAGGCCGGACTGCGCATCCTGCCCTGGACCATGGTGCCCGTGTTCGTCGCGCCGCTGGTCGGATTCCTCTCCGACCGGATCGGCGGCCGTCCCATCGTGGCCCTCGGACTGACCTTCCAGGCGTGCGGCCTGGGCTGGATCGCGTTCCGCATCTCACCGGAGGTGAGCTACGCGTCGCTGGTCCCGGCCCTCGTCCTGTGCGGACTCGGCATGACCTTCTACTTCTCCCCGACCGCGAACCTGGTGATGAGCGCGGTCCGGGCCGAGGACCGGGGCATGGCCTCGGGGTCGGTCAACGCGCTCCGCGAACTGGGCGGCGTCCTCGGGGTCGCCGTACTGGCCTCCGTGTTCACCGCCCACGGCGACCTCACCACCCCGGACAGGTTCACCGACGGCATGGTCCCCGCGCTGTGGCTCGGATCCTGCATCGTCGCGGTGGGCGCCCTGGCGGTCCTCGCGACCCCGAGGCACCCGCACCGGCGGGCGGCCGCCGGCAAGGACTCCGGGGCGAGCGCACCGGAACCCGAAGGCGCCCCGGCCTGAACCCGCCCCGACCGGTGGACCGCCCCCGCCCCCGCCCCGCTCCGGCCCCGGTGCGGCCGCCACGGCGTGATTCCACGCCCGAGAGAACGGAGAGACCGATCACCGCACCCGTCCGTGTCCTGCTCGTCGACGCCCGCTCCATCACCCGCGCAGGCATCCGGGCCGTTCTGGAGCAGGACGAGACCATCGCCGTGGCGGGGGAGGCCAGCGACGCCGCCGGAGCCGAGCGTGAGACGGCGGGCGCCGGCCCCGACGTGCTGCTCGCCGACGCCCAGTCACCCGGACTCGACGTGATCGGCATGGTCACCGCGCTGGCCACGCGGTTCGGCGCCGGCATGCCGGGCGTCCTGCTGATGACCCAGCACACCGACGAGGCCGCACACCAGGCCCTGCGGGCCGGCGCGAAAGGCGTGGTGCTGAACCGCGCCACGCCCCGGCAGCTGCTGGCCGCCGTCCACATGGTCGCGGCGGGCTACGCGGTCCACGCGGGCCCCGGGCCGTCCGGTCATCCGGACCGGGGCGACGGGCCCTGGCCGCCGGCGGGCTGCCGCCCGGGAGCGGGTCCGGAACGCGCACGCGCGGAACTGCTGACCCGGCGTGAACGGGAGGTGCTCCGGCTCCTCGCCCGCGGCCTCAGCAACGCCGAGATCTCCGCCGAACTCGTCCTCGGCGAAAGCACCGTCAAGTCACATGTGCAGCACCTGCTCGACAAGCTCCGGCTGCGCAACCGGGTGCACGCGGTGATCTACGCGCACCGGACCGGGCTGGTGCCCGCCGGGTGCGCCTGCCCCGGCCCGCGGCAGCCCGCCGAGCCGTGACCGTGCCGTCTTCCGGCACTTCTCGCGGTGCCCCTGCCGAGGACCGCGCCGGCAGGGGCACCGCGCTCAGGCCGGCCCCTCCAGCAGATAGCCCCGCCGGCTGGCGGTGCGCAGACGCAGCCCCAGGGGCAGGACCCGGCGGCGGATCCTCATGACGTGCAGGTCCAGGGCGTTCCTGCTCGCCGTGCTGTTCCGGGTACTGAGCAGGGCGAGCAGTTCATGGCGTGACACCAGGCTCCCGAAACGCTCCACAAGAGGCCGTAGCAGGTACATCTCGGTCGGGGACACGGGCACGACCCGGCTGCCGTACCTGAGCAGCCCGTCATGGTCCAGGGCCGGCACGTCACGCGACGCGGCCCTGGCGCGCAGCGCCGAGACCCGCGCGGCGAAGTCCTCGCGGGTGATGGGTGAGCGGACCCAGTCCTCCCGCGCGTCGGTGGACATCGGGGGCGTCGCCCCGTTCTCGATCACCAGCAGGCGCAGGGCGCCCGTACGCCGGTGATGCTCCAGCCTCGACGCTTCGAGAGGCCAGCGGACTACATGGACCTTCTCCTCGACCGAGGCCGTCCGGACCGTCGTGATCTGCGACATGAATCTCCCTTTCTTGGATTCTGCGGGAGAACGAAAAATCTCTGTAAATAACCCTCGGGTGTACCGGCCGCTCATTCTGTTTTAGCGTGTGCCGAGGTTGAGGGGTGAATGTGGGAACTGTTTCCCGCAACGTCCTACTTTACTATGCAGCATTCCTGAGGCTGATGGCAATCAGCAATAGCCGAAGGAATTGTACGACAAGTCGGAAAGTATTCGATCACGGTTCTGAGGGCGTCGCACTTCTCTCCCGGGAGGTGCGGTGAACCTCTACTCCCGTACAGGCAGGGGGAGTTCACTCTCCTCCTCAAGGGTGACGGCTCCCCTGAAAGGAGGAGTGGAAAATCAGCTGAATATCTGAAGCGGCCTCCGGTGGCGCACGCATAGGTTGGGCTCCGGTGGCAGTGCGGACGCCCTGCCACCGGTAAGCGTGCCGAGTCCCCGGCATTCCTTCGGACTGCTGATCGAACGGCTTTTTCAAGCCATGCAGGGTGTAAATTGAATTCAGGAGGCGGTATGAGTACGACCGTGGAAACCAATTCCGGTGGACACGTGGACGGAGCGGCCCCCACCCTCGCCCGTGACCCCGCGCAGGTGGCAGCCACCCGCGATCTGCTGCTGGCCGTGATGGCCCTCACCGCAGCCGGCCTCAGCAGCCGCGCCGGGCGCCCGGCCCCGTCGCCCGAGGGAGCCTCCCGTGCCGCGTACGCCGGGTGAGACCCCGGCCGGGCCGACCGCCCGGCAGAAGCGCGAGGTGCTGGTGACGGGCATGGGGGCCACTACCCCGCTGGGCGCCGACACCACCACCACCTGGGAGGGGCTGCTGGCCGGCCGGTCCGGTATCTCCCGGATCGACGCCCCGTGGGCGGCTGGGCTCCCGGTCCGTATCGCGGGCCCCATGGAACAGGACCCGTACACCGCGGTCGAGCGGATCCGGCAGCGGCGGCTGGACCGCAGCCAGGCGGCGGCCCTGGTCGCCGCCGAGGAGGCGTGGTCCGACGCGGGGCCGCCCGAGGTCGATCCCGCCCGCTTGGCGGTCGTGGTGGGAACCGGCATCGGCGGCGCGCTGACCATACTGGACCAGAACGACCGGCTCAGGGAGCACGGACAGCGCAGCCTCTCCCCGTACACGGTGCCCCGGCTCATGCCCAACGGCGCCTCGGCGGTGGTCAGTCTGGCCGTCGGGGCCCGTGCCGGCACCCACGCGCCGACCAGCGCCTGCGCCTCCGGCGCCGAGGCCATCGCGGTGGGCGCCCTGCTGATCCGGGCCGGCCGCGCCGACGTGGTCCTCGCCGGCGGCACCGACGCCTGCCTCCATCCCCTCTCGCTCGGCGCGTTCGCCCGGATGCGGGCCCTGTCCCTGCGCAACGACGCCCCCGACCGCGCGTCCAGGCCCTTCGACCGGCGGCGGGACGGCTTCGTGATGGCCGAGGGGGCGGGCATGGTGGTGCTGGAACGGGCGGAGTTCGCACAGGCGCGGGGCGCCCGCGTCCACGCCGCGCTGGCCGGCGCCGGCGTCACCTCCGACGCCCACGACATCACGCTGCCCGACGCCCGGGGCCAGGCGCGCGCCATCGGGGAGGCGCTGCGGGACGCCGGTCTGACCGGCCGGGACATCGGCCACGTCAACGCCCACGCCACCGGTACGCCCCAGGGGGACGTCGCCGAGTCCCGGGCCGTCCGCGCCGCGGTGGGAACGCACCCGGTGGTCACGGCGGCCAAGTCCGCCACCGGCCACCTGCTGGGCGCGTCCGGTGCGGTGGAGGCGATCCTCACGGTGCTGGCCCTGAAGAACTCCGTCGTGCCGGCAGTACGCAACCTGGAGGAGGTGGGGGACGGCATCGAACTGGACCTGGTGACCGGGCTGCCCCGCACAGCCGGCGCCACCGCGGCCCTGTCGACGTCCTTCGGCTTCGGCGGCCACAACGTCGTGCTGGCCTTCACCCGTGTCTGACCACCGCACGAGCCGCCGTACGGGTCTTCGGCCGGACCGCCGCACGGACGGCCCGCCGGAACGCACCGCACCCGGCGGGCCCCCGGACCCGTGCAGGCTGCGCTGGCTGTGCGGAACCCGCCTACCGGGCGGCGGTCCGCTCCCGCACCGCGACGAGGAGGGCCGCCACCTCGTCCGGGTGGGTCAGCTGCGGGTAGTGGCCCGCCGACGCGATCTCGGTGACCGGCAGACTGCTCGGCTCCTCAAGCGGGTCCAGCGCCCCCACGACCAGCTCCACCGGGCAGGCGACCTGCCCCAGGGCCTCACGCAACGGCCCCCGCTGCCGGTACGCGGAGCGGAGGGCGGCGACCACCCGGAGCGCCGCCCCGGCCCGCCGCAGGTTCGCCACCGCCCCGTCGAGGGAGCCGTCGTGCGGCAGGCCGAGCGAGTCGGCCAGCCGCTCGGCCGACATGGTGCGCAGGACCGGCACGGCGAGCGGGGAGCGCGTCGGCCACGAGGACGCCGGCTGGAGGAAGGCGGGGGAGACGAGCACCAGCGCCCCGACCCGGTCCGGGTACCGCAGCGCGTACCGCAGGGCCGGCCCGCAGGAGTACGAATGAGCGACCAGGACCGGCCTGCCCCGCACCGGGGCGAGGAGCGCCGTCAGCCACGCGTCGTGCGACTGGCGGGGCAGCCCGGACCGGCCGAACCCCGGCAGATCGGCCGCCAGGGTGCGCCCGCCCGTCCGGGCGGCCACCGGCGCCCAGGAATCGGCGTCGACCGGCAGCCCGTGCAGGAACACGTGGTCCGGGGCCTCCCGGTCGCCCGTCACCCACGTCCGGTCCGCCCCGACCTGCTGGAACCCGTACGGAGGGGCCGGCGCCGGGGACAGGCCGAAACGGGAGGCGACCAGGTCGTCGGCCCACCGGCGCAGGACCTCGTGCACCGGAGGCATCTCCAGCCCCGCCGACTCGGCGAGACTCCGGGCGGACGAGGTGTCGTAACGGTCGGTGGAGAGGAAGGAGAGCGTCTCCGGGTCGGCCTTGGTGACCGCGCGGGGCAGCCGCTTCAGGACCTCGACGGGGACGGAGCGGCGCGGGGCGGGCACCCCCATGTGCTCCGCCAGGAAGGCGATCAGCCCCGGCAGCGCGGGCGTCGCCTCGTCGAGCAGCCAGTAGGTGCCCTCCGCGCTTTCCGGCTGCCCGGGGAGGGAGGCCAGGAACCGTACGAGATAGCCGAGTTCGACCACGGGCAGGAAGACGTCGGGGCCCCCCGGCAGGGCGGCGAGCCGGCCCCGCCAGAGCTGGCCGACGAGATCGGCGAGCCCGACGTACTGGCCGGGGCCGGCCACGGTGGCCGGGTTCACGACGGTCAGCGGGACGCCGAGTTCGCGGGCGCGCCCGCGGACCGCCGCGTCGCCCTCCCGCTTGGACGCCTCGTACGCGCCGTCGCGCGCGTAGTCGGGGCGGTCCGCACCGGCCGCGGCCATGCGGTAGCCGCTGATGTGCACCAGCCGGCGCAGCCGGGGCCGGGCGGCCGCCCACTCGGCCACCCGCACGGCACCGGTCACGTTGACCGCCCTGGCCTCATCGGGGGACATCCCGAAGGCGAACCGGGCGGCCGTGTTGTACACGTCGCGGACCTCGTCCAGGCCCTGCTCCGGCAGGCCGAGCCCGGGCCGGGTGATGTCCGCGGTGAGGACGGTGAGCCGGCCGGTGGCGGCACCCCGGTCGGTGAGCCACCGGGTCAGCCGGTCGCCGCCGCCGTGCACGGCCGCGGCGACCTCCTCGCCGCGGCCGAGGAGTTCCAGGACCAGCGAGCGGCCGATGAAGCCGCCGGCGCCGAAGACAACGGAGTTCACGGGCATGCCATCTCCTTGCGGCCGGGCACGGGTGACGACGTCCCACGTGTCGGAGGGGGGCCGAGCGGGCTCACGGGCCGCCCGGGCACGACGCCTGCCACCGTACAGGGGCCGTCACTCGCTGTGAACGACACCGTTCGCGGCACCACCCGAACGCGCCGTGGCGTACGCCGTCCCCCGGCGCCTGCCGCCGGCCCGCCCGCCGGACCGGCCGACGGCAGGCGCCGGGAAGGCGGCGGGGTACGCCAGGGAACCGGCCGGCGCGCCCGGAGCCCGCCAGACGGAAGGTCTTTCACCCCAACGGATGACACACCACTCAGGCTCGCGCGCCACCCGGCCGCGAGAAACCGTCCGGGAGGCACCTCCATGCGGTTCCCGTTCCCCCACACCGGCCGCCCCGCCCACACCACCCGCCCCGGCCGCGCCCTTCCGCGCCGCTCGCTGCGCAGGGCGGCGGTCCTGCTCGCCGTGCTCGGCGCCCTGCTCCCCGCCGCCGCCGGCGCCGCCCCGTCCGCCCTGGCCGGCCATCCGGCACACCCGCGTGCCGCCGCTCCCGCGAGCGAGGCCGACGGGGGCGACGGGGCCGACTGGAAACGCGCCTTCCTCGCCTCCGTCGACCACCCCGACGCCCCGCCGCCCGGAGCGGACGACCCCGGCTGCCGCCCCGACGCCCGGCACCCCCGGCCCGTCGTCCTCCTCCACGGGACCTACGAGAACGCCTCCAGCAACTGGAGCCATCTCTCACCCCGGCTGAAAGCCGACGGCTACTGCGTCTTCGCCGCCAACGTCGGCGCGCCGCCGGGCGACGTCCTCAAGGGCCGGGCCGCCGTCCCGCTGTCCGCCCGGGAACTCGCCCGCTTCGTCGACCGGGTGCTCGAACGGACCGGGGCCCGCCAGATCGACCTCGTCGGCCACTCCCAGGGCGGCGGGATCCTGCCGCGCCAGTACCTGAAGTTCGCCGGCGGCACCGACCCCGCGGACCCCGCCCGCAACAAGGTGCACCACCTGATCGGCATCGCCCCGGCCAACCACGGCAGCACCGTCTCCGGACTGGCGACCCTCGCCCAGCGGCTGCACGTCCTCGCCCCGGCAGCCGCCATCGGCGGGCAGTCACTGGCCGACCAGACGATCGGCTCCGCGGTGAACCTGAGGCTCGACGCGGGCGGCGACACCCTGCCCGGCGTCCGCTACACCACGGTGGTCACCCGCCGGGACCTGATGGTCACCCCCTACGAGCGCCAGTACCTCCACCCCGCGCAACCCACCCACCCGGTCACCAACCTCACCCTCCAGGACATCTGCCCGCAGAACCGCACGGGCCACATGGGCACCCCCTACGACCCGCTCGTCGTCCGGCTGGTACGCAACGCCCTCGACCCCTCGACCGCCCGCCCGCCGGAGTGCGCACCCACCACCGGATCGGACTGAACCCCCGGGAACACGAACGGCCCGGCCCGCCCCGAAGGGCGGACCGGGCCGTGGCCACGCGTCCCCGTCAGACGGCCGCGGGCCGGTACAGCGTCCGCGGCAGCAGGGAGGCCGCTGCCGTGTCCAGCAGCCACAGGGTGCGGTCGAGACCGTACGCCCCCGCCGCCGGGGCCTGGATCTCCCCGGCCCCGGACAGCGCGGTCCGGACCGCCTCCGCCTTGTCCTCGCCGGCGGCGAGCAGCCACACCTCGCGCGCCGCCCGGATGGCGGGCAGCGTGAGCGAGACACGGGTGGGCGGCGGCTTCGGGGCACCGTGCACCCCGACGACGGTGCGCCCGGTCTCGCGTACCGCCCGGAGCTCCGGGAAGAGCGAGGCCACATGGGTGTCCGGGCCGACACCCAGCATCAGGACGTCGAACGCCGGTACGCCCCCGTGGTCCCCGGGCCCGGCCGCCTCGGCCAGCCGCTGCGCGTACCCGGCGGCGGCGGCGTCCGCGTCGTCGCCGTACGGCCCGTCGGAGGCGGGCATCGCATGGACCCGGGACGGGTCCACCGGCACCGCGTCCAGCAGAGCCGCACGGGCCTGGGTGACATTGCGCTCCGGGTCGCCCTCGGGCAGGAAACGCTCGTCGCCCCACCACAGGTCGAGCCGCGACCAGTCGACCGCGTCCCGGGCCGGAGCGGCGGCCAGCGCGGCCAGCAGGCCGTTGCCGTTGCGCCCGCCGGTGAGGACCACCGACGCGGTCCCGCGGGAGGACTGGGCGTCCACGACCGCGGTGATCAGCCGGGCGGCGGCGGCCTGGGCCATCAGCTCCTTGTCGCGGTGCACGACGAGCTGCGGAGCGCTCACTTGGACGCCGCCTTCTTGACCGCCGCCCGCTTCGCCGCGGGAGCGCCCGCGCCCGCGGCAGCGGCCGGGGGCTTCTGCCCGGCGTCGGACGCCGACGCCCCGTCGGGCCCGCCGAGGCGTTCCACCCCGAACTTCACCGTCGACGCGTAGATGTTGTCCGGGTCCAGCCGCCGGAGCTCCTCGGCGAGGAGTTCGGCGGTCTCCCGCCGCTTCAGCGCGACCGCGCGGTCGGGCTGGCCCACCATGCAGAGCGTGGCGAGCGAACCGTCGGCCCGGTCCAGGACGATGGCGCCCTTCTTCGTCTCCATCCGGACCGCCGTCAGCCCGGGACCGCCGGACAGGGTGCGCTCCACCGGGATGCCCAGGCGGTCCGCCAGCCACATGGCCAGCAGCTCGCAGCTCGGGTTGTCCGACTCGCCCTCGACCGTCGCCGAGACGATCTCGGCCGGCTGCTGGTCGAGCGCCGCCGCCAGCATCGAGCGCCACGGCGTGATCCGGGTCCACGACAGGTCGGTGTCGCCCGGCTGGTAGGTCGCCGCGCGCACCGCCAGCTCGTCGAGCGGGTGCTCGGCCGAGTAGGTATCGGTGATACGGCGCTGGGCGAGCGCGCCCAGCGGGTCCTTGGCCGGGTCGGCGGGAGCGTCCTCCGGCCACCAGACCACCACCGGGGCGTCCGGCAGCAGGAGCGGCAGGACGACCGACTGGGCGTGGTTGGCCAGCTCGCCGTGCAGGCGCAGCACGATCGTCTCGCCCGAGCCCGAGTCGGAACCGACCCGGATCTCGGCGTCGAGGCGCGCGTCGCGCCGGGCGCGCGGCGAACGGCTGACCCGCTTGATCACCGCGATGATCCGCGAGGGGTGCTCGCGCGAGGAGTCGCCCGCCGCCTTCAGGGCGTCGTAGGCGTTCTCCTCGTCGGTGACGATCACCAGGGTGAGCACCATGCCGATGGCCGGCGTACCGATCGAACGGCGCGCCGAGATCATCGCCTGGTTGATCTTGCTGGAGGTGGTTTCCGTGAGGTCGATCTTCATGGCCGGCGCCAGCTCCGTCCGTCGCGTGCGAGCATCTCGTCCGCCTCGGCCGGACCCCAGGTTCCGGCCGGGTACCGGGCGGGCTTTCCGTGCTTGTCCCAGTACTCCTCGATCGGGTCGAGGATGTTCCAGGAGAGCTCGACCTCCTGGTGGCGCGGGAAGAGGTTGGCGTCGCCGAGCAGTACGTCCAGGATGAGCCGCTCGTACGCCTCCGGGCTGGACTCCGTGAAGGACTCGCCGTACGCGAAGTCCATCGTGACGTCCCGCACCTCCATGGACGTGCCCGGCACCTTGGAGCCGAACCGCACCGTGACGCCCTCGTCCGGCTGCACCCGGATGACCAGGGCGTTGCCGCCCAGCTCCTCCGTGGCACCCGACTCGAAGGGCAGGTAGGGGGCGCGCTTGAAGACGACCGCGATCTCCGTGACCCTGCGGCCCAGCCGCTTGCCGGTGCGCAGGTAGAAGGGCACGCCCGCCCAGCGGCGGTTGTTGATCGTCAGCTTGACCGCGGCATAGGTGTCGGTCTTCGACTTGGGGTCGATGCCCTCCTCCTGGAGGTAGCCCGGCACCTCCTCGCCGCCCTGCCACGCGTGCGTGTACTGCCCGCGCACCGTGTGCTTGCCGAGGTCCTCCGGCAGCTCCACCGCGGTGAGCACCTTCAGCTTCTCGGCGACCAGGGCCTTGGGGTGGAAGGAGCCGGGCTCCTCCATCGCCGTCAGCGCCAGCAGCTGGAGCAGGTGGTTCTGGATGACGTCACGGGCCGCGCCGATGCCGTCGTAGTAACCGGCCCGGCCGCCGATGCCGATGTCCTCGGCCATCGTGATCTGGACGTGGTCGACGTACGACCTGTTCCAGACCGGCTCGAACATCGTGTTGGCGAAGCGCAGCGCCAGGATGTTCTGGACCGTCTCCTTGCCGAGGTAGTGGTCGATGCGGAAGACCTCGTTCGGCGGGAAGACGTCGTGCACGAGCTGGTTCAGCTCCTGCGCGCTCTCCAGGTCGTGCCCGAACGGCTTCTCGATGACGGCCCGCCGCCAGCTGCCCTCCGTCTGGTCGGCCAGCCCGTGCTTCTTGAGCTGCTCGACGACCTTGGGGAAGAACTTCGGCGGCACCGAGAGGTAGAAGGCGAAGTTGCCGCCCGTGCCCTGGGCCTTGTCGAGCTCCTCGATCGTGGCCCTGAGCGTCTCGAAGGCCACGTCGTCGTCGAAGTTGCCCTGGACGAAGCGCATCCCCTGGCTGAGCTGCTGCCAGACCTCCTCGCGGAACGGGGTGCGGGCGTGCTCCTTCACCGCGTCGTGGACGACCTGCGCGAAGTCCTCGTCCTCCCAGTCGCGGCGGGCGAAGCCGATGAGCGAGAAGCCCGGCGGCAGCAGGCCGCGATTGGCCAGGTCATAGACGGCAGGCATCAGCTTTTTACGGGACAAATCGCCCGTGACGCCAAAAATCACCAGCCCCGACGGCCCCGCGATACGCGGGAGCCGCCGGTCCTGGGCGTCACGGAGCGGGTTGGCTCCGGGAACACCAGACAAGGTGGTCAGCCCTTCGAAGGAGCGAGGCGGTCGAGCTCGGCCCCGGTCGACTTGAGCAGGTCGTTCCAGGCGGCCTCGAACTTCTCGACGCCCTCGTCCTCGAGCAGCTGCACGACGTCGTCGTAGTCGACGCCCAGCTCCTTGATCGCGTCGAGGTCGGCACGCGCCTGGTCGTAGCGGCCGCCGACGGTGTTGCCGGAGATCTCGCCGTGGTCGGCCACGGCCTCCAGGGTCGCCTCCGGCATGGTGTTGACCGTGTTCGGGGCGACGAGGTCGTCGACGTACAGGGTGTCCTTGAGGGACGGGTCCTTCACGCCGGTCGAGGCCCACAGCGGGCGCTGCTTGTTGGCGTGCGCCTTGTCGAGGGCGGCCCAGCGGTCGCCCGCGAAGACCTCCTCGTACGCCTCGTAGGCCAGCCGGGCGTTGGCCAGGGCCGACTTGCCCTTGGCGGCCTTCGCCTCGTCGGAGCCGACCGCGTCCAGCCGCTTGTCGATCTCGGTGTCCACGCGGGACACGAAGAACGAGGCCACCGAGTGGATCTCGGAGAGGTCCAGGCCCGCGGCCTTGGCCTTCTCCAGACCCGCCAGGTAGGCGTCCATGACCTCGCGGTAGCGCTCCAGCGAGAAGATCAGCGTGACGTTGACGCTGATGCCCCGCCCGATCGTCTCGGTGATCGCCGGCAGGCCGGCCTTGGTCGCCGGGATCTTGATGAGCGTGTTCGGCCGGTCCACCAGCCAGGCCAGCTGCTTGGCCTCGGCGACCGTGGCCGCCGTGTCGTGCGCCAGGCGCGGGTCCACCTCGATGGAGACCCGGCCGTCCTGGCCCTCGGTGGCGTCGAAGACGGGGCGCAGGATGTCGGCGGCGTCCCGCACGTCCGCGGTGGTGATCATGCGGATGGCTTCCTCGACCGTCACCTTGCGGGCGGCGAGGTCGGCGAGCTGCTGCTCGTAGCCGTCGCCCGAGGAGATCGCCTTCTGGAAGATCGACGGGTTGGTCGTGACACCCACGACGTGGCTCTGGTCGATCAGTTCGGCGAGGTTGCCGGAGGTGATCCGCTTGCGAGACAGGTCGTCCAGCCAGATCGCCACGCCCTCGTCGGAGAGGCGCTTGAGTGCGTCTGTCATGAGAATTGCATCTCCTACTAGTCGTATAACGGCGTCAGCGCGCGGCGGCCGCGAGAGATTCCCGGGCGGCGGACGCCACGTTCTCCGCGGTGAAGCCGAACTCGCGGAACAGCACCTTCGCGTCGGCCGAGGCGCCGAAGTGCTCCAGCGACACGATCCGGCCCGCGTCACCCACGTACCGGTACCAGGTGAGGCCGATGCCGGCCTCGACGGCGACGCGCGCCTTCACCGACGGAGGCAGCACGCTGTCCTTGTAACCCTGGTCCTGCTCCTCGAACCATTCGACACACGGCATGGAGACCACACGGGTCGGCACACCGGCCGCCTGGAGCTCCTCGCGGGCGCCCACGGCCAGCTGGACCTCGGACCCGGTGGCGATCAGCACGACCTCGGGGGCGCCGCCCTCGGCGTCGAGGAGCACGTAACCGCCCTTGGCCGCGTTCTCGTCCGCCGGGTAGGCGGGCAGGCCCTGGCGGGACAGCGCCAGACCGTGCGGGGCGCCCTTGCCGAACACCTTGGTGTGGCGGCGCATGATCTCGCGCCAGGCGGTGACCGTCTCGTTGGCGTCGGCCGGGCGCACGACGTTGAGGCCCGGGATGGCGCGCAGCGAGGCCAGGTGCTCCACCGGCTGGTGGGTCGGGCCGTCCTCGCCGAGACCGATCGAGTCGTGCGTCCACACGTACGTCACCGGCAGGTGCATCAGCGCGGACAGGCGCACGGCGTTGCGCATGTAGTCGGAGAACACCAGGAAGGTGCCGCCGTAGATCCGCGTGTTGCCGTGCAGCGCGATGCCGTTCATGGCCGCGGCCATGGCGTGCTCGCGGATACCGAAGTGGATCGTGCGGCCGTACGGGTCGGCCTCCGGCAGCGGGTTGCCCGCCGGCAGGAAGGACGACGTCTTGTCGATGGTGGTGTTGTTCGAGCCCGCGAGGTCGGCGGAGCCGCCCCACAGCTCGGGGACGACACTGCCGAGCGCCTGAAGGATCTTGCCGGAGGCCGCGCGGGTGGCGACGCTCTGGCCCTCCTCGAAGACCGGGAGCTTCTCCTCCCAGCCGGCCGGGAGCTCGCCCGCGGCGATCCGGTCGAACTCGGCGGCGCGCTCCGGGTTGCCCGTCCGCCACGCGGCGAAGGACTTCTCCCACTCCGCCCTGGCCTCACGGCCGCGGTCCAGCGCCCGGCGGGTGTGCCCGATGACCTCGTCGGAGACCTCGAAGCTCTGCTCCGGGTCGAAGCCGAGGACGCGCTTGGTGGCCGCGACCTCGTCGGCGCCCAGCGCCGAACCGTGCGAGGCCTCGGTGTTCTGGGCGTTCGGGGCCGGCCAGGCGATGATCGAGCGGGCCGCGATGAAGGAGGGGCGCTCCGTCTCGGCCCTGGCCGCCTGGAGCGCCTTGTAGAGGCCCTCGGGGTCCAGGTCGCCGTTGGGCAGCTGGTCGACGCGCTGGACGTGCCAGCCGTAGGACTCGTACCGCTTGACGGTGTCCTCGGAGACGGCGGTCTCGGTGTCGCCCTCGATGGAGATGTGGTTGTCGTCCCACAGCAGCACGAGGTTGCCCAGCTTCTGGTGGCCGGCCAGCGAGGACGCCTCCGCGGAGATGCCCTCCTGGAGGCAGCCGTCACCCGCGACGACCCACACCATGTGGTCGAAGGGGGAGGTGCCGGGGGCCGCGGCCGGGTCGAAGAGGCCGCGCTCGTAGCGGGCGGCCATGGCCATGCCCACCGCGTTGGCGACACCCTGGCCCAGCGGGCCGGTCGTCGTCTCGACACCGGCGGTGTGGCCGTACTCCGGGTGACCCGGCGTCCTGGACTCCCAGGTGCGGAAGGCCTTGAGGTCGTCCAGCTCCAGGCCGTACCCGGCGAGGTAGAGCTGGATGTACAGGGTCAGGCTGGAATGGCCCGCGGACAGGACGAAACGGTCACGCCCGGTCCACTCGGGGTCCGCCGGGTCGTGGCGCATCACCTTCTGGAAGAGGGTGTACGCGGCGGGAGCCAGGCTCATGGCCGTACCCGGGTGGCCGTTTCCGACTTTCTGTACGGCGTCCGCGGCCAGGACGCGGACGGTGTCCACGGCCCGCTGGTCCAATTCGGTCCACTGGAGGTCTGTGGTGGTCGGCATGGTGCTCACCCTGAGTCAGGGCTCCTCTCCGATGTCGTAAACCGGTGACTGGTTGACCGCACCGGGCAAGGCCGAGCCTACCCCCGTCCGAAGGCCCGGCTTCTGCCCTTTCCACAGTGCGGGCGACCTGCGGAGTTTCGTGTGACGTATGAGCGCGGCCGCTCACTTCTGCGCCCCCTCAACACGACCCCACCCCCGCGAAGAGCGGCGTATGCGCAACGTCTACAGTGGTCTGGTTCGCGCAAGTCCTTACCGGGCGCCACCGTGTCCGGGAGCTTGCTGGGATTTCTCTGTCAGGGGTGTGCGTGACGGCCGTCGAGTCCCGACCCGCGGGGGTCGCCTTGACTCCGAGCCCGGCGGGCCAGCGCCCGTTCGCGGCCCGCATCAAGGCATTCGTGGCGCTTACCAAGCCGCGCATCATCGAGCTGCTGCTCATCACCACCGTTCCGGTGATGTTCCTCGCCGCGCAAGGTGTGCCCGACCTGTGGCTCGTACTCGCCACCACCGTCGGCGGATATCTCTCCGCC
The DNA here is from genome assembly GCF_008704555.1 of Streptomyces nitrosporeus. Taxonomy (NCBI): domain Bacteria; kingdom Bacillati; phylum Actinomycetota; class Actinomycetes; order Kitasatosporales; family Streptomycetaceae; genus Streptomyces; species Streptomyces nitrosporeus. Next base: position 5,994,040 of record NZ_CP023702.1, read on the forward strand.
GGTGGAGCGAATGCGCTCAACATGTATATCGACCGGGACATCGACGCGCTGATGGACCGTACGTCGCAGAGGCCGCTGGTCACCGGGATGGTGACGCCCCGTGAGTGTCTGGCCTTTGGAATCGCCCTCGCGGTGATTTCCACGGTCTGGTTCGGACTTCTCGTCAACTGGCTCTCGGCGGCTCTCGCACTCGGCGCACTTCTGTTCTATGTCGTCGTCTACACGATGCTGCTGAAGCGCCGCACCTCGCAGAACATCGTCTGGGGCGGAATCGCCGGCTGCATGCCCGTCCTCATCGGATGGTCCGCCGTGACCAATTCGATGTCCTGGGCCGCGGTCATTCTTTTCGCCGTCATCTTCTTCTGGACGCCGCCGCACTACTGGCCGCTGTCGATGAAGGTCAAGGACGACTACGCCCGGGTCGGCGTCCCGATGCTCCCGGTCATCGCCTCCAACCGGGTCGTCGCCCGCCAGATCGTCCTCTACAGCTGGGTGATGGTCGCCGTCTCGCTGCTGCTGACGCCGCTCGGCTACACCGGCTGGTTCTACACGGCGGTGGCGCTGCTGTCCGGAGGCTTCTGGCTCTGGGAGGCGCACGGCCTGCAGAACCGGGCGAAGGCCGGGGTGACCGGTGCCAAGCTCAAGGAGATGCGGCTGTTCCACTGGTCCATCACCTATGTGTCGCTGCTCTTCGTCGCCGTCGCGGTGGACCCCTTCCTCAGGTAGACCCGCAGACAGCTCCGCCGACGGGCGGGGGACGTGGCCCAGGCCACGCCCCCCGCCCGTCGCCACGTCATCTACCCGTCGGTAGCATCCTGTGCATGGCTAAGACCGCAGAGCAGCAGACGGACGACAGCAGGCAGGCGGCCCGCGCGGAGCGCAAGGCCGCCCGGCTCGCCAAGCAGATCGACTCCTTCGCCAAGGCGCACGGCGGGGCCGAGGGCCAGCTGGCGTACATCGGCCAGACGGGCACCCGCATCGTCCTCGTCGGCGAGGACGGCGGCTGGGGCGACCTGGTGGCCCCTTCGTACGCCGTCGCCGAGAGCGCCACGCGCAAGGCCGGCATCACGATGCACGAGGACTTCGACGGGGAGTTCGCGGCGAAGGTCCGCACCGGGCCGTACGAGTGGTCCCGGATGGCGGGCATCCAGGTCGGCGGCCCGTCCAACGGCTGAGCGCCCCGCTTCCCGGCCCCTTCGGGCAGGCGCCCGCCCGGCCACGCGAGAGCCCCCGCCACCACGCCCCTTCCGGGGCCGGTGACGGGGGCTCTCTCCGCCGGGTGCGGGGTGTCAGGCCGCGGGCGCGTGCTCCGGGAGCTCCTGTGCGGCGGGGCCGGGCACGGCGGTGTCCGGGGCCGCCGGGCGCTCGCGCAGCGACAGCAGCACCCGCAGGACCGCGATCCACACCAGGCACGAGCCCAGCATGTGCAGGCCCACCAGGATCTCCGGCGTGTCCAGGAAGTACTGCACGTACCCGATGACGCCCTGGGCCAGCAGGACGAGGAAGAGCTGGCCGGCCCGGCGCCGGGGGACGGCCGGAGCGTCCACGGCCTTCAGCACGAACCACAGGGCGACCGACAGGGCCACCACGATCCACGCGAGGTCCGCGTGCAGCTGCGAGACCAGCTTCCAGTCGACCGGGATGCGGTGGACGTCGCTGGAGTCACCCGCGTGCCTGCCCGCGCCGGTCACGACCGTACCGACGGCGACCAGCAGGCCCGTGGCCACGACCAGCAGCCAGGTCAGCTGCGAGACCGCCTTGCCGACCAGGGGCTTCGGCTCGGCGTCGCCCTCGTCGATGCGGTACCAGGTCAGTACGGCGACGGTGATCAGGGCCGTGGAGAGCAGGAAGTGGGCCGCGACGGTGTACGGGTTCAGCCCCACCAGGACGACGATGCCGCCGAGCACCGCGTTGCCCATGACGATCCAGAACTGGAGCCAGCCGAGCCGGGTGAGGCTGCGCCGCCACGGCACGGCCGAGCGGAGCGCGATGATCGCCCAGCCGACCGCCGCGCACAGGACGTAGGTCAGCATCCGGTTGCCGAACTCGATGGCGCCGTGCAGGCCCATCTCGCTGGTCGCCGTGAGGCTGTCGTCGGTGCACTTGGGCCAGGTGGGGCAGCCGAGGCCGGAGCCCGTCAGCCGTACGGCACCGCCGGTGACCACGATGACCACGGCCATCACGATCGCGGACATGGCGGCACGGCGGACGATCCGGTGGGACGGCGTCCAGCGTTCGGCGATGAACTGGAGCGGGTTCCGCGTGGCTTGAGCGACTTCGGCTCGGGTCAGCTTGGGCACGGGCACCATGGTAAGCGGCGGCTTGTGCAAGGTTTCACGAGGGGGACGAGTCGGCCCGAACCGTCACCCGCCGAGAGGGCCGGGGGCACCGTCGGTCACTTCCGGCGGAAGGGGGCCGCCGGTCACTCCCAGCGGAAGAACCTCGCCGCCGCGCCCAGCCCCAGCACCGCCCACACCGCGAGGACGCCCAGGTCGCCCCACGGCATCGACGCGCCGTGCTGGAGGACGTCCCGCAGCCCGTCGGAGAGCGCCGAGATCGGCAGCAGTCCCAGGACCTGCGCCACCGCGTCCGGGAACCTGTCCAGCGGCACGATCACCCCGCCGCCGACCAGCAGCAGCAGGAAGACCAGGTTGGCCGCCGCCAGGGTCGCCTCCGCCTTGAGGGTCCCGGCCATCAGCAGGCCGAGCCCCGAGAAGGCCGCCGTGCCCAGCACCAGGAGCAGCAGTACGGGGAGCGGGCCGCCCTGGGGCGACCAGCCCAGGGCGAAGGCGATGACGGTCAGCAGGACCACCTGGAGCACCTCGGTGACCAGCACGGCGAGGGTCTTCGCCGTCATCAGCGCCCAGCGCGGCAGCGGGGAGGCGGCCAGCCGCTTGAGCACGCCGTAACGCCGCTCGAAGCCGGTGGCGATCGCCTGGCCCGTGAAGGCCGTGGACATCACCGCGAGGGCCAGGATCCCGGGCGTCAGGAAGTCGACGGGCTCGCCCGTACCGGTGTCCACGATGTCCACCGACCCGAACAGCACCAGCAGCAGGGACGGGATGACCACGGTCAGCAGCAGCTGCTCGCCGTTGCGCAGCAGCATCCGGGTCTCGAACGCGGCCTGCGCGGCGATCATGCGGCCCAGCGGGGCGGCGCCGGGGCGCGGGGTGTACGTACCGGCGCTCATGCGCGCAGCTCCTTGCCGGTCAGTTCCAGGAAGACGTCCTCCAGGGTGCGCCGCTCCACCGAGATGCCCTGCGGCATCACCCCGTGCCGGGCGCACCAGGAGGTGACCGCGGCCAGCAGACCGGGGTCGACGGTGCCGGTGATGCGGTAGGAGCCGGAGGCGGTCTCGGCCGCCTCGCTGCCGTCGGGCAGCACCTTGAGCAGTGAGCCCAGGTCCAGACCGGGGCGGCCGGTGAAGCGGAGGGTGTTCTCGGCGCCGCCCCGGCACAGCTGTTCGGGGCTGCCCTGGGCGACGACCCGGCCCGCGTCGATGACGGCGACGTCGTCGGCGAGCTCCTCGGCCTCGTCCATGAAATGGGTGGTGAGGACCACCGACACGCCGTCCGCCCGCAGCTCGCGGATGAGCTCCCAGGTGGAGCGGCGGGCCTGTGGGTCGAGGCCCGCGGTCGGCTCGTCCAGGAAGACCAGCTCGGGGCGGCCGACGACGGCCATCGCGAGGGCCAGGCGCTGCTGCTGGCCACCGGAGAGCCGGCGGTAGGCGGTGCGTCCGCAGCTGCCCAGTCCGAGGCGTTCGACGAGGGCGGGGACGTCCAGCGGGTGGGCGTGCAGCTTCGCCGTGTGGCTCAGCATCTCGACGGCGCGGGCTCCGGAGTAGACGCCGCCGGACTGGAGCATCACCCCGATCCTGGGGCGGAGCCGCGCCGCGTCGGCGACGGGGTCGAGGCCGAGGACCCGTACCGTGCCGGCGTCGGGGCGGCGGTAGCCCTCGCACATCTCGACGGTGGTGGTCTTGCCGGCGCCGTTGGGGCCGAGGACCGCGGTCACCGCGCCCGCCGGGACCGCCAGGTCCAGGCCGTCCACCGCGGTCTTGTCTCCGTACCGCTTCACCAGGCCCCTGGCCTGCACGACGGGCTCACTGCTCATGGCGGACCAGTCTAGGTCCGTCCCGCGGGGCGGCTTCGCGCAGGGAGCGGTCCGGCGGTTTCCGGCCGCCGGACCACCGGATCGGGCCGGGTTCCGCCGGACCGGAGGCGGCGCCGGAGGCCGGGGCTCCGGCGTGACGGCCGGAGGGACGGGGCCCGTGCCGGGTTCCGGCCCGGCGCCGGAGACCCGGACGCGCGTCGGGTACGGCCGTGTGTCCACCGTGGAGGCCGCCGGCGGCCGGCCGGACCGGCGCCCCGCCGTCGACGGGGACAAGGCGGGGGAAGGCACTGGTCAGCTGCCTCCGGGGCGCCGGGCGGCCGGGCCCGGCCACCCGGCCGGAGGCCCCCGTGGGACCCGCCCGGACCGCGCCGGCGCCGGACGGAGCCCCCCTGGCCGGCGCCGGTCCGGGACGGCGTAGATCAACATTTCCGCAGGTCAAGTTAGGTCTGCCTAAGTGATGCACGGCACCGCGCCCGGATCCGGGCGCGGCTTGTCAGGCCCGAATGAATTACGCAACAATGGCGTTGTGAAATACGTGGGCGAGACTCCGCAGGAGGACCTCGCGACCGGTGAGCGCTCGACACGCAACCGCGTCGCGCGATCCATCCTGGACCACGGACCGTCCCTCGTCGCCGACCTGGCCAAGCGTCTCGGCCTCACCCAGGCCGCCGTGCGCCGCCACCTCGACGCCCTCGTCTCCGACGGCGTCGTCGAACCCCGCGAGCAGCGGGTCTACGGCGCGCGGACCCGCGGCCGCCCCGCCAAGGTCTTCGCCCTGACGGACTGCGGGCGGGACGCCTTCGACCAGTCGTACGACAAGCTGGCCGCCGACGCGCTGCGCTGGATCGCCGCCTCGGGCGGGGACGAGGCGCTCGTCGCCTTCGCCCGCGCCCGGATGGCCGCGCAGTCCGAGTCCTACCGCGCCGCGGTCGAGGCCGCGGACCTCGAAACACGCACCCAGGCTCTGGCCAAGGCCCTGTCGGCCGACGGGTACGCTGCTACGGCGCGCAGCGCGCCGGCCCCGCAGCAGGGCGAGCAGCTGTGCCAGCACCACTGCCCGGTCGCCCATGTCGCCGAGCAGTTCCCGCAACTGTGCGAGGCGGAGACGGAATTCTTCTCCAGCCTGCTCGGAACCCATGTGCAGCGCCTGGCCACCCTCGCCCACGGCGACGGCGTGTGCACGACGTTCGTCCCGCGCAGCGGCCCCACGGCACCACCGCAGACTTCACAGAACACCCATCCAGCATCCGCAAGCACGGCCGGGAGGAACCCCGCATGACACTCCCCACGGAGACTGCCCACCCTGAGCTCGAGGGCCTGGGCACGTACGAATTCGGCTGGGCCGACTCCGACGAGGCAGGCGCGGCGGCGAAGCGCGGCCTGTCCGAGGCGGTCGTCCGCGACATCTCCGAGAAGAAGAACGAGCCGGAGTGGATGCTGAAGCTCCGTCTCAAGGGCCTGAAGCTGTTCGAGAAGAAGCCCATGCCCAACTGGGGCTCGGACCTCTCCGGCATCGACTTCGACAACATCAAGTACTTCGTGCGCTCCACGGAGAAGCAGGCGGAGTCCTGGGAGGACCTGCCCGAGGACATCAAGAACACCTACGACAAGCTGGGCATCCCGGAGGCGGAGAAGCAGCGCCTGGTCGCCGGTGTCGCCGCCCAGTACGAGTCCGAGGTCGTCTACCACCAGATCCGCGAGGACCTGGAGGAGCAGGGCGTCATCTTCCTCGACACCGACACCGCGCTCAAGGAGCACCCGGAGCTCTTCAAGGAGTACTTCGGCACCGTCATCCCCGTCGGTGACAACAAGTTCGCCTCGCTGAACTCCGCCGTGTGGTCCGGCGGCTCCTTCATCTACGTCCCCAAGGGTGTCCACGTGGACATCCCGCTCCAGGCCTACTTCCGCATCAACACGGAGAACATGGGCCAGTTCGAGCGGACGCTGATCATCGTCGACGAGGACGCCTACGTCCACTACGTCGAGGGCTGCACCGCGCCGATCTACTCCTCGGACTCGCTGCACTCCGCGGTCGTCGAGATCATCGTGAAGAAGGGCGGCCGCTGCCGCTACACGACCATCCAGAACTGGTCGAACAACGTCTACAACCTCGTCACCAAGCGCGCCGTGGCGTACGAGGGCGCGACCATGGAGTGGGTCGACGGCAACATCGGCTCCAAGGTCACCATGAAGTACCCGGCCGTCTACCTCATGGGCGAGCACGCCAAGGGCGAGACCCTGTCCATCGCCTTCGCGGGCGAGGGCCAGCACCAGGACGCCGGCGCCAAGATGGTCCACATGGCCCCGAACACCTCCTCCAACATCGTCTCCAAGTCGGTGGCGCGAGGCGGCGGCCGTACCTCCTACCGCGGCCTGATCGAGATCGGCGAGGGCGCCCCGGGCGCCAAGTCCAACGTGCTCTGCGACGCCCTGCTCGTGGACACCATCTCCCGCTCGGACACCTACCCGTACGTCGACGTCCGCGAGGACGACGTGTCGATGGGCCACGAGGCGACCGTCTCCAAGGTCTCCGAGGACCAGCTCTTCTACCTCATGAGCCGCGGACTCACCGAGTTCGAGGCCATGGCGATGATCGTGCGCGGTTTCGTCGAGCCGATCGCCAAGGAGCTGCCCATGGAGTACGCGCTGGAGCTCAACCGGCTGATCGAGCTGCAGATGGAGGGCTCGGTCGGCTAGCACGGCCCCCCGCCGACCGTCTCCCCCCAGAGTTCTTGACTGAGAAAGCGAGCACTACGACAGCCATGGCTGAGGCTCAGAACATCCCGGTGGGCTCCACCACCGCCGGTTCCATCGCGGTGGCCGCCGAGTCGACCGTCGCCACGCGCATGAGCGCGCCCCCGTCCTTCGACGTCGCGGACTTCCCCGTCCCGCACGGCCGTGAGGAGGAATGGCGCTTCACTCCGCTGGAGCGGCTGCGCGGCCTGCACGACGGCACCGCCGTCGCCACCGGGAGCGGCGTCAAGGTCACCGTCGAGGCGCCCGAGGGCGTCACCGTGGAGACCGTCGGCCGGGACGACGCGCGGCTCGGCAGGGGAGGCGCCCCGGTGGACCGGGTCGCCGCCCAGGCGTACGCGTCCTTCGAGCAGGCGTCGGTCGTCACCGTCGCCAAGGAGGCCGTGCTCACCGAGCCGATCCGCATCGCCGTGCACGGCGAGGGCGGTGTCGCCTACGGGCACCAGGTGATCGAGCTGGGCGCCTTCGCCGAGGCCGTCGTCGTCATCGACCACACCGGTGACGCGGTGCTCGCCGCCAACGTCGACTACGTCCTGGGCGACGGTGCGAAGCTGACCGTCGTCTCCGTCCAGGACTGGGACGAGAAGGCCGTGCACGCCGGCCAGCACAACGCGCTGGTCGGCCGGGACGCCTCCTTCAAGTCCGTCCTCGTCACCTTCGGCGGCGACCTGGTCCGCCTCCACCCCCGGGTCGCCTACGCGGGCCCCGGCGGCGAGGCGGAGCTCTTCGGGCTGTACTTCACCGACAAGGGCCAGCACCAGGAGCACCGCCTCCTGGTCGACCACAACACCCCGCACTGCAAGTCCAACGTGGCCTACAAGGGCGCGCTCCAGGGCGAGGGCGCCCACGCCGTGTGGATCGGCGACGTCCTCATCCAGGCCGCCGCCGAGGGCACCGACACCTACGAGATGAACCGCAACCTGGTCCTCACCGACGGCGCCCGGGTCGACTCCGTACCCAACCTGGAGATCGAGACCGGCGAGATCGTCGGCGCCGGCCACGCCTCGGCGACCGGCCGTTTCGAGGACGAGCAGCTGTTCTACCTCCAGTCCCGCGGTATCCCGGAGGAGGAGGCCCGCCGGCTCGTCGTGCGCGGCTTCTTCGCCGAACTGGTCCAGCAGATCGGCCTGCCCGACGTCGAGGCCCGGCTCCTCGACAAGATCGAGGCCGAACTGAAGGCGTCGGTCTGAGATGGCCTTCGTCCGCGCCTGCGCGCTGAGCGAGCTGGAGGAGGACACCCCCAAGAGGGTGGAACTCGACGGCACGCCGGTCTCCGTCGTCCGCACCGAGGGCGAGGTGTTCGCGATCAACGACATCTGCTCGCACGCGAACGTCTCCCTCTCGGAGGGCGAGGTGGAGGACTGCTCGATCGAGTGCTGGCTGCACGGTTCCAGCTTCGACCTCCGCACCGGCAAGCCGTCCGGCCTTCCCGCGACGCGCCCCGTCCCCGTATACCCCGTAAAGATCGAAGGGGACGATGTGCTCGTCTCCGTCACCCAGGAGTCCTGAGTCACCCATGGCAACGCTTGAAATCCGCGACCTGCACGTCTCCGTCGAGGCGGACAACGCCACGAAGCCGATCCTCAAGGGCGTCGACCTGACCGTGAAGCAGGGTGAGACCCACGCCATCATGGGCCCGAACGGGTCCGGCAAGTCCACCCTCGCCTACTCGCTGGCCGGCCACCCCAAGTACACGATCACGGGCGGCACGGTGACCCTGGACGGCGAGGACGTCCTGGAGATGTCCGTCGACGAGCGGGCCCGCGCCGGCCTGTTCCTCGCCATGCAGTACCCCGTCGAGATCCCCGGCGTCTCGGTCTCCAACTTCCTGCGCACCTCCGCCACCGCCGTCCGCGGCGAGGCGCCCAAGCTGCGCACGTGGGTCAAGGAGGTCAAGGAGACGATGGCCGGGCTCCAGATGGACCCCGCCTTCGCCGAGCGCAACGTCAACGAGGGCTTCTCCGGCGGTGAGAAGAAGCGCCACGAGATCCTTCAGCTGGAGCTCCTCAAGCCGAAGGTCGCCATCCTCGACGAGACCGACTCCGGCCTCGACGTCGACGCCCTGCGCATCGTCTCCGAGGGCGTCAACCGGGTCCGCTCCACCGGTGAGGTCGGCACCCTGCTGATCACCCACTACACGCGGATCCTCCGCTACATCAAGCCCGACTTCGTGCACGTCTTCGCCGACGGCCGCATCGCCGAGTCCGGTGGCGCCGAGCTCGCCGACAAGCTGGAGAACGAGGGCTACGAGGCATATGTGAAGGGTGGCGCTTCCGCGTGACTGACGCCCGACAGGGGCTCTCCGGCCTCCTCGACACCGAGGCGATCCGTAAGGACTTCCCGATCCTGGACCGCACGGTCCACGACGGCAAGAAGATCGTTTACCTGGACAGCGCCGCGACCTCGCAGAAGCCGCGCCAGGTCCTCGACGCGCTCAGCGCGTACTACGAGCGGCACAACGCCAACGTCCACCGCGGTGTGTACACGCTCGCGGAGGAGGCCACCGCGCTGTACGAAGGCGCCCGTGACAAGGTCGCGGCCTTCATCAACGCGCCCAGCCGCAACGAGGTGATCTTCACCAAGAACGCCTCGGAGTCGCTGAACCTCGTGGCCAACATGCTCGGCTGGGCCGACGAGCCCTACCGGGTCGACAGCGACACCGAGATCGTCACCACCGAGATGGAGCACCACTCCAACATCGTGCCGTGGCAGCTGCTCGCGCAGCGCACCGGCGCGAAGCTGAAGTGGTTCGGCATCACGGACGACGGCCGGCTCGACCTGTCGAACATCGACGAGATCATCACCGAGAAGACGAAGATCGTCACCTTCACGCTGGTCTCCAACATCCTGGGCACCCACAACCCGGTCGAGAAGATCATCCGCCGCGCCCAGCAGGTCGGCGCCCTGGTCTGCGTCGACGCCTCGCAGGCCGCCCCGCACATGGTGCTCGACGTGCAGGCGCTCCAGGCCGACTTCGTGGCCTTCACCGGCCACAAGATGGTCGGCCCGACCGGTATCGGCGTGCTCTGGGGACGGCAGGAGCTCCTGGAGGACCTCCCGCCCTTCCTCGGCGGCGGCGAGATGATCGAGACGGTCTCGATGCACTCCTCGACCTACGCCCCGGCTCCGCACAAGTTCGAGGCCGGTACGCCCCCGATCGCCCAGGCCGTCGGCCTCGGCGCGGCCGTGGACTACCTCACCTCGGTCGGCATGGAGAACATCCACCGCCACGAGCAGGCCATCACCGAGTACGCGGTGCGCCGGCTCCTGGAGGTGCCCGACCTGCGGATCATCGGTCCGGCGACGGCCGAGGACCGCGGGGCGACGATCTCCTTCACGCTCGGCGACATCCACCCCCACGACGTGGGCCAGGTACTCGACGAGCAGGGCATCGCGGTCCGGGTCGGACACCACTGCGCACGGCCGGTCTGCCTGCGGTACGGAATTCCTGCGACGACGCGAGCGTCGTTCTATCTGTACTCCACGCCGGCCGAGGTCGACGCCCTGGTGGACGGCCTGGAGCACGTGCGGAACTTTTTCGGTTGATGGCGACACGGCTGAGGGTTGACTGGTGAAGCTGGACTCCATGTACCAGGAAGTGATCCTGGACCACTACAAGCACCCCCACGGGCGTGGCCTGCGGGACGGCGACGCCGAGGTGCACCACGTCAACCCGACGTGCGGCGACGAGATCACGCTCCGCGTGAAGTACGACGGCGAGACCCTCGCCGACGTCAGCTACGAGGGGCAGGGCTGCTCCATCAGCCAGGCCAGTGCCTCCGTCCTCAACGACCTGCTGGTCGGCAAGGAGCTGAGCGAGGCGCAGAAGGTCCAGGAGGCGTTCCTGGAGCTGATGCAGTCCAAGGGCCAGCTGGAGCCGGACGACTCGATGGAGGAGCTGCTGGAGGACGCGGTCGCGTTCGCCGGTGTCTCCAAGTACCCGGCCCGGGTCAAGTGCGCGCTGCTGAGCTGGATGGCGTGGAAGGACGCGACGGCGCAGGCGCTGTCCGAAGGGAAGACGGCATGAGCGAGAACGAGACTCTTACCACCAAGCCGGCCTCCGAGGAGGAGGTCCGCGAGGCGCTGTACGACGTGGTCGACCCCGAGCTGGGTATCGACGTCGTCAATCTGGGCCTGATCTACGGCATCCACATCGATGACGCGAACATCGCCACTCTCGACATGACCCTGACGTCGGCGGCCTGCCCGCTGACCGATGTGATCGAGGACCAGGCGAAGACCGCGACCGAGGGGATCGTCAGCGAGCTGCGGATCAACTGGGTCTGGATGCCGCCGTGGGGCCCGGACAAGATCACGGACGACGGCCGCGAGCAGCTTCGCGCGCTGGGCTTCAACGTCTGAGCCGTACTGCCGGGCTCCGAGGTCCGAGCCGTACCGCCGGGCTTTGACGTCCGAGCCGTACTTCCTCCCGTGAGGTGGCCCTTTTCCGGCCACGTCCCGTCGCGCACAGATGAACGGCCATGCCCTCCTTCCCGCTCTTGTGAGCGGGAAGGATCTTCCAGGAGACTGGCGGGCATGGCCGTTCACCTGCATCAGATCGCTGTCGACACCCATGACCTTCCCTCACTCGCCCGTTTCTGGTGCGCGGTGCTGGACTGGAAGGTGCTGTTCGAGGACGAGGGGGAAATCGTCATCGGCGCGGACGAGACGGCGCGGCCCGGTATGTGCTTCCTCCCCGTACCGGAGGGCAGGACCGCCAAGAACCGCCTCCACATCGACCTCGCCCCCGACGACCGGGACGCGGAGGTCGAGCGCATCATCGGGCTGGGGGCGACGCGGGTGGACGTGGGGCAGGGCGGGGACGCCACCTGGGTGGTGCTGGCCGACCCGGAGGGCAACGAGTTCTGCGTGCTCAGGCCGCGGAAGACGCTGACGGACTGAGGTGTGGCCCGCAGGCCCCGTACGCCACTTGGGCGTGCGGGGCGTTTCGCTGTCTGTGCGTGTGCCTCTACGGGCCCGCAACACGTCTTTGAGGATATCGAGTCGGGCACTCTCGCTGTGGACCGCCCGATCCCCTCGGAGTCCGCGTTGATCCAGCGATGGGGCGTGGCACGGGAGACCGCTCGCTGTGCGACACCTGCGGGAACTCGGGTACGTCTGCACCGTGCCGCAGCGGGGCACGTACGTGTGCGACCGCGGCGAGGATGAGCGCCAGGACGCGCAGTAGCCCCGTCCGCGCGCCACGGGGGCAGCACACGGGCGGGGCCGACCAGGTGACCGCCTATGCGGTCAGTCCGGGTCCGAAGTAGCCCGGGGTCCGGAACAGGCCCGCGAACGTGCCGGGGCCGTGCCGGTCGTCGAGCCATGCGCCGAGCGCCGTCGTGTCGCCACTGATGACGGCCGCGAGCAAGCGCGTGTGGCACTCGCACTCTTCCCCCGGGGCGAACTCCCCGAGGAAGTTCAAGTACCGGCGGTTGACGCCTATTTCGTAGTTCCGAAGTGCGGCGGCGTATTGCGCCCGCTCTGCGCTTTCCGAAACGTCCACCACTCGCTGGCTGTCCTGTTCGGTGAGCGTTCCCGTCATGTCCCGGAACGCGAGTGCACCGAGAACGTCTACGGGGCCCGTGATACCGAAGTGCTCAGCGGCTCTCCGGGTGATGGAGCGCGCTTCCCTGTCGCACGCGCCCTCCATGACGACTCCCAGATTCCGCGTGTGGCGGCTTCCGTGTCCGTCGGCTACCGAGTACTGCTGTCCTGTCGCGCGGCGGTAGTTGATTCCGTACTGAGTGCGCACGGGCAGGCCCGCCACTTCCACATATCGCCGACGCGATCCGTAGTGAAGACAGTCATGGGAGTACGCGCGAAGCAGGTCGAGAAGTGCCAGCGCGGGGCGCTCGGGGGTTCGTCGTTCCATGGGGCCGTGCATAGTGATGACGGCGACCATTTGAAGATGCCGGTATCCCTGGTCCGGGTGGTGGAATCCGCCGAAGGCTCCGGGGCGCGTGGACTCACAGCCGACCAGAACACGGTCGAACGGCAGTATCCGAGACAGCCCGTAGTGCGCGTATCGGCGCTTGGCATCCTCCACACCAGAGTGAAAGGGCGTGGTGTCGACACCATCGGCCGCCCATCGGCTGAGGATTTCCGAGAGTGGGCGGAAAACGTGGGCGGGGTGCTTGTCCGTGAGTGGGGATGCATCGGCGCGCATGGCGGAAAGGGCTGCCAGTGTCCGCGTTCCCATGACGGACTCGTTCGGGGCGAGTTCCGTTAAGTCGGGGAACCCGTCTTGATGAGCTGAATGTGAGACTCCTGCATCCCCTCCGGGAGCATGTCCGGGCTGAACCATTTCGCCTCCAGAATCTCGAAGCCGTCAATCTTGAGAGTCCCGCCCACGTGCAGAGCCTCGTACGCGATTTCCACGCGGAGTTTGTATCCGCTGGTCACTTGGACGAGTCGCCCCGGCACCACGTCAAGGCCCGTTTCTTCTTTGACTTCGCGAACAATGGTCTTCGGGAATTCCTCGCTCTTGATGGCGTATCCGGTAGGAAGACCCCACGGGCGGTCGGCGGGCCACATGCGGTGTTTCAGCAGCAGGACTTCCCCCGCCTCGTTGCGCACAATTCCCGTGACGCCGACCATGAATTTGGCATGCGCGAACCACAGGACACGCCATTGCAGCGGGCCGCGAATCAGCTTCCACATCCGCGCAACGATCCGCTTCATATGCACCCTTTCGATGAGGCAAGCACGTCCGGCGCTTGCGATGCTGGCTCAACCTGTGCCGTCGGGTGCAGGTCACGCCCAAACTTCTGCGGACCTGCCTCCGCCGCTCGACCTGACCAGGGTTTCCCCCGCCGGGGCGGGGGTCAGAGACGGTCTGCCGCCGCGAGGGTGGGAAGTGCTGTTGCGGGAGCAGCGACTGTGAAGACGAGCGCCGCCCATCCGAAGCAGCGGACCCGGCTCACAGGCTGTCCCGCCGGGGGGATGCAGTCCGGGCGGTCCTCGGGGTGGAACGGCGACGGGGGCGCGTCGGGCCCGGGAGGCGGAGCACGCGCGATGCCGCGTTCGGAGCCCCGCCGTACTGGTCCCACCACCCGGGCGGGGAGTTCGCGTAAGGGCCGCCCGGGTCGGTGTCTCTATGAGGCTCACGAGCTACGGGGCCGGGAGAGGGCGCGTGGGGCGTTGGTGACGCCGTGTCGGAGGGGCGGTCATCGCTGCGCGTCCGCGAGATGCCGGCTCATCCGCACGTTGCGGTCACTTACGCGGCTCGCGTCACCGTTCGCCTTGGCATGGTCGCGGTCCATGGCGCCTGTGCCGCAGTGCGCGCATCCCGGTACCGGCTTTGGTTCAACATCCAACCTCAGTGGCAAGGCCACTGGTGCACTTGGGCAGGTGTGGCGCTCGCTCATGCCGACCCCTTCACGTCGTCTGGATCACGACAATGCTAGGAAGGACAAGGCCTCAACTCACAGTTGATTGCACGTGATTGCAGACCAGTCAGACGAGTGAGTCCCGCGCCTTACAGATCAACGCACGTGCCCGTGCGCCGTGTACAGCCATGCCGGCGAGCTTGGAGTAGGCATCCGAATAGGCCTTGATCTCGCTGGGCTGAGTCAGCGTCAAGTAACCAGATACCAACTCCACATTGACTTGCGTGTTGTCATAGATCCAAAAGTTCTCAACGGGAAGTTGTGGGCGCTGCTGGGCGACAGGGATGACGCCGAGACTGATATTAGGAAATCTGCCTAAAGTGAGTAGGTGCTCTAGCTGTTCTTCCTGGGTTTCCGCAGTGCTAAGCGTATTCCTGAGAACAGGTTCTTCGATCAAGAAAGCAAATGCCCGTTGTCCCTCATGCAGTACTCGCTGTCGTTCCATGCGGGCCGCCACCGCGTCTGCCACGTCATCCATGGGCACCCGCTGCTGCTGAATTGCCCGAAGCACGTCTTCGGTGTACTGATAGGTTTGAAGGAGTCCGGGAAGTGCCCACACGCTATACGAGCGGAAACGACGTGTGCGCTGGTATAACGGTAGCCTTTCCTCTTGGGATCGTTTGAGTCCCGTGCGCTCCAGTCGGCGCCACGTCAGCCATGTGCCCTCTGCGGCCCGGAGTGATGCGATCAAGTCGCCTGTTTGATCCTCGGCGTCACACGCACGACACCACAACCGAATATCGTTCTCGCTCGGTTGTGTCTTCGCTGTCGAGATCCGGGAAACCTTTGAAGGGTGCCAGCCGCACAGGGCTGCGAGATCCTTGCCATCCAGCCCGGCATCCTTGACCAAATCGCGAAGGCGATTCGCCAAGGCTCGCCGAGCCTCTTGGACGCTAGATGATGATTGCACTAGACCGGCTTGTACTCCTCATGAGGCGTGGCCCGCTCCCAGACGGAATTGAATGCAGCAATGCACCACGCAGCCAAGGTTGCGTCGTTTACGTACTCTCGTTCCGTCAGAACACCGTCCCCGCTGAAGTGATGGAAGAGTGCCAACTCGCCGTCGAATACCCAGAAATCAACGGCGGGCACCGCGAGATCTTTTGCGTGACGCCGAGGAAGCCAACGAACATCCTCACCGGCAGCGATATTGGTCACCGCATAGGCGTGCTCCCACCGAACATATTCAGTCAGAGGCTCGGATACTACGCGTGCACGACGAACCGAGACCCCACGCGAAACGGCAGCCTGTACCGTCTCATGCCAGCCTTCCCACCAGTCCGCACGATTGTCCGGCGTGAACGTGCGTCGACCCTCACGCCATTCGAGGAAATCGGGGTCAGTACTTGCGTACTGATCACGTACCTCTAGATGGATTGCGGTTCGCCGTGCCCGAGACAGGGGCTCACGTGCCGGGGGCTTCATCGGCGGTGTCTCCATCCGGTCGAGGAATGTACTGGATCATGACCTTCGGTAACCGAATGATCGCTTCGTGGTCCGGAACCTCCGTGCCGTGGCCGGGAATCGAACCGATCTCCTGGCATGCCTTCACCTCCTCCTCGGTAGCCCGGTAGGACTGGATCAGCAGGTCTCCACTGTCCTCGTCCAGCCAGATGGTGGGTGAGTCGTCCTTACCGGTGGTCGGGATGATCCCCAGGAAACGCAAGCGCATGACCTCTCCCTGTGCCGATCCGATTGCAGCAGATTGCTTGAGCGTTGCCCACTCGGCCCTCTCGGTCAAGAGCCTCCATCCATAGGGCCGTTGACGCAATGCGGCAGCCCCCCGCGCCGCCGCCCCGGTGTGGGCGATGAGCGCGGGGATTCTGCGTCGGCGTGGGGACGGGGGTTCATTTCGGGAATTCCTCCGTACTGGCAACCAGCACGTCGCGGAGCGATGTGGCGACGAGAGCGGCCGGCACAGCGGCGAGCCGTTCAAGGTCCTCGGGTCCGTGGTCGTGCTCCTCGCCGAGCCACAGCACGCGCCCTCGAACTCGGTGGTGTTCTTGAGCTGGTGACAGCCGTGGCACAGGGCCTGAACGTCGCTGTCCACGTCCTCACCGCCGAGGGACGGCGGGCGTACGTGGTCCACTTACGCCCCGTCCGCGGGGAAGTCGCCCAAGCGCCAGGCGCACCAGGCCGGGCCCCGTTCCTGGACTCGCCGGCGGGGCCTCGCAGCAGCGTTCCGGCGGTTCGCCCGTCGTCGTCCCCGTGCCCGCCGAGAGCGGACCGCCCGGCCGACCCTCGTACGCCCCGTGATGGGCCTTGCAGCGGCCCCGACGGGTCGCCAGCCCGGTGCAGTCGATACAGCGCATGTGCGCCCCCTGTCAGTGGTGTGTCATACGTTGAGCAGATGACTTCAACCGAGGACCCGTCCGAGCCCGCGCCGGGCTACCGACGTTTCGCTGGTCGATGCTCCGTGTGTGAACTCGGGCTCCAGTGGGAGGCGTACAGCCACACCGCGTTGGTAGACAGCGAGGGGTCATCGATGTGCGCCCCGACACGGAGCAAGCATGAATTGATCTAGCGCCCGCTTTTGGATCCGAACCGGGGAACTCTGCGGGCTGCGTACGGATCTCCCCATGGAGGGGGCGGGTGCCGCGCACCTCCAGCCGTTGGGTCAGCGGGCATGATCGTCGTCCTGGCGCTCATAGACGCGTCGGGACGACGTGGGGACCGCACGGTCTTGCAACCCCGTTCGGCGCCCCCGGTCAAAGGAGGGACCGAAGGTTTCCCGAGGGGCCGAAGGGTGTCGATGGTGACGACAGGGGCCCCGATTTCTCTTTCTCTTAGGTTTTTCCGGGTTACCTCAAAAGTATTGAAACTCGACACCCTCTCGCCTCTCGCTGTGAGCGGCCCGCCCGAAGGGCAGCCGGCGAGGGCTTCACGTGTCCGTGTCCTTACGTTCCTTGTTGTCGATGCTGCGGGAGTCGAGAACCGCGCCGATGCGGTCGAACTCCTCACGGGTCATGATCGGCTCGGCCGTGGCCATGACCTGGTTGCCCTCTGCGTCGCGCTGCCGCTCGGGGCTGGTGGTCTCCTCGGTCAGAACGGAGAGACGCACGCACCGCACACCCCGGAGGGCAACGAGTGCCGCGTGCCCGGGCCGCGGAAGGCGCCGACGGGCCGAGGCGCCTGTGGTGGCGCTGCCCGCCGGTGCCCGAGGGGCACATGGCCGCAGGTG
Organism: Streptomyces nitrosporeus; assembly: GCF_008704555.1. NCBI lineage: Bacteria > Bacillati > Actinomycetota > Actinomycetes > Kitasatosporales > Streptomycetaceae > Streptomyces > Streptomyces nitrosporeus. The sequence continues at coordinate 6,011,479 of NZ_CP023702.1, forward strand.
TTCCCACCCTCTGTAACGGCCGGGCCCCGTATGAGGGCCCGTCCCGTCAGGTCTCGAACACAAGGTCACGTGGCGTCGCGGTCCGGTGCGCCCAACTGCCGTTCGTGTGTGTTCTATTGACACCGAAGTTTCAGGGGTTTTACGTTTCCCGGACACGCTTGAGAGCGCTCTCAGGCGTCCCCCCCCCAGGATCCCGAGGTGCTGCCCATGCGAACCTCCCTGTCCAGATCTGCCGCGGCGGCCGTGCTGACCGTTGCCCTGGCCGCCGCCGGCCTGGGGCCTGCGGCGTCCCCGGCCGCAGCGGCCACCGTCCCCGCAGGCTCCGGCAGTTACAGCGACACCCGTCCCGCCGGTACGTCCGGTCCCACCACCGGCACGGGTGCGCCGGTGACCCCCAAGCTCACCGCCGCGGCGAGGAACAAGCCCGTGCCCACCAACGACTGGTGGTCCTCGCTCGCCTACCAGCGCTACGGCGACAACCCGTACTCCACCCCCATGTACGGGCATCCGCTCACCTACCAGGCCACCTCGGGCGGACTGCAGGTCGGCTATCCCACCGCACCCGCGATCGTCGGTGACGGCCGCCAGTACGAGTACGCCCACAAGGCCGACCTCACCGTGGGCCTCAGCGGTCTCAACTCACCGGACACCAAGGCCGACGCCTGGTCCGACTGGACGGTCACGCCCTACTGGTCCGACGGCACCCGGACCCTGCGTACGACCATCGGGCACGGCATGCCCTTCGTGTACGCCGAGGGCTCCGGCGGCGACGCCCGCATCACCACGGCGAGCACCCCCACCGTCTTCGCCGACCAGGGCAACGTCCTCGGCCTCACCGTCGCCGGCCACCACTACGCGCTGTTCGCCCCGACCGGCAGCGACTGGTCGGTCTCCGGCTCCGCGATCACCGCGGGGCTCGGCGGGAAGAACTACTTCTCCCTCGCCGTGCTGCCGTCCACGGACGCGCTCGCGACCTACCGGAAGTACGCCTTCAGCTTCGTCACCGGCTCCACGGTGGGCTGGGCGTCCGAGGGCGGCACCGTGAAGGCGACCTACACCCTGACCACCGAGGCCAAGGAGGGCACCGAGCGCGGCACCGTCCAGGCGCTGTACCGCCACCAGTGGCTGCACACCCCGGACCCGCTCACCTCCTGGACCTACGTCTCCCCGCGCGGAACGATGAAGGTGCGCGAGTCGGCCTCCTTCACCACCAGCCAGCGAAGCGCCGGTGTGCTGCCCGCGCTGCCCGCTTCGCCGGGCGTGGACAAGGCCCGTCTGACGGGATACCTGAACGAGGTGGCGAACGCCTCCGACCCGTTCTCCGGTGCCACCGACACCTACTGGACCGGCAAGGCGCTCGGACGCCTCGCCCAACTGGTGCCCGTCGCCGACCAGATCGGCCAGACCGGCATCCGGGACAAGCTGCTGGGCCTGATGAAGGGCCGCCTCCAGGAGTGGTTCACAGCGGGCGGTGCCAGTGAGTTCAGTTACGACAGGGACTGGAAGACGCTGACTGGCTACCCGGCCTCGTACGGCAGCGACACCGAACTCAACGACCACCACTTCCACTACGGCTACTACGTGTACGCGGCGGCCGTCATCGCCCAGTACGACCAGGCGTGGGCCGCGGACTCCGCCTGGGGGACCATGGTCAAGACCCTGGTCCGCGACACCGCCAACCCCAGCCGCACGGACACCGCGTTCCCGTTCCTGCGCGGCTTCGACGTGTACGCGGGCCACAGCTGGGCCTCCGGCCACCAGGGCTTCGCGGCGGGCAACAACCAGGAGTCCTCCTCCGAGTCCGTGAACCTCAGTGCCGGACTGGTCCTGTGGGGCGCCGCGACCGGCGACACCGGGCTGCGCGACCTGGGCAGCTACCTGCTGACCACCGAGTCCGAGGCGATCACGCAGTACTGGTTCGACGCGGACCGGCAGGTCTTCCCGTCCGGCTTCGGACACGGCACCGTCGGCATGGTCTGGGGCAGCGGCGGGGCGTACTCCACCTGGTGGACCGCGAACCCGGAGGAGATCCACGGCATCAACGTCCTCCCGGTCACCGGCGGTTCGCTGCACCTGGCCCGTGAGAAGGCCGCCATCGGGCGGAACATCGCGGAGATGGAGCGGGAGAACGGCGGGCCGGCCGTCGAGTGGCGCGACCTGCTGTGGGAGTTCGAGGCCCTGGCCGACCCGGCGGCGGCGAAGGGCAAGTGGGACGCGGGCAACGCCGGTTACACGCCGGAGCAGGGCGAGTCCAGGGCCCACACCTACCACTGGATCACCACGCTCGACAGCCTGGGCGCACCGGACATGACGGTCAGCGGCTCCATCCCCACCTCCGCGGTCTTCACCAGGAACGGCGTCCGCACCTACAGCGCCCACAACCACGGTTCCACCGCCCGGACCGTCACCTTCTCCGACGGTGCGACGCTCACCGTCCCGGCCCGGTCCACGGCCACCGGCACGGGCACCGGCGGCGGCGGTCCGGATCCGGAGGAACCGGGTCCCTCCACCGGCAACACCTTCCGGCTGAAGTCCGGCGGCGTCCTCACCACCGCCACGGACGGAGCGGCGGGAGCGGACACCCTGGCGGCCGCGGACGGGATCAACCGGGACGGCACGCCGTACCGGCCGACGGTCTACGAGGTCAAGGGGGTCGACGGGACGCTCGACCCCGGCGCGGCCACGACGTTCCGCCTCAGGGTCGACGCGGGCACGACGGTGGGCCTCGCCCCGCAGGTCAGGGTCGGTTACGACCTGACCGGGGACGGCACCTTCGACCGGACCGAGACCTTCCGGTACTTCGCGACCGACCCGGTCGCCGGCTGGGAGGAGTACACCCAGGCGGTGGGCACCAAGGCGGTGACCGGCAGCCTCGGCGACCTCAGGGGCGGGACGGTGCGCCTGGAGATCTGGAACGCGCTGGGCAACGCCACGTCCCGGGTGCAGACCGGCACGGAGGCGGCGGTCCTGCGGATCCCGTACGTCTGACCATCCAGCAGGTGGCCTCACCGCGCCAGGGGCGCGGTGAGGCCACCTGCCGTTCCCCTGGATGCGGATGCGGATGCGGATGCGGACGTGGATGTTGACGTGGACGTGAGGGGCGGGGCCGGGGCCTCGTACGGGGCCGTCCGCCGGCCGGATGCGCGAGCACCATGCCGAAGCGCTGGAGTCACCGCAGGCACTCCTGTGACGGGCCGTGACGTGGACTTCGGCGGCGGTGGGCTTTCCGGCCCCTCGCGGAGCCGGCCCGTCTCCGTGAGGAAACCGTCGCCACTGGAGAAGGGGGCGCAGGCGCGTCGCAGCTCGCGCCTCATGCCGCGGGACCGAGTGCGGCCCTTCCACGGAAGCTCGCTCCGCGTACAACCCTTGGCCGGAACCGATCGTCCTTACGTGTGCAGAGCAACTATCTCTCGAACGCGCGGAAACCACCGGGTGAACGATTCCGGGACGTTCCGCGCGTTCTTCCCGCAAGGAGTCCGCGTGACATCCCGTGCAACCGCCACACGTCTGGTCCTCGCCATCGCTGTGGCATCCGCCGTCATCAGCCTGCCGGCCGCCGCCCAGGCCGTCGCCCCCTCCGCCCCCGCGGGAGCGGCAGCCGCCCCGGCCGGGCTCCAGGCCGACTTCAACGGCGACGGGTACGGCGATCTGGCGTTCTCGGCACCCGGCGCCACTGTCAACGGCTTCGCGAACGCCGGGTTCGCCGGAGTGGTCTACGGGTCGAGCAGCGGCCTGAAACCCACCACCAAGCAGGTCATCACGCAGAACTCGGCGGGCATACCCGGCGTGGCGGAGGCGGGTGACGGCTTCAGCGGCACGCTCGCTTCCGCCGACCTCGACCAGGACGGCTACACCGATCTGGTGGTCGGCTCGCCCGGTGAGCAGGACGGCACCGCCGTACGGGCGGGGGCGCTGTCGGTCGTATGGGGCGGCCCGACCGGTCTCTCGGGCGGCGCCACGCTCCTGGTGGGCACCGCGTCCAGCGAGGTCGGCAGCGAGCTGGCCGTGGGCGACTTCGACGGGGACGGGGCGAAGGACCTCGCCACGTTCCGCCACGACGACCTCCAGGTCCTGTCCGGTCCGTTCACCCGTGCCGGAGCCGCGACCGCCGTCGCCCTGACCCCTGACACGGACGACAACCGCTGGCTCGACCTCGCGGCGGGCGATGTCGACGGTGACGGGCGCGACGACCTCGTCGGCCTGGCCCACAACGGGAACGAGGACGACCGGCGGCGCGTCAGCGTCGCCGCGGGCGGCACCTCCGGCCCGGGAGCGTTCAGCGAGGTGGCCGGCGGCAACGGGTCCGGTCTGGAGGCCGGGGAGACCCTCGCGGTCGGCAACATCAACGGTGACGCGTACGCCGACTTCGTCGTGGGCCGGCTCGAAGGTCACGACAGTGACGCCGAGAACCCCCTCTCGCTCGGCGGCATGATCACCTATGTGCCGGGTGGTGCCACGGGCGCCCAGGGCGCCAAGGCGAAGGTCTTCAACCAGGACTCGGCGGGCATCCCCGGCGCGGCCGAGCGCGGCGACCTGTTCGGTTCGTCCCTCGCCATCGGTGACACGGACGGGGACGGTTACGGGGAGGTGGCGGTCGGCGTCCCGGGCGAGGCGCTCGGGACGACCGCGCGGGCGGGCGGGATCGTCGTCCTGCCCGGTACGGCGGCGGGACCGACGGGGACGGGTTCCACGGGCTTCAACCAGGACACCCAGGGGGTCACCGGCACCGCCGAGCAGGGCGACCTGTTCGGCGGCGCCGCCGCCTTCGTGGACGGTGACAGGAACGGCCGCGCCGAACTCGCCGTGGGCGCCCCGGGCGAGAACGCCGGTGAGGGTTCGCTCTGGGTCCTGCCGTCCATGACGTCCGGCACCGGCTCCTTCACCTTCGGGCACGGCACGCTGGGCACGGTCGCGGTGAAGGCGGCCCTCGGGTCGTCCTTCAGCCGTTGACCCGCGCCCGTGCCGCCCCTGTGCCGGAGCGGCACGGGCCCGGGGGAGCCCGTCACGCCGCCGGAAGCCGGAGCGGAGGCCCGGGGCGGTCACTCCCAGCGGTCCGGGTTGCGGTCGATGTCGTCCCAGAGGGCCTGGCGTACGGGGTCCTCGACGTCCCAGGAGTGGTCCGCCGGGTGCTCCTCGTACAGCTCGCACGCGTCACCGCCGGCCGCCTTCACCGGGCACCAGGGCAGGGCGAGGAAACGGTGCCGGGAGCCGTTCCACAGGAACCAGATCGCCCCGTCCCGGGCGTCCTCGTCCCACACGTGGTCGGCGTGCTCGCCGTCGTGCCCGTCCCCGAGTTCACACACCGCGTGCCCGGACACGGCCTTCGTGGGGTGCTCGGGCGGGTCGCTGGACATGAGGAGCTGGACGATCGTCTCCACGGGCGGCAGGCTCGTGAACGCGGTGCACTGCAACATAGGGGCGTCCTGGTCGGAAAGGCCCGCCGCCTGTGCCGGCCCGCAGGGCGGCCGGGGGCGGGGCTCTTCGGTGGTGGGGGCTTTTTGGTGGTGGAGGGCTCTTCGGTGGTGGGGGCTCTTCGGGGGCGGGGCGAACAGGTGCGGACGAACGGTCGCGGGGTGGTGTTCCCGCCGTGGACAACGATGCCGTGCGGGGTCGCGCTACGGTGAGTTCCGGGGAAAGTGCTGACGCGGCCGACGAGACCCGCTACCGGACCGGTCGGCAGGTCAGGGGAGGTGCCGGACCGACCGGAACGACCCGCGCAGGCCGTTCTCCTCGGTGACCCGCGCGCGCAACTCCCGTAGTACGGGGGAGTCCTGGCCGGCTCCACCGGCTTCACCGCTTCCGGCTGCCCCCTCTTCCGCGTACCCCTTCCGGGTGATGCACCGTGCGCACGCGCACGGCGGGAAGAGCAGCGGGTTGAACTCGGGCAGGGACGACCCCGGCCCGGTCACGTCGCCTTCCGTTCCGGACAGTTCTCCGTCTCCCGGTGGCGCCGGAGCAGCACCCGGCAGTCCGTGGCCGCGCTGGGGTCGTGCCGCGCGGTGGCCACGGCCTCGGCCAGGAGGAGTTCCTGGCACCTCCGGCAGTCGGCGGGTGTGTTGGGGGCCGGGACCTGCGGCGGTTCCTGCCCAGAGGGAAAACCGACAGATGCACACACGAAAAGCACCTCTCCGTAGTCGTTTCGCTACACAGCGGGCTCAGCGTGGCTTACGGTTCTCTTATCCTCAACTTGCGGATGATGCTTGGAGGTTTGAGTAGCGGTGGTGAACCGTAAGGAGCTGAACCCGGAAGAGTCACCCAAAGCACGCTTCGGTCAACGGTTACGCCTGCTGAGAGAGGAGCGCGGGTGGACCCAGGAGGAGCTGGGAACGCGCATGGGCTGCTCCGGGACACATATCTCAGCTGTTGAAACTGGCCGACGTCCTCCAACTCTTCGTTTTGCGCGCGGCGCCGACAGAACGTTTGGTACCGGCGGCAAGCTGGAGCGTCAGAGCCTCGCTCTTCGGCAGACGGCGTTGCTGGAGGGGTTCCCGGAGTACGTGACACATGAAGCGCGAGCGGCGGAGATCAGGCTTTACGAAGTCGGGGTCATGCCGGGGATACTCCAGACACCGGAGTACGCGTCAGCGCTCACTGCTCGTACGGTTGAGCGAGGCGTGATCACCCCCGAGCAGGGTGAGGAACGCAACGCCCTCATCGCGATGCGTCAAGGAGCCGTCAACCGGACGCCGGCGCCACTTGTGTTCGTGGTGCTGGATGAAAGCTGCCTGAGACGGCCGGTCGGCAATGCTGCTGTCATGGATGGGCAGTTCGCTCGGCTGGTGGAGTTTGCGGGCTTGCCGAACACCGTCTTCCAGGTCGCGCCCTTCGCTCTGGGCGATCGTCGCCCGCTCAGCTTGCCGCTGTACATCCTGACGATGGAGAACCGGGCTCTGGTTTCGTACGCGGAGTCCGCCCAGCGTGGCCAGTTGGAGCGGGAAACCGCTTCAGTCGTGCCCTTGCTGACCGCTTACCATCAGCTACAGGCTGAAGCGCTGTCCCAGGCGGATTCCGTAGCCATGATCAAGCAGTTACGAAAGGGCACCCTGTGACGACCGACTCCATCCACTGGTTCACGTCCTCATACAGCGAGAATGGTGGCGCCTGCGTCGAGGTCGGCGCCGGGCTTATCGCTTCGCACGGAGTTGTTCCGGTGCGTGACTCGAAGAACCCCGGCGGTCCGGTGCTGGACGTGACCGCGCCCGCGTTCGCCTCGTTCGTGGCGGGTGTCAGGGCCGGGCGGTTCGGCGCTCTCTGACCGTGTGCCGCCGGGGCGATCCGCTCGCTCCCGGGCTGCCTCCGCTGCGCGGGCGGGGCGGGGGCAGCCCCAGGCCGGGGGCCTCAGACGCGGCGGACCCGCCAGAGCCATGCCGCGACGCCGGCCAGCAGGGCGAACACCACCAGGTTGGGCAGGAGGGCGGCGCCGTCCTCCTGTGAAGTGCCGTTGGACAGGTTCCAGGTGGCGAAGAGGACGCTCGGCAGCACGGCGGTGAGCAGGACGCCGGTGGTCTTCTGAACTGCCGTCCAGTGCACCGAGGTGCACAGGAGCACCGCGCCGACGATGCGGAACAGGACGCCGAACAGCGGTCCGGGCTGGGCGGAGAAGACCATCATGAACGGCAGCGAGAGGGTGAGCATCAGGAGCGGGACCAGGGGGTGCACCTTGCCGCGCCGGGCGGGCGGAGCCCCTCCGTCCCCGGCGGGGATCCCGGTCGGGCCGGCCGTCCAGGCTCCCGCTCCGGTTGCCCCGGCCGTGCCGTGACCCGCCTCGGCCAGCGCCGTCGCCGCGATGGTGCGCGGGTCCCCGAGCTCCGCCAGGATCTCGGCGGGCGAGGCGTCGGGGCGTTCGGCGCGGGCCACCTCTATGTGTTCGGCCAGGTCCGCGAGGAGTTCCTGGCGGCGGTCGGCGGGGAGGGCGGAGGCCTCACGCCCGACAGCGGAGAGGTAATCGCGCACGAGGTCGGCGGAAGTCTTCATGTGTGGTCTCCGGTGGGGAGGTACGGGGTGGTGAGGAAGGTGTCGACGGCATCGCGGAAGCCGGGCCAGACGCGGGTGAACTCGTCCAGCGCGGCCCGGCCGCTGTCGGTGAGCGCGTAGTAGCGCCGGGGCGGTCCGGAGGCGGACTCCTGCCAGGTGGTGGTGACCAGGTCGTCGCGGCGGAGGCGGGAGAGCAGCGGGTAGACCGTGCCCTGGCTGGTGGCCAGGGCACCGGACTCCTCCAGGGCCTGGAGGAGCTCCACGCCGTAACGGGGGCGGTCCCGCATCAGGGCGAGCACGCAGTACTCCAGGACACCCTTGCGCAGCTGGGCGGCTGCCCGTGCCTGCTTGGTCGAATCGCCTGGTTCCATGCGATGCAAGATACCTGGTGCGGCAAGTGAATGAGAAGGGGGGGCGTCGGCCCGGCCGCCGACGCTCCGTACCCGCTGCCCCCCGGAGGCGGCCCTGAGCGCTCCCCGGGCTTCGGGCGGACCTGGGCGCGGGTGCCGATCCTCTCGCTGAGGATCCTGTCGCGGGGGATGCCGTGCCTGCTGAGCGCATCGAGCTGGGAGCCGGGTCCCTGCCCGAGGGGCGGGCACCGCGCGTACCCGCGACGCGGATGCCCGTGCTCGGCAGGTCCGGGGCGATCGACGCCGGCGGCGGGGTGTCCGGCCGCCATGGCCTGCCCGGCCGCTATGACCTGCCCGGCCCCGGCCCGCGGCCGGCCGGGGCCGGCATCCGCAGCGCCTTTTTCAGCCGGGGCACCTTCGTGAAGCGGCGGGCCCGCGAGCCGCCCGGGCGGGGTGTGTCACGGGTGCTGCGGCAAGTCGTCGTCCGCGAGCAGCCGGCGCGTCGCTCCCGCCGCGAAGTCGGACACGGTCGTCAGATCGTCGCCCTGGTCGATTCTGCGGATGCACGCGTCGACGACTGCCTGGACCACCGCCACGATCAGCTCGGGCTGTGGCCGCCCCAGTTCGCGCACGACGCGGGCGAGTGCCTCATGGAGTGAGACGTGCAGATTCCTCACCCGCTCCCGCGCCGACGGGGAGAGCGAGTCGCGCGAGAGCGCGGCCAGCCAGCCGTGGGTGCCGCGAGCCGCCTGTTCGAGGTTGGCCCTGACGTAGGCGGCGGCCTGGGCGGCGGGCGTGGTCTCGGCTGCGATGGCCTGCTCCACCGCGTCGATCCAAGCGGGGAATTCGCGGGTGACGACGAGTTCGAGCAGGTCGTCGATGGAGTTGAAGTAGCGGTAGATGCTGTTGCGGGCGATCCCGGCCCGCGCGGCGACGGCTCCGGCTGTGAGGGCTTCGGCGCCGCCCTCCTCCAGGATCTCCTCGGCCGCGTCGATCAGCTGCGCGAGCCGCTGGGCCCGGTGCTCCCGGACGCTTCCGGCTTCGATCTTGGGCATTTTCTCCGCTTCACCTCGGGCAGTGTGCCGTCTCCCGCCAACCTACCCCTGCGCCCGGGAGGCCGAGCGGGCGTGTTAGCTTGCACAACTTAGAGACACCCTGTCGCTAAGTTCTGTCCGTGCCTCCTGCCGAAGGCTGCCCGATGCAACCGATGAACTCCCCCGCTCTGCTCCGATGTCTCCTGGGATCGAGGAAGCGCGCCGCCGTCGTGGTGGCCTTCTGGGTCCTGATCGCGGGCCTCCTCGCCGGGGTCGCCCCGGCCCTGGAGTCCGTCGAGGACAACGCGTCCGCCAACCTGCCGCCCGCCGCCTCGGACTCCATGAAGGCCCGTGATCTCGTCCGCGCCCAGCTTCCGGGCCAGGACGCGACGCCGGCGGTCATCGTGGTACGCGGCAAGGGCACCGACGCCGAGGCGAGCGCCGCGCAGGCGGTCGCCGCCATCACCTCGGCCCTCTCCGGGACCAGCCGGCCTCACCATGTCGTGAGCGTGGTCTCCACGGTGACCGCTCCCGACGCCGCGGCCGGGCTGGTCTCGCAGGACCGCGGTGCCCAGCTGGTCATCGTGCCCATGAAGGGAAGCCCTTCGGACGAGTCCTTCCAGAACGCGGTCGACGCGGTGCGTGACCTCGCGTCCGACCGGGCCGGGCCCGCCGACGTCGCGGTGACCGGCCCCGCCGGGATCGCCACCGACACCGTGAAGGTCTTCAGCGGCGGTGACAAGGTCCTGCTGCTGGCCACCATCGTGCTCGTCCTGATCATCCTGCTGGCGATCTACCGCTCGCCCCTGATGGCGCTCGTGCCGCTTCTCGCCGTGGGCGTGGCCATGCGCGTGGCGGAGACGCTCGGCGCGATTCTCGCGGACGCCGGGATCATCACGGTCAGCTCCCAGACCGCCTCGATCATGACCGTGCTGCTGTTCGGGGTGGGCACGGACTACGCGCTGATCATCACCGCCCGCTACCGCGAGACCCTGCTCGACGAGCCGGACCGCGCCCGCGCGATGCAGACCGCCGTGCGCCGCACCGCCGAGTCCGTCCTCGCCAGCGCCTCAACCATCGTGCTCGCCATGTTCGCCCTGCTCGTGGCCGCCTCCCCGGCACTTCACGGCTTCGGACCGTACCTCGCTCTGGGCGTGGCCGTCATGGCGCTGGTGGCGTTCACCTTCATCCCCGCCCTGGTCCTCCTGCTGGGCAGGGGCGTCTTCTGGCCCGGGGGCGTGGACAAGGCCGCCGAACGCGGTCGCGGCGCGGGCATCTGGCACCGCGTCGCCGCCCTGGTCGCACGGGCCCCCGTCAAGGTGGCCTCGGCCGTGATCGCGCTCCTCGTGGTGCTGAGCGCGGGACTGCTCGGCTACCAGGAGAGCTTCAACACCCTCAGCGGCTTCCGCGCCGCCACCGAGTCGGAACGCGGGCAGCATCTCATCCAGGAGGAATTCGGGCCCGGCGAGATCGCGCCCAGTACCGTCGTCGTCCACTCCCAGGACAGCCTGCGCTCCAGCCCCGCACCCGCCGGGATCGCCACCGCGCTCACCGACGCCGACCACGTCAGCCGTGTCGCGGACCCCCGCATGGGCAAGGACGGCAAGACCGTCTTCTACGAGGTCGTCCTCGACCTCGACCCCTACAGCTCCAAGGCGCTCGACGCGATCGGCCCCCTCGAGCAGGCCACCCGATCCGCGGCCCAGGCCGCCGGAGTGCAGGACGCCACGGTGCTCATCGGCGGCGAGACCGCGCAGAACGCCGACATACGCTCCGCTCTCGACCGCGACACGATCCTCATCGTGCTCCTGGTCCTGGCCATCGTCACCGCGGTCCTCGTCCTGCTGCTCCGCTCGCTCCTCGCCCCGCTCTACCTCGTCGCGACCCTGATCCTGTCGTTCCTGGCCACCCTGGGCGCCACCACCTTCTTCACCGTGACCGTCCTCGGTGACGACGGCATCGGCAACCGCGTCACCGCGTACATCTTCGTCTTCCTCGTCGCGCTCGGCGTCGACTACAACATCTTCATCATGAGCCGGTTCAAGCAGGAACTGCGCACCCGGCCCCCGGCGGAAGCGATCACCGCCGCCCTGACACGCACCGGCGGCGTCGTCTCCTCCGCCGGCCTCATCCTCGCGGCGACCTTCGCCGTCCTGATGACCCAGCCGATCCGCGAACTGTTCCAGTTCGGCTTCGCCATGGCCTTCGGCATCCTGCTGGACACCTTCCTCATCCGCCCGCTCCTGGTCCCCGCCATCGTCCGCCTGCTCGGCGACCGCGCCCTGTGGCCCGCACGCCAGGGCACCCCGAAGGCGCCTTCCACGCCCGCCTCCGGACCGCCTTCCGCCGGTGTGCCGGCCGCACGGGCCGCCGACACCGGCTCCAGCCTTCTGCTGCGCGCGTTCTCCTGGATCGCGATCATCGAAGCGTGCACGTGGGCAGGTCTGCTGGCCGGGATGTACCTCAAGTACATTCCCGAAACCACCGAACTCGGCGTACGGATCTTCGGCGCCCTCCACGGCGCCGCCTTCATCGTCTACGTGTCCCTGACCGTCCTGATCGCGATCCGTCTGAAGTGGCGGCTGGGCCGGACCACGGTCTTCGCCCTGCTGGCCGCCGTACCCCCGTTCATGACCGTCGCGTTCGAGATCTGGGCCCGCCGCACAGGCAGGCTCCCTCAGCCGGCCGCGGACCCGAGCCCGACTCCAGCCCTGTAACGGGTCAAACGAGCGGTGTAAATCGGGTTGTTGAGGGCTACTGACGTGCTGCGGAGAGTCGGCCGTCGAGGATGATGCGGGGATGACTGATCAGGGCTCCGCCGCGATTCCGGCGCTGGTACTCGATGACGAGCACGTGTCGGTGCTCGTCGGTGGCCCGGTGAGCACGGAGCGCTTCATGGTGGGGGATGCCAGCATCCCCATAGGCCGGGCGGGGACGGTGATCACCGTGGAAGCGGGTGCCCCGCCCGGCAGGAGCGGTGTGTGGAGTGCGGAGAAGGTCCGTCTGACCGGGCCCGCACCGGCTTCGGTCACAGAGCGGCTGATGGGATCGCCCTGGGCCGCGGACGAAAGCTCGTTGCCGATACACATTGCGGTCCGCCTTGGAGAGCAGACCCTGTACCTCGGCACTGCCGAGGTGAGCCGGGCCGGTACGGCCGACGGGGTTCTCACCGACTGCGAACTGCGCTTTGAAGCACCCCTGGGCCGACAGCTCCTCAACCGGGTGCGCCCACCGCTTCCCGCCGTAGACCTGCCGGGCCTGGAGTGGCTCAGGAACGTGAAGGATGATCGTGCGGCAGCGCTGGAACAGTTCATCACGGCTGGTATCCGGACGCAGACGCCACCGAACCACCTGCCGCCCGCTCTCCCTCGTGCCTGCCTTCTGGACTGAGGCAGCTGTACCGGCTCGCGAGGCAGCGGCCGGGCGCCCTCGGAACCCAGAACAGCATCCTGCCCGAACCGGACCTGCACACCGACCACCTGGGGGAGATGCTTGTCTTCGGCGTCGAGAACCAAGGAGGCTTCTTCTGGTCGCTCCTGTGGTCCCTCGACGGACCTGAGGCCGATCCGACTGTCTGGTTCCGTGAATTCGACGAGGAACCGATCGCCGAACAAGAACCGCTCAGCGGCTTCCTGATCCAGTTCTCCCTCTTCGAGGCCTCCATGAGTGCCGACTACGTGGCGCTGCCGCGCAGACTCACGGCGGCACAGGCCGCCCGGCTCACCGAAGCGCTGCACCTTGTGCCTCTGCGTCCTTTCTGGCCGTGGGCACCCACCCACTTCTACGTGGCCCCTGGCCTCGTCGTGCATGTCAGCAGCGAGGACGGCGAAGAATTCGATGTCTGGGCCGGCGCCAGCCACCGAAGCGCTCTGGCACCGCTAGCCGATCTGCCCGTCGACTGGATCCGCTTCGACGGCTGACATCGCGAGCCCGGCGACGGAGTCGACGGATGACCCCGGCCCTGACCGTGGGCAGCAGCACGGCAGAGGATCTCGCTTGAGATCGATGCCCCGAGGGGGATACTCGCATGATGAGCCGCAGCACATCGTCTGAAGCGATCGAGCGGGGGTGGGACGAGCCCTGGTACCGGATCCGTTCGGAGGGCTTCGAAGCATCGTTCCTGCCCAGCGACGGCGAGGACTTGGACGAGGTCTGCAACGTCGATGTCTTCGTCACTATGGAGGATGGATCTCGTTGGACCGCGACCGTGTTCACCGTCACGGAAGTCGAGCGCCTGATGAAACTCTGGGCAGGAACTGACGAGGCCCTCGGGGGCCGGTACTTCTGGGTCTCGGACGGTTTGATCGTCAGGGATCCCGGCATCGACAACATGACCGCCGTGATCACCGGACTGATCGAGAACGGCGAGTTCTCCGAGGTCTTTCAGCGGGTGACCAACCACTGATGAGGCTCTCGGTCGCCGGAAGCGGGGTGGGTCGTCAGGCCACATCGTTGTCCCGCTCGATTGCTTCGAGGCGGTTCTTGAGCCGGCAGCCGACCTCGTCGACAGCCTTCCGCCGCCTCTCACCGACCGAGCAGTGGAGTGCCGGACCGCGGATCTCAACGCATCAACAACTGCCTTTCCTCATCCGCACGCGGGTGGGGGCGTTCACGTGTACGCCGACAGGTGCCATCTCACCGGTCATGTGCTGAGCCGTGCATCACGCTGCACCCCCTCCCAGTAGTGGGTGGCGGCCGTGACGACCACGTGGAAGTCGTGCAGCGACATGACCGCGACGTGGGGCGTGCGCGTCCCCACGGGTGGTTCGGCGGGCTCGCCGATCACGATCGCGTTCGTGCCGTGGACATACCCATGGACCAGGCAATGGTCGAGGGACTCGGCAGCCCCCAGCAGCGACGCATCGTTCAGAGCGGCCTCGGAACGCAACACGGACAGCGCCGCGGCCGGGTCGGCGTCGGGCCGGGCCAGACGCGGGTCCTCAAGCCTGGCCATGTTCTGCAGAGCAAAGATCATCGAGCCGAGGATGCAGGGCTCTGAATCGCCCATGATGATCGAGTCCACGATGAGCTGGAAACGAAAGAAACGCGCATCCCAGGGGTCACCTGCTGGGGTCAAGATCAGCCCGAATCGGCCGTCGTCGGTTGAGATGCGCATGCTTATGAACTCCCGTGGTGTTCCTCGGTTTCTGATGCTGGAAGCTGCCGAGCGGCGTCACCGTAGCGGATGGCGGTCTTCTCGTCGATGCCGAAGACGAGCGCGAGGTGGAGCGGGTCGGCGCCGTGGGTGAGAGCCTCTTCGAGCTGCCGGTCGACGCGGAGCCGTTCCAGGGTGGCGGCGAGGTTGCGGGTGGCCCGGGTGGTCCAGAGCTTGCCGGCCGGGCCGAGTTCGGCAGGGGTCTTCTGGGTGATCAGCAGGCGGGGGCCGACCGTGTTCGGCCAGCGGCTGCGGCGGTGCCCGAGCCAGCCAGGACGGCACGCCCGACGTCCCCGCGGACGGTGCCGTCCGCCAGCCCCACCGAGGCCCGCACGAGGACGAACCCGGCAAGTACGTCGGTTGGTCCCGAACCACTCCAGTTCCTCAGCCGGGACCGGATCGCGGAACTCGCGCAGACCGCGTACGGCTGCCGGTGCCAATCCGAGCTTCCTCACCTTCACCCCGATCACAGGTTGACCGGACGAAGTGGGGGCACTTCAAGAATCCTGAAGTTACATCGCTGGCTCGAAGGACATCGCAAGGGGACAGAACACCCTGGCCATGGGGACGAGGACTCAGCAGTGCTCAGGGGAACTCGCGGGATGCCGCACAGGCGTTGGAGCCGGACGGAGACGGGGGCGACGGTGGCGGGCAGGAGCCGGGCGTCAGGAGCAGCCGAGCGGATCAATCCGCGACGGGCAGGCACTCGGCGAGCAGAGCGACGACGTCACGCCAGGCCCGCTGTGCGTGACGTGGGTGGTGGCCGACGCCGGGGCGCACGGTGTGGCCGACCGTCGGATGGTGGAAGGCGTGGAGGGCTCCGCCGTAGACCACGAGGCGCCAGTCGACGCCCGCGGCCTCCATCTCCGCCGTGAACGCGTCCCGTTGGGCGGGCGGCATGATCGGGTCCTCTGACCCGACCCCGGCCCACACCGGGCAGCGGATGCGTGCCGCCTCGCCCGGCCGGCCCGTGGTGAGCGCGTTGACCGTCCCGATCGCGCGCAGATCGGCACCGTCGCGACCGAGTTCCAGCGCGACCGCGCCCCCGGTTCCGTAGCCGATGGCGGCGGTCCGGCCGGGGTCGGCCCGTGGTTCGGCACGCAGCACGTCGAGCGCGGCGTGACCGATCCCTCGCATCCGGCCGGGGTCGGCGAGCAACGGCATGCAGCGGGCCAGCATGTCCTTTGGGTCTTCCAGATAGCGTCCACCGTGGAGGTCGAAGGCCAGCGCCACGTACCCGAGTCCGGCCAGAGCCTCGGCCCGGTGGCGCTCGACATCGCTGAGCCCCACCCCCTCGGGTCCGATCAGGACCGCGGGCCGGCGCCCGGTGCCGGCCGGGAGCGCGAGGTGTCCGATCATCGTCAGGTTGTCGGCCGGGTATTCGACCGTGCGGGTGGTGACCGTCGTCATGCGACTGGACGGTAATGACCGTTGCGCCCGCTCCGGGGTGGTGTTCACCGACGGCAGACAGCGGTCTGTGCCGACTGCGGTACCCGGACGTGTTGTTTCCCGTCGGCAGGCGACGGCACGCTTGAGTGGTCAACGCACCACCCGCAGGCGATCATGTGACCGCGGAGGCACAGGTGCGTGCCTACGGGTACTCGGCGGCTCGGCAGGACGAGGTCCGGAGGCGGTGATACGAAGGACGGCCGTTCAGCTTGACCGGGCGGGTACTCCTGGTGGCGAACCTCGTCCACAAGCGGATCCCGACCGACCCGAAGCCCACCGGCCGCCAGGACCTGGCCCTTCACGGGGACCGGGGCCGAGGACCCGTCTGCCAGGGACTCTGTCGTCGCGTAGGACCGTCCCACTCGTGGCTCGCCAGACGACGAGGGGAATCACCGGCCCGTCGAGAAGCGGCCGTGCGGGCCCCTCTTCGTCCGGGGTGCTGAGGGCGGATCAGCCGAGCCGGTGCCAGGCGCGCGCCTCAGTGGCCGTGTCCCGCAGATCGCGCAGCATCGGTTCCGAATCGCGGACCGTGAGCAGAGCTTCCGGATCGAGGTCGGCGGTGATCAACTCCGGGTGATCCGCACCGGCTTCGGCGAGGGGGCGCCCGTCGGGGCCCCAGATGGTGCTGGAGCCGCAGGCGTCCCAGCCCCCTGTCGTGCCGATGTGATTGGCCAGCACGACGTAGCAGGTGTTGTCCAGGGCCCGTGCGGGAAACCACGTGCGCAACTCGTGGTGCCCGTTGCCGACGCCGAACAAGGCGCCGACGACGTAAGCGTGACAGCCGTCCAGCGCTGCCGCACGGGCGTGCTCGGGGAAGCCGGAGTCGTAGCAGATACCCAGTCCCAGACGCCAGCCGTCGAGCTGGAGTGTGCACCCGGCCGTGCCTTCGCGGTAGATCTCGTGTTCCGATTTGAACAGGTTCTGCTTGTCGTAGCGGGCGACCAGTTCCCCGCTCGTGCCGATGGCCAGTGCCGAGATGTACAGGTCACCTTGATCGTGGACAGCAGCACCGACAACGGCAACCGTGCCGGTCTCACGGCAGGCTTCGGCGATGGGATCCAACCGCGGGTCGCCGGCTCCCACAGCGTACCTGCGCGGGTCGGCCCGGATGAGATCGGGCTCGTAGCCGCTGAGGAACTTCTCCGGGAAGACCACGAGCCGGGCCCCCGCCCGTCCGGCCTCACGAACCATGGCCGCTGCGGCGGCCGCATTCGCCTCGATGTCCCCGGCCGCTGCCTGAGCCTGCGCGGCAGCTATGCGTATCGGGCGCGTGGGAAGCGGGTGGGTCTGACGCTGAGCTGCATGTTCTCTCACGGTTCTTCAGCGTACCGCCCTCCTTCGCCCACTCGTCCACGCCCCTGGACGGGCTGACAGCCGGGGCGCGCCCACTGCTGTTCGGCGGGATCACCCCGCAGCGACGAGGCGGAGTGCCTGAGGGGTCGAGCCCTCGCCCCGAGCGGATGGGGGAGCCTGCGTGTCCGGTGCCCAGGCACTGCCCGGCATGTGCCGTGACCGGCAGACCGGCCGTCAGGGGCCGGGATCAGCGTGCGGTGAGTTCGGCGCTTTCTGATCTTGTGTGGCCGGGGTGCGCCCGTCACCCTGGGACTGCCTCCGCTTCGTCGGGCGGAGTGGAGGCGATCCCAGGCCATGACGGAAGGGCATCCCGTGACGACCGGTTCCCCTCGTTGGTTCACCTCCTCGTACAGCGACAACGGCGGCGCGTGCGTCGAGGTCGGTGCCGGGCTCGTCGCCTCGCGCGGCGTGGTCCCGGTGCGTGACTCGAAGAAGCCTGGCGGCCCGGTGGTGGACGTGGGCGCGCCCGCGTTCGCCGCGTTCGTCGCCGGTGTCAGGGCGGGAGGGTTCGCCACCGTCTGACATCCCGGCGTCACCGGCGCACGACAGCTCCGGGCCGCCCCACCGTGCCGGGCAGGGCAGGGTGGGGCGGCCGCAGGTCACGGCGGACCGTTCCGGGCCGGGGGACGGGTCTCCTCGCCGTGAGGTACGAGGCGGCCCGAAGCGGGCCTGTGCGGAGAGGGGCCGACGCCTTTGAAGCGTGCGGATGCCGTCAGGGCCACCTGGCTGTGCACCCGGCAGGGTTTCGTCGCGATCCGGGCTCTCGCACGGAACGGAGTGCTCGCCGCGGAGACGGTGGCGGTGGACGTCGTGCCGGGGTTCCCCGCCGTCGCGCCGTACATCGCCGACGTGGCGGAAACCTGTCTGGCCATCAGGATCGCCCGGTCGGACGGCGCGGACCCCCTCACGGCGCTGCTCGACGGCTGGGCGGCGGCCGGGCCGGTCGGCAGGTACTGGCTGGCCGAGACGGTACGGGACTACGCGGGGCGGAGCGCCTATCAGGGGCTGATGACGGCGGTGGGGAAGGACCCCTCGTCGTTCCCGGACCGGGGGGCGGACACCTCCGGCCGGTCGCGGCGGGTGGCCTGGTGCAACAACATCCTCCTGGCCGGCTTCCTCGACATCCGTGAGCTGGCGGCCCCCGGCGGACCGCTGGGGGAGGACGACGCGGCGCTGCGCAGGATCGAGGACATCGCCGACACCTGCCACCGCCTCCCGTGCCCCGACGGGCTGCCCGCCGTGCTGAGGCCCTGGCTGATCCGTCAGGAGCTCCGGGGCGGCTGGAGCTCCAACTCCGAGTCGGGGCGCCGCTGGTGCCGGGAGCGGTCCGAGGCCGGGGGCCTCCGTCCACCGGCCGCGATCCGGCGTCTCATCGCCCCCGACCGGGCGAGCGGGTGAGACCCCGGACCGGGGGAGGGCAGGTCACCACCGCGGGGCGCCACCGCCCGGGTACGGCGGGGGGTAGTGGCCCTGCGGGGGGAGGCCGGCGGCCTCGGTGAGGGCCGGGGCGAGGTCCTCCGTGCGGATCCGGCGGTCGATGTACAGCAGCGAGGTCACCACCTGGGGGAAGGTGGTGACGATGATCTGGGAGACCATCTGCCCCAGCAGCATGGCCACCATGTAGCCGCCCATCATGACCAGCACCGCGGCCACGCTCGGCTCCGGACCCAGCGACGCGCTGCCCAGCACGCTGGAGAACATGCCGAGGAACATGAACGGCAGCTGGACGAAGTAGCCCGCCACCCCGGCTATCGCGTACACGAGCAGGGTGATGCCGAAGACGCGCCACCAGTCACCGCGTATCAGCTGGGCCGAGCGGCGCATGGCGTCGACGGGGCGGCGCCCCTCGATGACCACGACCGCCGGTGCCAGGCAGAACCTGATCGCGATCCACACCGCCAGCGGAGCCGTCGCCAGGGCCCCGAGGATGCCGAGGACGGACGCCGTGACGGAACCCGTCCCGCTCTCCGCGGTGGCCGAGATGACGATCATCCCGATGAGCGCGACCATCAGGAGCAGCACCGGGACGATGATGACCAGCGCGGTGAGGAACACCGCCCCCATGACCGGGAACAGGGCGGCCCAGGCGCGGCGCCACACCGCGGCGAAGGTGACGGCCCGCCCCAGGACGGCCTCCTGCACCACCGCGGGCACGGCCGCGTACATCAGGCCCGAGACGACCAGCATGGTGGCGATCCCGAGGACGGCCAGGCAGATCCCGGCGATCACGAGGGTGGAGACGTCACCGGGAGCCGGGTCCTCGTCGTACCCCAGCGCCACCATGCGGTCCAGGGTGTCCGAGACCGCGGAGTAGGCGACGGCGACCGCCACCGCCATCAGCAGCAGCGCGCCGCCGTACAGGGCGGCGGACAGTCCGATCAGGTGCTTGAAGTACTTGCCCAGCGTGGCGAACGCCCCGCTGAACACATCGCCCAGCTTCAGCGGCGCGAGCGGTATCACCCCCGGTTTCGGCGCCGGCACCCAGCCGCCCCAGCCCGGCGGCACGGGCGGCGCACCGTAGGGGGCACCGCCGTGCGGCGCACCCCCGCCCGGTATGCCCCCGTACGCGTCGCCACCCTGTCCCGCGTCCTGTGTCACCGCTGCCCCCGCCGTGTCGTGTTGTTCCGCACCTGCTGACCGGTACGACTGTGTGACCGGTCGGAATACCGTAGCGCCCCGTGCTGCGTACACCTGTACGTATCCAGGTGCGCGGATGCGTACAGGGGGACACGGGCCGCCGGGCGCCGGCCTCGCCGTGGCGGGTGTGCGGTGGCCGGTCCGGGCCCTGCTGCCTCCTGAGACCGGTTCGCCCGCGCGGCACCCGGCCGGTTAGGTTCTGTCCATGACCGACACGACTTCCCAGGGCTCCGCCCGCACCACCGGCGCCGTCGCCGCCGGCCTCGCCACCATCGCCGGTGACGGCACCGTCCTCGACACCTGGTTCCCCGCCCCCGAACTGGTCGCCGACCCCGGCCCGGCCGGCACCCAGCGCCTGAGTGCCGAGGAGGCGGTGAACAAGCTGGGCGAGGGCGCCGCCAGGGCGATCGGTGTGGACGCCCGCCGCGGTGTGGAGACCGTCGCCGTGAACACGGTCATCTCCTCGCTGGACGACAAGCCGCTCGACGCGCACGACACCTACCTGCGCCTCCACCTGCTCTCGCACCGGCTCGTCCGGCCCCACGGGCTGAACCTGGACGGCATCTTCGGTTTCCTCGCCAACGTCGCCTGGACCTCGCTCGGCCCGGTCGCCGTCGACGACCTGGAGAAGGTCCGGCTCAACGCCCGCGCCGAGGGCCTGCACCTCCAGGTCACCTCGGTGGACAAGTTCCCGCGCATGACGGACTACGTGGCCCCCAAGGGCGTACGCATCGCGGACGCCGACCGGGTCAGGCTCGGCGCGCACCTGGCCGCCGGCACGACGGTCATGCACGAGGGCTTCGTCAACTTCAACGCCGGTACGCTCGGCACCTCCATGGTCGAGGGCCGCATCTCCGCGGGCGTCGTCGTCGGTGACGGCTCCGACATCGGCGGCGGCGCCTCCACCATGGGCACCCTCTCCGGCGGCGGCAAGGAGCGCATCGCCATCGGCGAGCGCTGCCTGATCGGCGCCGAGGCCGGGGTCGGTATCGCGCTCGGTGACGAGTGCGTCGTCGAGGCCGGGCTCTACGTCACCGCCGGCACCCGGGTGACCATGCCCGACGGGCAGGTCGTCAAGGCCCGCGAGCTCTCCGGCGCCTCGAACATCCTCTTCCGCCGCAACTCCGTCTCCGGTGCCGTCGAGGCCCGCCCCAACAACGCGGTCTGGGGCGGCCTCAACGACGTCCTGCACAGCCACAACTAGCTCGTAGCCGCCAGGAGTTCCTCCAGCGTCCGCCGCAGCCCGGCGACCGTACCCCGGTCGGCGGGCTGCAGCGGTTCGCGGACCGGGCCCGTCTCCAGCAGCGCCTTCACCGTGACCGTGCCGGGCAGCCCCGCGGCCATCACCGCCTCCACCAGCGGGGCCGTCAGCCCGTTCAGCCGGGCGGCCCCGCAGGTGTCGCCCGCGTCGAACGCGTCCAGCACCGCCCGCATCTGACGGGGCGCCACATTGGCGACCGTGCTCACGTAGCCCGCCCCGCCGAGGGCGTACAGCGGGAGGTTCAGCTCCTCGCAGCCCGAGTAGTACGCCAGCGAGGTCCCGGCCATCACCCGGGTGGCCGCGAGCAGGTCGTACGAGCAGTCCTTGACCGCGACGACACGCGGATGCTCCGCCAGCCGCAGCATCGTCTCCGGCTCGATCCGGGTGCCGGTGCGGCCGGGGATGTCGTAGAGCATCAGGGGGATGCCGGTGGCCTCGGCGACCCGCAGGAAGTGGGCCCGGACGGCGTCCTGCGGGGGACGGCTGTAGTACGGGGTGACCACCAGCAGCCCGTCCGCGCCCGCCGCCTCCGCCTCCCGGGCGAGACGGACCGTGTGCCGGGTGTCGGCGCTGCCGACCCCGGCGACCAGCCGCACCTCCTCGCCGACCGCTTCCCGCACCGCCTTCAGCAGGGCCGTCTTC